>DWXX01000139.1 GCA_019118985.1 Candidatus Faecalibacterium faecipullorum
TCCCACGCGTGCGGGGGAGGTGCCGAACGCAGTGAGGCGAAGGGGGCTTGCCCGCCGGCACCGCGTTACCGGGGGAGATGTCTAGCGACAGCGAGACAGAGAGGGCACGAAAAACAGAGAGGGCCCGAAAGCGCAGCGAGCCTGAGAGGAAAAACACGGCGCTTTTCCACATTTCCCCACTCCGACGGTGGAAAAAGCGGGCGGAAAAACAGACAGGGGACGGCCTGCGTGCGGGCCGTCCCCTGTCTGTGTGTGTTGCTTATGAAGGAGTGCGGGCGCGGGGCGCCGTCCCCTGCCCGCACCTTGATGATACACCGGGCGGCGGGGGAAAACAATAAGCGGATGGACAAAAACCATCTGTAAAGCGACCATTTGCGCGCCGGCGGGCTTTGTCAGGGCGCGGTCAGGGCGGCCCACAGGCCGTCGGATGCGTCCAGGACGGCGATTTTGCAGTCGGCGAAGAGCTGCTGCACCGACTGGGTGGCGGAGCCGTCGGCCGAGGTGTTGTAGCTGCCGAGGTCGGCGCCGGCGAGGGCGGGGACGTCGGCCCAGCTGTAGAGGCGGGCGGGCCAGTCGCTGCCGAATGCCTCGCTGAGGGCGCCGTAGGCCTGCTCGAAGCCGTCGGGGTCGGCCAGGATCCAGATGCCGCTGGTGTGGTTGGCAAGGTCGGTGTTCATCCGGGTGGCGCCGGCCATCTGGCTGTTCATGTCGGTGAGGGAGGCGTCGGCGCTCCAGGTATAGACGTTCAGCTGGACGATCACCGCGCCGTCGCGGTTGCGGTCCTCGCCGTAGCGCTCCAGCGCCTGCTGCAGCTTGAGGGCGGAGGCGTCGGGCAGGACGTCGGCGGTGACCACCGCCACGTTGTAGTCGGGGTCGACGGTGGTGGTCAGGCCGTGGGCCACATAGACCACCGCCGCCACCAGCACCACGCCGGCCACCACAAGGCCCCAGTGGTAGTGCCACCAGTTGGCCGCGCTGCGGCGGCGCTTCTCTTTGGCGGTGAGGGGGCGGCCGTCCTCCTCGGCGGGGGCGGCGGGGCGCTCGACCTCGATGCGGTAGAGCTGCCGCAGCACCGGGAAGAAGATCTGCATGGCGACGAGGGCGGGCAGCCAGAAGCCGAACAGCATGGCCCAGAAGGTGCTGATGGGGAAAAAGAGGATCAGCACCGCCGCGCCCGCAAAGATGACCGCACTGCCGCCCAGGCTGCGGGCGGGGGCGAGCAGCAGCATCTGCCCTGCCCCCCGCAGCGCGGCGCGGAAGGAGACGTCCCCGTCGGGCAGGGCGGTCAGGGCGGCGAGGGTGAGGCTGCCGGCCACCGCCAGCACCAGCAGGTCAAAGCCCAGAAAGACCAGCACCGCGCCGCCGGGGTACTGCCCGCCCTGCATCACTTCAAAGAGGAAGGCGCAGACAAAGGACAAGGCGCCCAGCAGGGTGATGGCGATGGAGCCGAGGGGCAGCGCCGCCTTCCACTTGGTCTTGACGGTATGGCCGGCCCGGGACAGCCAGGCGGACGGGTCGTTGCAGAGGCTGCGGAGGGCACAGTCGGTCAGCAGCAGCAGGCCGACGCCGGCCGGCAGGCCGGTGACAAGGCCGGCCAGCAGGGTGAAGGGAAAGTTGAGCAGGATGACCCCCAGCGAGACGGCCAGGGCGGCCGGCAGCAGCAGCAGGCAGGCTAAGAAGTTGGTGCCGATCAGCTGGCCGAAGTCCCGCCCGACCATCTGCGCAAAGCGGCGCAGCCCGGTCTTTTCGGGCTCGTTCGGGTCGACGCCCCGCCCGGGGCGGCCGTAGATGGCGTCAAACCAGCTCATGCATCTTCCTCCCCGGCGAGGGCGGCGAGGGTCTCAGGGCACTCGCGGCCATAGGCTTCGATCTGGGTCAGGGCCGGGAAGGGCGAGGGCCCCTCGGCTTGGATCAGCCCGCTGAGGACAAGGCTGCGCACCCGGCGGGCCGGAAAGACGACGCTCTGGGGCTTGGGGCTTTTGATGAGGGGGATCTCCAGGCGGCCGCCGTCCGAGAAGGTGACGGTGGCCTTCACCCAGTAGTTGTCGTGGGGGAAGTCGGCCCGCTCGGTCAGGCGGATCTCGTCCAGCAGCACCTCGCGGCCGAAATCGAGGGTGAGGGCGGCGTTGGGGTCGCGGTTGATCCCCCAGCTCTGGTAGGGGTATTCGCCGTGGGAGGTGTTCTCAAAGATGCCGTCGATGGCGTTGCGGGCGGCAAAGACTGCCTCGCCCCGGGTCTCGACGTTGGCCGAGGCGTGGGGGTAAAAGCCGGTGTCGCCGTGCTGGTCATAGCAGTTGAAGGCGAGGTTGCGGCGGCCGGACAGCTCTTCGGCGGTGGCAAGGCGGGCCCGGATGACGTGCCGGCTGCCGGAGAAGCTCTTGGGGGAATAGGTGATGGCCTGCTCGTCAAAGGGGATGTGGAAGTTGATCTCCCGCTTGACCACATAGACCAGGGCGGGGGCCATGGTGTCCTCGAACTGCACCACGCAGAACTGGCCGGGGTGGTCGATCTCGAGGGCGATGCGGTCGCCGGGGCGGTAGGCGCTGGTGTAGACCAGCGAGACCTCCTGCGCGGCGGGGCAGGTCAGCAGGGTGTGGCCGGGGCCGTCCAGCACTTTGAGTTTGATGGTTTCCATGATGCTATGCTCCTTTCCCCTGCGTCAGCGCAGGGACAATGTGATCGTTTTGTAAAAATAGAGGCTGATTTTCCAGATGGTATCCGGCCAGGCGGTGCGCAGCCGGGGGTCGCTGACCGGCACGGGGGTGATGGTGACATCGACGCCGGGGTGCAGCAGGATGCGGCCGACCTCGCCGACGGCAAGCCCTCCTTCGCAGGGGACGGGCTGGCGCTCGGTCATCAGGGTCAGCTCGATCTCGCCGGGCCAGTCGGTCCGGTCGGTGAGAGTTACCCCCTCGGCGGTGACGGCGGCCTGCCGGCGGTAAAAGCTCAGCCCGCGGATGGGCGGGTAGGCCCCGGCCAGGTCGGCGGCGATGCTCCCCTGTCCTGTCTCGACGTCGCGGGCGGCGTACTCTGCACCGGGCAGCTGCATCACCCCGCTGAAGGTGGGCAGGTTGTGCCAGCCGCTCTGCATGGTCCATATCTCGTAGCGGCGGGGGCTGAAGGTCTTGCGGGTGTAGCTCTCCACCCCGATGTCGATGAGGAAGGGGCGGCCGTCCTTGTAGACGGTGACGCTGCCGGTGTCGTTGTGGTTGTGGCTGTCGCCGTTTGAGCCCATCTTGGCCCCAAGCACCCACCCGCCGCGGCGGGCCGCAAAGACCCCCACGCTGGGGTACCACACGTCCCCGTCGGGGGCGCTGTCGCCGGCCGGGCAGCTCAGCAGCTCCCGCTCGGTGAAGGCGGTCAGCAGGCGGTACCACAGGTTGATGCGGCTGCTGGCGTCCTGGGCGGCGAGGTGGTCGGGGTCGCAGTCGGCCCGGAAGTCGGCCGCGGCAAGGGCGGCGAGGGCCGGGCTGCCCACCGCCCGGGCGAAGAGATATTCCCGCGCGCCGCAGCGGCCGGCGAGGGGGCTGCAGTCCCCGAAGTTGAGGTAATAGGGGCCGCCGACGTGGACGTTCAGGATGTACTCGGCGATGTTTTTGATCTTTTCCTCCCGGAAGAGGGGGGCGAAGGCGGCGGGCGCGGCCGACGCCAGGATGTGCAGCGCCCCCCACAGGGTGAGGCCGGCGTGCCGGTAATACTGCGCCCCCTCGTTGCAGCAGCCGTCGGGGCCGTAGTCCTTGAGGAAGCAGTCGAGGCTGTAGGCGGCCTGCCGGACGGCGGCGCGGCGCTCGTCCTGGCTGACCGAGGGCAGCAGGAAAAAGCAGAGCAGGACGTTCTGGGTACACCAGGAAGTCCAGTTGCACATCGGCTCGGCGCCGCTGCCCATCCACCAGAAATGGTCGTGGAGGTAGGGGGCGAGGATGCGGGCGCGCACCTCCCGCTGGATGCGGGTGGTCAGGCCGGGGTAGGCGCCCTCCAGCGCGGGGCCGAGCAGGCAGCACACGGTGGAGAGCAGGGCCCCCGCCTCGGCGGCAAAGAGGTCGATGAGGGGGCGGGCGGTGTCGGGCAGGGGCAGCTGCGGGGTGTCGCGGACATAGCTGTTGTGGGCGGGCAGCTGCCAGGCGCTCTCTTCACAGATGGCCCACAGGGTGTCGGCGATGCCGTCGAGGAAGCGGCCCTTGTATTCCACGCACTCGGCGGCGGCCAGGGCGCACAGCCGGGCCCGGCGGGAGAAGAGGGCTGCCTCCCACTCGGCGCGGCTGCCCTCCCGGGTGAAGGCCAGCCACAGGTGCAGCGGCAGCGGGGCGATGGGTTTGGCGGCTTCCGCCTCGCCGGCGGCAAGCAGCCGCTGCCGGGCCGAGGGGGGCAGCCCCTCCCACCCGGCGCGGTCGGACGCGGGCGGGCAGGGCCGGAAGGAGGGCAGCTCCTCCGGCAGGAGAGAAAGACGTTCTGAAAACATAGGCATCTCCTACAGTTTCTGTTGATATTCCCGGGGGCTGAGGCCGGTGGATTTCTTAAAGACCTTGGAGAAGTAGAACGAGCTCTCGAACCCGAGCTGCTCGGCGATCTCGTAGATCTTTTTGTCCCCTTTTTCCAGCATTTCTTTGGCGGCGGCGACCCGCGCCTCGGTGATGTATTCCACAAAGCCGCCGCCGTACCGGCCGAAGAGCTGGCTGAGGTACCCGGGGGAAAAGTTGAACACCGCCGCCACATCGGCGAGGGTCAGCTTTTCGGACAGGTGGTCCCGGATGTAGGCCTTGACCTGGGCGACCACCTGCAGCTTGGAGGCGGAGGCGTCGTTCTCGACATCCTCGGCGAAGAGGATGGGCTCGTTTTCAGACAGCAGCAGCCGCAGGGTATCCAGCTCGCGGCAGCGGCGGGGCAGCCCCATGGGGGCGGCGGCCGGCCGGCTGACCGCCCACAGCAGCCGGGCCGAGAAGTAGTTGTAGACGATCTGGCTGGCCTTTTTCAGCAGGGGCTCAAGCAGGGCCTTGGGGTCGGCGGACTGTCCTTCGGTCAGGCTGAACAGGACGTTGAAGTGCAGCACGTCGGTGCTGGTGGCGTGGGCGAAGAGATAGTTCTGCAGCGTGGTCTCGACCATGCGGCAGCAGGCAAGGTTGAGCTTGAGCTGCTGGGCGCTGGTCAGGCCGGGGTTGGCCGGGTGGATGGCGCAGCAGGCCGCGATGAGGCAGGGGCTGTCGAGGTGGAGGTCAAGGCCCTTCATCTCCTGCTGCAGGCGGGCCTCGTCGGGGATCAGCCCGGCGTACAGCTGGGTGAGGAAGCGGTCCTGCAGCACCCGCAGACCCTCGGCCATTTCGGCGGCGGTGGGCATCTGGCCGGTGAGGGCGCGCTCTTTCTTGACCTGCCCGGCGGCGCGGTCCAAAGCGTCGCACAGGCCCTTGGGGGTCAGGTCCATCTTGACGAGGTAGTCCACCACCCCCGCCTCGATGGCCCGCCGGGCGGAGGTGAAGTCCTCTGAGCTGGTCAGCAGGATAAAGACCGGCAGGGGGCCTTTCTGGTGGCAGGCATGGGCCAGGGCAAGGCCGTCCATCACCGGCATCTTGACGTCGGCGATGACGATGTCCGGCTTTTCCCGCTCGACGGCTTCGAGGGCGAGCTTGCCGTTGCGGGCGGTGGCGCAGATGGTGTAGCCCAGTTTTTCCCAGTCCAGCATGCCCTGCAGCCCGATCAGGACCAGGGGTTCATCGTCAGCCAGCAGGATCCGCAGCATGTGTGCCTCCTTCTTCATGGTTGGTGCGGTAGGGCAGGCGGATGGTCACCGCGGTGCCCACGCCGGGTTCGCTCTCGACGGACAGGCCATAGTTGCGGCCAAAGGAATATTGCAGACGCCGGTGGACGTTCCACAGGCCGACGTGGCGGATCTTGTCCTTGACGGCGGCGGCGCCCATCGGCGGGTCGAGCAGATGGGCCACCTGTTCGGGGGGCATGCCGACGCCGTCGTCGGTCAGGGTGACCAGGACGTCGCCCCCCTCGGGGCTGATGCGTATCTCCAGCAGGACGCTGCCGTAGCCGCCCTTGGGCTCAAGGCCGTGGAAGATGGCGTTTTCCGCCAGGGGCTGCAGGGTGAAGCGGGGAATCATGCAGTCGCGGCAGATGGCCTCGTCGTCGATGTAGGCCACCTCGATCTGGATGTCGCCGCCGTAGCGGTACTGCTGGATGGTGAAGTAATCGTTGAGCAGGGCCAGCTCTTCCTGCAGGGGGATCAGCTTTTCGGTGCTTTTGGAGATGCTCTTGGTCAGCCGGGCAAAGGCGGTGACCATCTCGGCGATGCCGTCGGCGTTCTGGATGGTGGCCATCCACCGGATGGAGTTGAGGGTGTTGTAGATGAAGTGGGGGTTGATCTCGGTCTGCAGCATCTGGTATTCCAGGTCCTGCTTGCGCTTTTGATCTTCCAGGCGGCGGGCCAGCAGATTTTCGATGTTGCCGGCCAGGTGGTTGATGCCGCGGCCGATGTCGCCCAGCTCGTTGGACCACTCGATGCCGTGGTCGATGGTGAAGTTGCCCTCGCTGATCTCGTCGATCCGCTGGCGCAGCGCGGCCACCGGCTGGGTGATGACCGCGTCCAGCCAGCGCAGCAGCATGGCGCTCATCCCCCACAGCAGCAGGATGCCCAGGCCGATCAGCAGCAGGTAGATCATCCGCTGGGTGAGGAAGGTGCTTTCAGGGAAGAGCTGGATCAGCTCGGCGTCCCACCCCGACAGGGGGATGCCCACCGCCAGGAAGGAGCGGGCGTTGCGGGTGACGCGGGAGGCGTTGGTGGAGGAGCTGGCCATCGCGCCGGTGCTGTAGGGCTGCAGGGCGAGGCCGTTTTCGACCAGGGAGAGGTGGCGGCCGTCCATCCGCCAGATCTGATCCCCCATACGCCAGTAGAGGACGCCGCCGTCGGGCATGATGTAGTGCTCGGCGGCGCCGGTGATGACCGAGGTGTCCAGCCCGAGGTAGATCCACCCGACGTAGGACTGGGGGTCGCTGGGGCGGATGCCCCGCCGCATCACAAGGCAGGAGGGGTGGTTGGGCAGCAGGGGGTCCTCTGAGAAGACGGGGCGGTCGCTGGGGCCGTCAAAGAGGGGGACGGTCTGGGCGTTGAGGGCCGCAGAGGAGGTCAGGCTGCCCTGCTGTAAAAAGCGGCTGCGGCCGTCGGTGACAAAAAAGCGGACGATGCGGGTCTGCAGCTGGCTGGAGAGGTACCGGTCCGAGAAGATGTCGTAGGCGGAGGTGGTCAGCTGGCCGTCCGGCTGGCCGACGGTGAGGTAGAGGCGGAGGGTGCTGTCGGTGGAGGCCCAGTTCAGAAGGCCCTGGGCGGTGTCGAGGCTGTTCTGGACCGAGGCGGTCATCTGCTGGAGGTTGAACTCGACCGAGCGGAGGGTGTTGACCCGTATGTAGGCGTCGGACAAGGCGAACAGCACCGCGCCCACCAGCAGGCTGATGACGGCGGTGAACAGGGAGGTGCCCCAGACGATCTGCCGGCGCAGAGACATCCTGCGGATGAAATCGAACGACATGGCCTTTGCCCTCCCCTTCCCTCTTGGATATTACATATAAATAAAGTAACTTTTTTTGATTCGCTTGTCAACCGGTGCAATCAAGTTGTGTGAAAACTTGTATCAAAACGATACATATGTTATAGTATAGGCAGCAAACCAGCCCGGAACGAAACAAAGAGGGACGACAGAGATGCAGGTGAAGATGCCTTAAAACCGCAGCAAGGACGACCGCCGGCCCGGCGCAGAGCGGGGCCCGGCTTTTTTTGCTGTGAAATTATGAGGGATCGAACCGATGAAACATTCTGTCTTTGCAGGCCGCCCGGCGGGCGGCCTTGCCGCCGTGTCCTTTTTTGACGGGCTGGTCTTTTTTGCGCCCGTCTCGCTGCTGGTGCGGACGAGCGCCGGCGTGACGGTCAGCCAGTTCTTTTTATTGCAGGCGGCCGTCTCCTGCACCGTGCTGGCCGCCGAGCTGCCGGCCGGGCGGCTGACCGACCGCATTGGCTACCGCAGCACCATCGTGCTGTGCGAAGGGGGCTTTTTGCTGGCGCGGGCGCTGCTGCTGGCAGCCTTTTTGCGCTGTTCCCTGCCCCTGTTCGTGCTGGAAGCCGCCGTCGAGGGGCTGGCTGTCAGCTTTGAGTCGGGCACCCGCAGCGCCTACCTCTACCTGACCACCCCGCCCGAAGTGTATCTGACCCGCACCGCCCGGGTCGAGAACTGGGGGACGGCCGGCTTCATCGCGAGCACCGTCTGCTATGCGGGGCTGTACGCCGTATGGGGGCTGACCGGGCTGCTGGCGGCTACCGTCTGTACAAGCGCCCTGGC
>DWXX01000140.1 GCA_019118985.1 Candidatus Faecalibacterium faecipullorum
GCCGGGCGCAGAAAAAACAGAGCTGCGCGCACGCCGGTGGCGCTTGATCGCCGCCCACCTGCAGACCCATGACACCATCCGCAACGCAGACGTACAGGCGCTGTGCGGTGTGTCGCCGGCGACGGCCAACCGCATCCTGGCAGGGTTTACCGCAGAAGGGAAGCTGCAGAAACTCCGGGTCAACGGCCGCTGGGCCTACCGCCGCGCCGACAGCTGAACAAACCAGCAGCCAGCCCCTTCTCTCAGAAACGGTCTGAGGGCGCGGGCTGGCTGTTTTGCTGGTTACTTGACGTCGTGCAGGGCTTCGGGGGGCAGGCGGCGGGCCAGCAGGGCGCGCAGGGCGCCTTCGCCCTCGCGTATCTGGCTGTGGGGCAGCAGCCAGGCGCGCTCGCCGGCGTAGAGGTAGGTGATGTCCGGCCGGCGGTAGACGGCGGTGACGCTGCCCCAGCTGAGGGGGGTGAAGGTCTTGCCCAGGTCCTGGCTGATCTGGATGCCCTCCTCGGCAAAGACGAGGGTGTAGACCCGCCGCGGGGCTTTGAGCAGGCCCATCTTTTTGGCCTGGACGTGCAGGCTGTGCTCGTAGCTCAGGTACCACACCAAGGGCATCCCCACCCCCAGCACCAGCAGGATGGTGCCCAGCAGCACCGACCCCTCCTGCGGGTAGCGGGAATAGCACAGCGCCGCCGACACCGTCAGGATGGCGGTAAAGACGGCCGGCCGCCGCCACATCTTCCGGCGGGTGAAGGCGTCGAAGAGGGCAAAGTGACGGAAATCCGCCCCGTCGATCTGGACGGGCAGGTAGATGACAGACTGTTTCATGGCGTTGGGCGCTCCTTGCAGGCCGCGGGCGCGGCAGAATGATTCCCTCTAACTGTAGCGCAAAATGAGATTTTTTCAAGGCCGTTCACAAAATCTTGGTTATGTATACAAAATTTCGCAATAAAGTTGGTGGAAAAAACGAATGGTATTGCCTGGTCGAATGTGATATATTACTAGCAGGAACCAGCGGCGGCAGTATGGCCGCCCAACCGCCCATGAGAGGCATGGGATCAGATCAAAAAGGAGGACATTCCACTATGAAGAAGATTTCTCGTCGTTCGTTCCTGGCAGCTTCGGCCGCACTGGGCGCTGCGGGCGTCCTGACCGCCTGCGGCGGCGGCTCGAGCAGCAGCACCGCCGCCTCCACCGCCCCCGCTTCCAGCGCAGCTGCGGGCGACGCGTCCGCCGCTTCCGGCGACCCCGCCGTCACCCTGGTCTACGCCGAGGTCAACCCCCTGGACACCATCGTGGGCCAGACCGCTTCCTACTTCAAGGAGCAGGTCGAGAGCCTGTCCGGCGGTTCCATCACCATCGACCTGCAGGCATCCGGCGTGCTGGGCTCTGAGAACGACGTGCTGGACAACATCCTGGCCGGCGGCGACACCATCGACATCTCCCGTATCTCTGCTTTCGCCCTGACCAGCTACGGCTGCAAGAAGTCGATGCTGCTCAGCCTGCCCTACACCTTCGTTTCCCGCGAGCACTGGTGGAACTTCGCCAACTCTGACCTGGCGCCCGACTTCCTCAACGAGCCCCAGGAGCTGGGCCTGCCCGTCCGCGGCATCTTCTACGGCGAGGAGGGCTTCCGCCACTTCTTCACCGTCGAGCCGGTGGCCGGCATCGAGGACCTGGCCGGCATGAAGCTGCGCGTGTCCAACGACCCTGTCATGAACGGCCTGGTCGAGGGCCTGGGCGCGTCCCCCACCGTCGTCTCCTTCAACGAGCTGTACTCTGCCCTGCAGACCGGCGTCGTGGACGGCGCTGAGCAGCCCATCGCCAACTACGCCTCCAACGCCTTCCCCGAAGTGGCCAACAACCTCATCCTGGACGGCCACACCCTGGGCGCCGTGCAGGTGGTCATCACCGACAACGCCTGGAACAACAAGCTGACCGCCAACCAGCAGGAGGCCATCATGGAAGCCGGCCGCCTGTCGCAGGAGTTTAACGCCAGCCTGTCGGAAGAAGAGGAGAACCGCGTGCTGGATGAGCTGAAGGCCGAGGGCTGCAACGTGGTCGACGTCCCCGACAAGACCGCCTGGCAGGAAGCCTGCGCCCAGGTCATCACCGACAACACCGCCGGCCTGGAGGACCTGTACCAGCAGATCGTGGACATGGCCTGAGGGAGCCTGAATCAAGATAATGCGGGCGGGGCGGCCGCCTGCAAAGCGCCGCCCCGCTTATTTTGATCAAAGGAGGAATCCCGATGAAACAATTCTTCGCGACCATGGACAAGCTCCGCCCCCTCTACGACGTGACCGACAAGGTGGTCATGACCATCTGCAAGCTGCTGCTGATCGCAGACATCTGCATCTCCGGCTACTCGGTGGCGGGGCGGTACCTGCCCTTCATTGACGACCCGTCCTGGACGGAGGAGGTCGTCCTGACCCTGATGAGCTACATGGCGGTTCTCTCTGCGGCCATTGCCATCCGCCACAAAGCCCACATCCGGATGGACGCCTTCGACCGGTACATCCCCAAGCCCATGCTCCACTTCCTGAACATCCTGGCGGACGTGGCTGTGCTTGTGCTGGGCGTCATCATGCTGGTGGTGGGCATGCAGTACGCCACCACCATCGGCGCCCGCGGCACCTATATATCGATGCCCTGGCTGTCCCGTTTCTGGATGTACTTCCCGGTGCCCCTGGCCGGCATTGCCATGATCGTCTTTGAGCTGGAGTGCATCTATGAAGAGATCCGCGGCATCTGCTTGAAGGAGGAAGTGTGATATGGCAATCAACGTACCTGCAATTACCATCCTTCTGGTATCCTTCCTGGTGATGATCCTGCTGCGCTTCCCCATCGCGTATTCGGTGGCGCTGTCCTCGATCTTCTGCCTGTCCTACCAGGGCCTGAGCCTTGCCACCGTCTGCCAGCAGATGGTCAAGGGCATCAGCTCCTACAGCCTGATGGCCGTGCCCTTCTTCATCACCATGGGCATGCTGATGGGCTCGGGCGGCCTGTCCGACAAGCTGGTCGCCCTGGCCAACGCCTGCGTCGGCTGGATGCGGGGCGGCCTGGGCATGGTCAACGTCCTGGACTCCTACTTCTTCGGCGGCATCTCGGGCTCGGCTGCGGCTGACACCGCCTCGCTGGGCGCCATCCTGATCCCCATGATGGTGGACCAGGGCTATGACGCCGACTTCTCCACCGCCATCACCATCACCTCGTCGGTGGAGGGCATCCTGGTGCCCCCCAGCCACAACATGGTCATCTACGCCACCACCGCCGGCGGCATCTCGGTGGGCAGCCTGTTCCTGGCCGGCTACCTGCCCGGCGGCGTTCTGGCGGCCAGCCTGATGGTGGGCGTCTACATCCTGTCGGTCAAGAACAACTACCCCCGCGGCGACAAGTTCAGCATCAAGAACCTGATCCATCAGCTGGCTGAGTCCATCTGGGCGGCCGGCGCCATCATCATCGTGGTGGTGGGCGTCGCGGCCGGCTGGTTCACCGCCACCGAGTCTGCGGCCATCGCCGTCTTCTACTCCCTGTTCGTGGCGCTGTTCGTCTACAAGGGCCTCGACCTCAAGGGCGTCTGGAAAGAGCTGGACGGCGCCGTCCACACCCTGTCCATCGTCCTGATCCTGATCGCCACTTCCAGCGTGTTCGGCTACTGCATGACCGCCCTGCACGTGCCTGACCTGGCGGCCAACGCCATCACCAGCGTCACCGATAACCCCATCCTGCTGGCGCTGCTGATCAACGTCATCCTGCTGTTCCTGGGCTGCATCATGGATATGGCCCCCATCATCCTGATCGCCACCCCCATCCTGCTGCCCATCGCTACCTCCATCGGCATCGACCCCATCCAGTTCGGCATCATCGTCATGCTCAACTGCGGCATCGGCCTGCTGACCCCGCCGGTCGGCTCGGTCCTGTTCATCGGCGCGGCGGTCGCCAAGCGGCCGATGGGCGCTGTGGTCAAGGCCACCATGCCCTTCTACCTGTGCATGGTCGTGGCCCTGCTGCTGATCACCTTCATCCCCGACATCAGCCTGTTCATCCCCAAACTGGCGGGCTATGTGCCGCAGGTCACCCCGGCCTGGTTCGGCTGATACCCCTTTGTTCTGAACGTTCATAAGCGCGGCGCGGACGGGCCATTCCCGTCCGCGCCCTTTGCTGCGTTGTGCGGCAGGAGGCATATTCCATGAAACTGACCGAGAAAAAGCAGGTCTGGGTCCCTCACGGCGAGGTGCAGACCCAGAGCGGCGGCCCCGGCGTCACCCGGCGGGTGCTGGCCTACACCGACGGGCTGATGTGCGTCGAGAACACCTTTGAACAGGGCGCGGTGGGCGCGCTGCACAGCCACCCCCACACCCAGATCACCTATGTGGTGTCGGGGGCCTTCGCCTTCACCATCGACGGCGAGACCCGCACCGTCCGGGCGGGGGACACCATGCTGAAAGAGGACGGTGTCGTCCACGGCTGCACCTGCCTGGAGGCAGGGGTGCTGCTGGACATCTTTACCCCCATGCGGGAGGACTTTGTCTGACCCGCCTTACACCACCCCAAACCGTCAAGGAGGAGAGAGTGCTATGAAAAAGATTTCCCGCCGCTCGTTCCTGGCAGCGATGGCTGTGCTGGCAGCGGGCGGCCTGGCCGGCTGTGCCGGCGCTGCGGACAATGGGCTGCAGATCATCCGCATCGGCCACAACCAGTCCACCAACCACCCCACCCACACCGGCCTGTTGGCCTTTCAGGAGTACATCATGGGGCAGCTGGGGGACAAGTACGACGTCCAGATCTTCCCCAGCGAGCTGCTGGGCTCCCAGAATGAGATGGTGCAGCTGACCCAGACGGGGGCCATCACCTTCTGCGTGGCCTCCAACTCCCTGCTGGAGACCTTCTCTGAGAACTACACTTTGTTCAACCTGCCCTA
>DWXX01000141.1 GCA_019118985.1 Candidatus Faecalibacterium faecipullorum
TCTCGGGCAACAAGGGCGCCATCGACGTGGTGTCCGGCGCGACCATCACCTCCAACGCCATCAACGAGGCTCTGGCCGCGGCCCTGACCGCCGCCGGGCTGGATGCGGCTGACTTCACCGGCAGCGGCGACACCGCCGAGGCCGCTGAGGACACCACTGTCGACACCGACATCGTCATCGTCGGCGCCGGCGGCGCGGGCATGACCGCCGCCATCGCCGCCGTTGAGGCCGGTAAGGACGTCGTCATCATCGAGAGCCAGGCCATGGTGGGCGGCAACTCGGTCCGCTCCACCGGCGGCATGAACGCCACCAAGACCCCCGCGCAGGACGAGAATGAGTTCACCGAGTCGGCCGGCGTCGAGAAGACCCTCGAGACCGCCGCCGCCGAGTGGGCCGACAACGAGGCCATCACCGCCCTGGCCGCCACCGTGGCCGAGCAGTGGGCCGCATACCAGGCCAACCCCGTCGGCTACTTCGACTCTGTCGAGCTGATGGAGCTGGATACCCTGATCGGCGGCCACGGCACCAACGACCCCGCCCTGGTCGAGGCCCTGTGCTCCAACTCGGCCGACGCCATCGCCTGGCTGGCTGAGCAGGGCATCGAGCTGACCAGCGTCTCCAGCTTCGGCGGCGCTTCGGTCAAGCGGATCCACCGCCCGGTGGACGCCGAGGGCAAGACCATCTCGGTGGGCAGCTACATGATCCCCCTGCTGGAGGCCAAGTGCAAGGAAGCTGACGTGGCCTTCATCATGAACACCACCGCCAACGAGATCCTGACCGACGCCGACGGCGCGGCCGTGGGCGTCGTCGCCACCGACAACAAGACCGGCGCCACCGTCACCGTCAACGCCGGCGCGGTCATCCTGGCCACCGGCGGCTTCGGCGCCAACCTGGACATGGTGGTCGAGTACAAGCCCGACCTGGCCGGCTTCATGACCACCAACGCCCCCGGCGCCCAGGGCCAGGGCATCGACATGGCCGTCGCCATCGGCGCGGGCACCGTCGATATGGATCAGATCCAGATCCACCCCACCGTTGAGGCCAACACCGCCGCCCTGATCACCGAAGGCCTGCGCGGCGACGGCGCCATCCTGGTCAACGCCGAGGGCAACCGCTTCACCGACGAGGTGGGCACCCGCGACGTGGTCTCGGCCGCCGAGATCGCCCAGACCGGCAGCTACAGCTGGCTGATCATCGACCAGGCCATGGTGGACGCCTCCAGCGTCATCCAGGGCTACATCAAGAACGGCTACACCTTCAGCGGCGAGACCTATGAGGAGCTGGCCGAGGCCATCGGGGTCGACCCCGCCGCCTTCGCCGCCACCATGGAGAAGTGGAACGCCGCCGTTGCAGCCGGCGTGGACGAGGAGTTCGGCCGCACCAGCTTCGCCAACCCCCTGGACACCGCCCCCTACTACGCCATCAAGGTCACCGCCGGCATCCACCACACCATGGGCGGCCTGACCATCAACCCCGACACCCAGGTCCTGGCTGGTGACGGCACCGTCATCAACGGCCTGTACGCGGCGGGCGAGGTCACCGGCGGCGTCCACGGCGGCAACCGCCTGGGCGGCAACGCGGTGGCTGACTTCACCGTCTTTGGCCGCATCGCAGGCCAGCAGGCTGCCGCCTACGTTGGATGAGCAGCAGACCTTGCGCAAAGCGCCGGCGGCTGATCGTCAACGCGGCGTTTGCCGCGGCGGTCCTGCTGGCGGCGGGGCTGGCATGGTGGGCGCTGCGCCGCAGCAGCGGCCCGGCCCTCTATGCCCGCGCCGACTTCGGGATGGGGGCGGTCGAGATGCTGCCCCTTGACACCGACTATGACTATTACTACCAGGTGGACGGCTATATCGTCCATCTGCAGGTGCGGGACGGGGCCGTCGCCTTTCTGGACAGCCAGTGCCCCGACCACGTCTGCGAGGCCTTCGGCTGGCTGAGCGAGCCGGGCCAGTGGGCCAGCTGCGTGCCCGCCGGGGTGATGGTCACAGTGGAACCGGCGCAGCCGGAAGGAACGTGAGGGCTGCACCGTCCCCCGAACAAAACCACAGGGCAGGGGCCGCCGCGCCGGAAGGTGCGGCGGCCCCTGTTTTTGCGCGCGGGCGGGCAGCCGGCGGCGGGCCGGAAAAGCTGTTTTCATGGCGAACTATTTTGAAAATCTGATGAAAGAAAAAAACTTTTGCTTGTCTGGGGCGGCCGGTGTGTTATAATAAGAAAGCAATCCTTGGGGAGGGCGGGCTTTTCTATACCCTTTTGCGCCCCGCCCCCGGGAGAGAAAGCAGATTCAGGAGGACGAACTACATGACCTGGAAGAAGAAAAAGGCCGCGCCCGACGGCGCGCAGCCGCAGGCGGAAACTGCGGGGCAAGCCGAGGGCAGCCTGAGCAAGTATAAAAAGCACCTCAAGTGGGCCATCCCCCTTGCGGTGGTGCTGGTGGTCGTCATCGCGGCGGCGGCCAGCCGCGCCGGGCAGGCCAAGACGGTGGAGGCCGCCCCTGAGTATGTGCAGGCCTCGGTCACGCGGCGGACCATCGCCCAGACCCTGAGCACCACCGGCACCCTGAAGGCTGCCAACAGCTATACCGTCCGCACCCTGGTCCAGGGCGAGATCCTCTCTTCTGACTTTGAAGAGGGGGACTCGGTGGTGGCGGGCCAGCAGCTGTATCAGATCGAGAACAGCGACGCCACCACCAACGTCGAGCAGGCCCAGATCAACCTGGAGCAGGCCCAGCGCAACTACGACAAGATCGCCGATTACCGGTATGTCCGCTCGCCGGTGGCGGGCACCGTCTACAGCCTGAGCGTCAAGGTGGGGGACGAGGTGTCCTCCGGGCAGGAGATCGCCGTGGTGCAGGACGCCAGCCAGATGGTGCTGCAGCTGACCTTCCCCTCGGCGGACGCGGCCCACTTCCGCCCCGGGCAGACCGCCCAGATCACCCTGGACGGCACCTTTGAGGTGCTGACCGGCACCGTCACCGAGGTGTCGGGCAGCGACGTGCTGAGCACCGGCAACGTGCTGGTCCGCAGCGTGACCATCGTCACCCCCAACGCCGGCACCCTGAACACCACCCAGTCGGCCACCGCCACCATCAACGGCATCAGCTCGACCAACAGCGCGACCTTCAACTACCAGGACCAGCGCACCCTGACCGCCTCCACCGCCGGCACCGTGGCCTCCATCTACATCCCCGAGGGCGGGCATGTGGCTGAGGACGGCGTCGTGATCGAGCTGGCCGGCGAGGACCTGGAAGAGACCATCCAGAACGCCTACGAGAGCCTGCGCAGCCGCGAGATCTCGATGCGCAACGCCGAGGAGACCCTGGCCAACTACACCATCACCGCCCCCATCAACGGCACCGTCATCCAGAAGGATTACCAGGCCGGCGAGACGGTGGAGAGCGGCAAGGATATGTGCATCATCTACGACATGAGCTACCTCGAGATGACCATCAACATCGACGAGCTGGACATCAACCAGATCACGGTGGGGCAGGACGTCACCGTCACCGCCGACTCGGTGGACGGCAGCTTCCAGGGCGTGGTGACCCGTGTGTCGATGGTGGGCGCCACCACCGGCGGCACCACCACCTACCCCGTCACCGTCCAGGTGGATGAGTACGGCGAGCTGCGCCCCGGCATGAACGTCAACGCCGAGATCGTGGTCGAGCAGGCGTCCGACGCCATCGCGGTGCCCAACGCCGCCATCGAGCGCGGGGACGTGGTCCTGGTGACCACCGAGTCCCCCAGCGCCGCCAACGCCGTCACCGACATGGTCGCCCCCGCGGGCTACGTCTATGTCCAGGTGGTGACCGGCGTCAGCGACGACAACTACACCGAGATCACCAGCGGCCTGCAGGAAGGGGACATCATCGGCTATGTTTCCAGCGACACCTTCAATTATGACGATTACTACGGCGCCGTCGGGCTGCTGATGACCGCGCTGCCCGGAGGGAATACATGAGCGCATTGATCGAATTCAACGAAGTGTGCAAGTTCTACCAGATGGGCGACACCACCGTCAAAGCCCTGGACCACGTCACCATGCAGATCGAAGCAGGGGAGTTCGTGGCCATCGTCGGGCAGTCGGGCTCGGGCAAGTCCACCTGCATGAACATCATCGGCTGCCTGGACGTGCCCACCGCCGGGCGCTACCGGCTGAACGGCCGGGACGTGGGCAAAATGCGCCGCAACGAGCTGGCGGCCGTCCGCAACGAGATGCTGGGCTTCGTCTTTCAGCAGTATAACCTTTTGCCCAAGCTCAACCTGATGGGCAACGTCGAGGTGCCGCTGATCTACGCCCGGGTGCCCCGCGCCCAGCGGCGCGCCCGCGCTAAAGCGGTGCTGGAGCAGGTGGGCCTGGGCGACAAGCTGAAAAGCAAGCCCAACCAGCTGTCCGGCGGCCAGCAGCAGCGGGTGTCCATCGCGCGGGCGCTTGTCCGCAACCCGCCGCTGATCCTGGCCGACGAGCCCACCGGCGCCCTCGACACCCACACCGGGCGCGAGGTGCTGGGGATGCTGCAGGAGCTGAACCGCCAGGGCCACACCGTCATCCTCATCACCCACGACAACTCCATCGCCATGCAGGCGCCCCGCATCATCCGGCTGGAGGACGGCAGGATCGTCTACGACGGGGACGCCAACTCCCCCGACGCCTTTGTGGCGAGCCCGGCCCTCGGGGCCCGGCTGCGGCAGCAGGCGGAGGCACAGCCGCAGGAAGGAGGGCAGGGCTGATGCTTTTGTTCGACACCTTCATCCTGGCGCTCAAGAATATCTGGAGCAACAAGATGCGCACCATCCTGACCATGCTGGGCATCATCATCGGCGTCACGGCGGTCATCGTCATCGTCGGCCTGGGCAACGGCATGACCCAGTCGGTGCGGGACAGCTTCTCGTCCATGGGCATCAACAGCATGTCGGTCTCCATCTGGGGGCGCGGGTCCTCCCGCAACGCCACGGTGGACTATATGTACGACATCGTGAAGGAGAACGCCCAGTACCTGAAGGCCATCTCCCCCAACATCCAGATCAGCAGCTACACCGTCAAGGAAGGGCGGGAGGATTACCGCTATACCGGCGTCTACGGCGTCAATGAGGACTACACCGCCATGGCCAACTACACCTTGGCCGACGGCCGCGGGCTGCAGTACATGGACATCAAGGAGAACAAGTACGTCTGCGTCATCGGCGACTACCTGGCCCGCGAGGCCTACAACGGCAACGCCGTGGGCAAGGACATCAAGGTGGGGCCCTACCGCTTCCGGATCGTCGGGGTGCTGGCCCCCAAGGCCACCGACCCCGATATGCAGGAGGGCGGCGAGGACGACCGCATCTATGTGCCCTACACGGTGGCCATGCGGATCAACCAGAAGAACACCGTCGATTCCTACACCGTCATCATGGCGGACGAGAACTACGCCAACCAGGCCAAGATGGCGGTGGAAAACGCCCTGTACGCAATATACGAGGACGATGATGCGTATTACGTGTACAGCATGAGCGAGCTGCTCGAGCAGATGAACCAGACCATCAGCATGGTGGTCATGGTGCTGACCTTGATCGCGGGCATCTCGCTGCTGGTGGGCGGCATCGGCATCATGAACATTATGCTGGTCTCGGTCTCGGAGCGCACGCGGGAGATCGGCATCCGCAAGGCCATGGGCGCGCGGGAGCGCACCATCCTCTTCCAGTTTGTGGTGGAGGCGGGCACCACCTCGGCCCTGGGCGGCCTGCTGGGCATCCTGCTGGGCTACGCTTTGTCGGCGGCAGCCACGGCTGCGGTGCCGATGATCATGCCGGGCGAGTCGGTGGCCATCTCCCCGGGGACCAGCGCCGTGCTGGTCTCCTTCGGCATCTCGGTGGGCATCGGCGTCATCTTCGGCTACCTGCCGGCCCTCCGCGCCGCACGGCTCAACCCCATCGAGGCGCTGCGCTACGAGTAAGCCCGCCCCAAATAACACTGAGGAGTAGCGAACCATGAAGAAACGACTTTTGTCCCTCCTGCTGGCGGTGTGCATCCTGGTGCCCATCCTGGCGCTGCCGGCAACGGCGGTCAACAGCAACGTGGCCATCCAGACCGCACGCACCATGGACATCTTGACCGCGCCGATGGCGCAGTCCCCCGAGGCGCTGGCCGCCAACGTCACCCGCGGCGAGTTTGCCCGGATGCTGACCATGGCCTCGTCCTACCGCAGCACGGTGAACGAGCAGACCCTGGTGGGCAGCCTCTTCACCGACGTCAACAGCGCCACCCCCTACGCCCCCTACATCCGCATCGCGGTGCAGCAGGGCTGGATGACCGGCTACACCGACGGCACCTTCCGCCCGGACGACGCCGTCACCCTCGAGGCGGCCTGCGCGTCGGCGCTGCGGATGCTGGGCTTTGCCCCGGCCGACCTGGTGGGGGCCTTCCCCGCCGCGCAGCTGAACAAATCCACCGAGCTGGGCCTGCGGGAGGGCCTGGCCCGCACCCAGGGCCAGCCCATGACCCGCAGCGACTGCGCGGTGCTGCTGTACAACACCCTGACCGCCACCACCAAGAGCGGCTCGACCTACGGCAACACCATCGGGCTGAGCGTCTCGGACGGGCAGGTGGACACCTCTGAGATCCTGGCGGCCAGCCTGAAGGGCCCCTTCGTCGCCGCCGCCGGCGAGGTGCTGCCCATCAGCCCCTCCACCGTCTACCGCAACGACAAGCTGTCCGATTCGGCCGAGCTTGCCATCAACGACGTCTACTACTACAGCGAGAACCTGAACACCCTGTGGATCTACACCACCAAGGCCTCGGGGCGGATCACCTCGGTCTCTCCCAATGCGGCCGCCCCCACCTCGGTGACGGTGGCGGGGGTCACCTACCAGATCGGCAGCACCGACGTGGCCTACCGCATCTCCTCCCTGTCGGGGGGCGGCGTGGGCCAGGTGGTCACCCTGCTGCTGGGGATGGAAGACATCGCCGTGGGCATCCTCACCGGCGAGGAGGTGGACCTAAGCTACTACGGCGTAGTGCAGTCCTCCAACCGGTCCCTGATCGTTGACGACGGGGCCGACGTCATGCAGACCGTCCGGGTGCTGTGTACCGACGGCACCGTTCGCAGCGTGCGGGTGGACAAGAATCTGAACTACCCCACCGGGTGGCTGGTGTCCATCACCTCCACCCCCGAGGGCGAGCAGCTGAAAGCCATCGGCGAAAAGGCGGTCAGCGGCCATTTCAGCGCCGCAGACCGCACCCTGGGCGACTACCGCCTGGCCAACAACGTCGAGATCCTGGACACCACCCCCGACGGCAGCGGCGAGACCGTCCGCCTCGAGCGGCTGGACGGGGTGGACCTCTCCAAGTCGGACATCCGCTACTATGAGCTGAACGACCGGGGCGAGATCGCCCGCCTGGTGCTGGACGACGTCACCGGCGACGTGTGGACCTACGGCTGCCTGACCAGCTGGAGCCTGAACAAGAGCGACGGCACCGGCGGCACCATCCTGGACGACCTGACCAGCCTGCAGCCCAGCGACGTGCTGATGCAGATGGCGTCGGGGCTGCTGACCGGCTCGCTGCTGGACGACATCTGGAGCGAGGTGACCGGCAACACCGGCCGCTGGACCAGCGCCCTGCTGCGGCTGCTGGCCAACAACACCAGCGGCTTCCTCAGCAACATCTTGGGCACGGTGGCCGGCGGGGCCAGCTATACCTACATGACCGGCTCTTCGGCCACCACCTCCACCACCAACGTGCTCTACCCGGTGCTGACCGGCGGCATCGGCGTCCGGTATGAGGTCAACGGCGCCGTCCGCGGGATGGTGCAGCTGCAGCCCATCCTGATCCAGGACCTGGGGGCCGCGTCGGTGACCACCTCCACTGGTGCCAGGTACGAGACGGCCGACGATATGCAGGTCTACCTGTGGCACATGGGGGTGTATTACCCCACCCTGCTGCCCACCATCAACAGCGAGGATTACTTCCTGATCGGCTGGGTGGATTCCTGCACGGCGGGCCATCAGGTCCGTGTGCTGACCGCCCTGCGCAAAGATTGATCCCGCGGGCCGGCCTGGGCAGCTACAGCCGCGGGGCCATCCTGTTCCGGCAGGGCTGCCAGCTGCTTTTGCCCCGGCGCTGCCCGCTCTGCCGCCGGGTGCTGGGCAGCCTGCCCGTCTGCCCCGACTGCGCGCAGGAGCTCGACTACTGCACCCGCAGCCGGGGGCCGGGGCCGCGCAGCCCGTTGCCCCACCTGCCGCCCGACGCGGTGGCCTGGGCCGCCGCGCCCTTCTGGTACCACGGCGGCATCCGCAGCGCTATCCTGCGGGCCAAGTACGGCGATCAGCCCTGGGTGGCCGTGCAGCTGGGCTGCATGGCGGCCGAGCGGCTGTTCGGGGCCGAGATCAGGGTGCGCGGCGGGGTGGAAGTCCCCGTCCCTCTGGCCGCCCCGGTGGTGGACTGCGACATCCTGGTGCCGGTACCCTCTTCGGGGCGGGGGCGGGCGTACAACCTGCCCGCCCTGGCGGGGCTGCCCATCGCCCGCGCCCTGGGCATCCCGATGGAGGAACACGCCCTGCTGCGGACAAGGCGGGGCAGCGCGCAGGCCGGCGCCTCCCGGGAGGAGCGGCTGGTCAACACGCTGGGGTTGTTCAAGGGCGACGCCCGCCTTGTGTCCGGCTGCAGGGTATTGCTGCTGGACGACGTGCTGACCACCGGCGCCACCGCTCTGGCCTGCGTGCGGGCTCTGCAGGCGGCGGGGGCCGAGTGGACGGCGGTGATCGCCCTGGCCACCCCGACCCGGAATTTCGGGCTGCCCGCCGCGCCGGGGATCCCCTTCGACCGGGCCGGCGGATACGGCGGCGAGCCGGATGAGCCGGAGGAGCTGGATTTTTGAACCATTCTGCGAGGCGCCTGGAGGTGCATGGATGAACCCGAGGAAACAGAAGTTTTACATTGCGGCCGCCGCCGTCATGGCAGTGCTGGCCATGCTGTGGGCGGCGTTCGGCAGCCCGGTGGTGCACTGGCACAACCATCAGCTCAAGACAGCCCTCACCGGCCTGACCGATGCGTCCATCACCCTCGAGCAGGCGGTGCCCTTCAGCTGGGACGAGGTGTACGCCTTCCCGCCCTACACGCCGGTGGAGGAGATCGAGGCCGCCATCGGCGCCGAGAGCTATAACCTGACCGAGGCGGCGGGGGAGGGGATGCTGCAGCTGGTCTTTCTGGACGGGGGCGCGGTGACCGCCGCCGTCTGCGGCTACCCGTCTGAGCTGGGCTACGACGTCGACCTGGCAGGCACCGCCGACAGCACCCCCTGCAAGCTGACCTATGGGGAGGACGTCTCCTTCACGGTCGAGCGGGCGGAGGGCGTCGTCCGCCTGACCGCCCGCTGAACGGGCAAAAAAACTCTTGACAAAACCGGGTCTGTCCGGTATAATAATGGAGCTGTGAGCCGCAGGGCCCGCAGCCCATATCCGGGTGTAGCGCAGTTTTGGTAGCGCGCTTGAATGGGGTTCAAGAGGCCGTGAGTTCGATTCTCGCCACTCGGACCAAAAGAAATCCGAACTTTATCTTCCGAATTGGAAGATGGGTTCGGATTTCTTGCTTTTACAGAAAGTCTGGATTTGATTCCGTAAGTAAAACAAGGCGGAGCAGCCGCTTTATTTGATTGAAATTGGGAATGTTGATGGTTTGCACAACCGATGCGGTGCCCTGGGAATTCGCAGAAAGTAAATCCAAATATCTGGGAGAAAGGAGAACAAACTATGCGTTATGAGCTTTTTAAAATTATTGATTCAGCGTTTGTCCAGTCTCTTCTGGAGGGAAATCTTTATATGAACCCGCTGAGTTTTTTCAGAGCGTTGGAGGAGGGGGCGCAGAAAGACGGAAACAAGGCCCAAATAGATCCGATGGAAGGCATCTGTGGTATAATTTCCAAGAATTGCCTCCGACAACTTGGCTTTCATTTCAGCGATAGTATTCTGGATGCTGCGGGTGACTATGTTACGCTGATTAGCGAAAATTATGGATACAACAACCTTTTTTGCCTTTACCGTCTCAAAATCGACGAGGACAACAAAATCATTCAGAAGCCAAGTGGGCAATTGGTGGACTTCAACGATAAAGACAAGGCGCCAAAAGTCGTGGTTTGGTTCCGAGACTCAGAGGAATTTTTGCGGCGGCTTGAAGCTGCAATCCATACTGCGCTGGAAGAGCAAAATCTGGAATACGCTATTTATGGGGGCGTAATATATGAAGATAACTGGGCCAGCGCAGATGGTCCTGGTACTCGCTCTGTGTTTCATAAGGATGCACCTTATGCTTATCAAGAAGAGTGGCGGCTGTGTATTCTCCGTCGGGAATGGGAAGAAAAGGCTGTTTTCTTTCCTGTTGGGAATTTAAAAGATCTGTGTGAGGTCATACCGCTGGAGAAATTTCTGGATCGATTGGACCAGATGTATCCGGGGTATACGCTGGTGGAACATGTAGAAAATCATTCACAGGAAACATACCGGATGTTCGGCAAAATCAATGCAGTCTGTCGTCTTATGTATGCCTATATGCCTCAAATGCCGAAGCAACCGACCCGTTCCGATAAAGCTGAGGCAGATTGGCATTATACACGTTTTTTGGAGTTGAGCGGCCGGCAGCAGGAGATTGATTCCTATTTGGATCAACAACTCCATTGCTATAAAGACTTGGAACACTTGGAGTTATTGGCACAGTATCGACTTTCTCAGAACCACTGGGTTAAAGCAACCGATGCATTTGCATACATGTTAGAAAATGCATCAGAACAGATAAAAAAAGAGCCCGGTCGGTTCTTTTTCCCTCTTCATACCATTCTCATGCAGCATCAAGAAGTGACCGATGCTGCAAGACTCATGGAAATTGCAGTCTCCCGGTATCAGCTCCCAAAAGAACTAGAAAAAGTCATGATGAGTGACTGTTTGATGGCCCTTGGATTCTATGATCAAGCAGAGAGGCTGTTCAAGGGTTTACAGCAGAAGTCGGCAGATCCTATTTTAGAGTATGACCTGGCGGTTGTAACGTTTTATCTGCTGCGCTTCGAAGAGGCGTCAAAGCATTTGCACTCTTTTATGCAATATTTTTCTCAGTCTCACACAGTAGCTCATCATGCGGACGACCTAAACAGACGCTTGGAATGCTTTAAAAACCACACTCCGCTGGAAGAAACTTCGAAAAGACATCCTTTCATAGAACTTGGGTGGACAAAGCAGACAGAGGACATCTTGCAGAAGGCGCGAATTTCCGCAAAAGCTATGTACTTGGGAATTGATGCACTCTACCAGCTGGAGATCGCGCAGAAGTGGAATCTGGTCGCAGAGATTCCATCCATTATAGTTGTTCCACTGACAATTGTAAGATTGGTGGATCTGTACATGGATACAGGCGCGCCGGTATTTTACCAAATCATTGAACATCTGGAATCAATGAAAAATTTGATGATTCGCTCCCCGGATCTAAGGTACTATGTGGAAATAGATCAAAAGTTTCCGGAACTGCCGCCGCACTATAAAATGGAGCGGGCATTGAAAGTGCAGGCGAATGCCTGATTCTTCCTTCGCCGATCCGGTTGAAGTTTCCATACATGAGGGATTTTTATTCGTATTCACTCATTCTGGGGCAGTTCAGACCGCCAGCTTTTCGCTGGCGGTCTTTTTTCGTGCCTTCTTCAACTACGAGCTCATCCAATATCCTATGATGTTTTTTCCTTCAATTTGACCAAAACCAGCCAGACAGACTGTCCGCCCTCTTCCAGGCGCGCCACGCTCAAACTTGCAATCATACGGTTGTAAGTGCCATCATTCCATTTTTGTCCGTATTCATCTTCTATCCACTTAGGCAGTGCTTCTAAATTCTTTTTAAGGGTGTGCAGGTCACTGATCACCATATCGCCGATCTGCACGGTGCTCAAGGAACCGTCGTACAAATAGGCCCGGACAAAGCCTGTCTCATAGCCCGTTGGGCCAACATCTTCGTCCGGCTGTGTGTCCGGCGTTTCAGCTTCGTCCGCGTCCTCCTCCGCGGGGTCGGCCGCGCGCTGCTTTCCGGTGGGCGCGGGCGTTTTTTCTTCTGTCGTCCCCGCCAGAAGGTTGGTCAGCGGCTCGGAAAGTCCGTCGGTCACCGGATAGGCGCCGGGGTTTGCAAGGACCACCCCGGCGGCAAACTCCGCAACGCTGTCCAGGCTGCCGTCGGACGTGATCTGCTCATCGGCAGCCCGCTCTACGTTGAGCAGGGCGATCAGGTCGTTCCGCAGCTGTTCATGGGCCTCTATGATCTCGACTTGATCCTGAAGGGTCAACTCGGATGCAGCCTCGCCGTTCGAGCACCCGCTCAACAGCAGCGCGCAGGTCAGGAAAAGACCAAATCGGACAGCGTTGTCTCGAATCTTCATACGGGACCTCCTTTTTGTCTGCGGGGCAGGTGTATGCCTGCCCCTTGTTTTTATTCACAGCCAGGACGCTCCTGCGCTGTAACAACAAAAAGATATATTCCTGACAGCATCTGCCAGGAGGCGTAAAAACAGTATAATCCTTGTTTTCATGCAGCCAGACGGGTCCCAATAGTCTGGCATGGTCGGCGTTCTGCATCTGCTTTAAGCAACATTAAACCAAATTCAGAATACCACGAAACACCCCGCCGGTCAAGCATAATCTTTTAATTTTCACTGTATTCTGATATTTTTCTATATTATAGCCAAAGTTACGACATGATTTATGTTAATTTAGCACAGTGCTTTTGAACTGCATCACGTTCCAAAAAAGACCGCCAGCTTTCTGCTGACGGTCTTTTGGTCGGAGTGTCACTAAAGGATCTATGGAAATCCAGTAATATCAATGATTTGCAAGCAACAAGCAAGGCCCTTGGTGGTGTAGTTCCAGTCCTCCGGCAGGGAAAGCATCATGGAGAGCAGCCCCTTGGATTTCAGTTCTTTATTTGAGCTGATCGATGCGCCCGGATTGGATTGCATGTAAGTGCATTGCAATTTTTTCTTCCGGCCAATCCCACCACTTCAATGAGAGTAAAGTGGAAATGACCTCGTCGGGGAATCTTTTTCGAATCTGTTTGGCCGGAACGCCGCCCGCAATGGTATAAGGCGGGACATCTTTTGTTACGACGGCGCGGGCGCCGATGATTGCTCCATCCCCAATGGTAACGCCAGACAAAATCACAGCCTCATATCCGATCCACACATCGTTGCCGATGATAATATCGCCTTTGTTGTCCCATGCGCTCGTGATGTTCTGGACGTCCAGGCCCCATTCCTCAAAAAAGATCGGGAACGGATAGGTGGACAGCGACATTTGCGTATGGTTGGCGCTGGTAAACAAAAACTTTGCCCCGCAGGCGATGGAGCAAAATTTCCCGATCACAAGTTTGTCATGGTTGATCGGATAGTGGTACAACACATTGTTCTTTTCAAACTGCCGCGGGTCATGGACGAAGTCGTTATACATGGTAAAATCCCCGACCATGATGTTGGGATGATTGACGACACTTTTCAAATAAACCGTCTCATGGTCGTTTGTGCGCGGATACATCTTTTCTGCGTTCATGGTTTTTCCTCTCTTGTGATGTATTTGCTGCATCTATCATACCGCCGAACCAAACTCTTTTCCATCCACCAGACGATACCGAATCAATCGGTATCCAACAAAAAGCAGGGGCTGCATTCCTGCAACCCCTGCCGGTTTATTTCTGATATATGATTTTGCGGATGGCCGATACCGATAGAAAATATTTTTTCGCCAACGCCTCCACAGAGGTTCCGTTTTGGAACTCTTCTACGATGCGGCGGTTTCGCTGCTGTAATTCCTGTCGGTAGCCGGAAACTTCTCCCCATCGCTTTTGCCGCGCCTGGTCGGTCGGGACATAAAGATAGCCCCCTTGCAGATAGTTTTGCAGCTCCCTGACCAGCGCGTCGGGGAGGAGGTCTTTTGCGTTGATGTATTTCATGCAGGCTTCCTCCTTGAGATGATCGTCAA
>DWXX01000142.1 GCA_019118985.1 Candidatus Faecalibacterium faecipullorum
CGCGGGTGATCTCCTCGGGGCCGAGCTTGGTGTCGCGGCTCTCGGTCTCATATTCCTCGATGTGGATGGAGGTGTACACGTCCTCGCGCACGATCTTCTCGTTGAGCAGGACGGCGTCCTCGTAGTTGTAGCCCTCCCAGGTCATGAAGCCGATCAGGGCGTTCTTGCCCAGGGAGATCTCGCCGTTGCGCATGGCGGGGCCGTCGGCCAGCACCTGGCCCTTCTGCACCGTCTCGCCCACCGAGACGATGGGCCGCTGGTTGATGCAGGTGCCCGCGTTGGAGCGGGCGAACTTGATCAGGCTGTAGTCGTCCACCCCGCCCTGCTCGTTGCGGACGACGATGTGGTCGGCGTCCACACGCTCGACCACGCCGTTCTTTTCAGCCAGGACGGCGACGCCCGAGTCGGTGGCGGCCTTGTACTCCATGCCGGTGGCCACCAGCGGCTGCTGGGTGACCATCAGGGGGACGGCCTGGCGCTGCATGTTGGAGCCCATCAGCGCGCGGTTGCAGTCGTCGTTCTCCAGGAAGGGGATCATGGCGGTGGCCACCGAGACCATCATCCGGGGCGACACGTCGACGAAGTCCACCTTCTCGGCGTCGATCTCAAGGATCTCGTCCCGGCGGCGGGCGGACACGCGCTGGCGCTTGAAGTGGCGGCCCTCGTCCAGGGGCTCGTTGGCCTGGGCGACGACGTACTCGTCCTCGACGTCGGCGGTCATATAGACCACGTCGTCGGTGACGTACTGCTCGATGACGCGGCCCTTCTCGTCGTACTCCTTGTGGACGCGGCGGTAGGGCGCCTCGATGAAGCCGTACTCATTGATCCGCGCGTAGGACGCAAGATAGGAGATCAGGCCGATGTTGGGGCCTTCGGGGGTCTCGATGGGGCACATCCGGCCGTAGTGGCTGTAGTGGACGTCGCGCACCTCGAAACCGGCGCGGTCGCGGCTGAGGCCGCCGGGGCCCAGGGCGGACAGGCGGCGCTTGTGGGTCAGCTCGGCCAGGGGGTTGTTCTGGTCCATGAACTGGGACAGCGGCGAGGAGCCGAAGAACTCCTTGATGGCCGCCACCACCGGCCGGATGTTGATCAGGGCCTGGGGGGTCATGGCGTTCTGGTCCTGGCTCTGCAGGGTCATCCGCTCACGGATGACACGCTCCATCCGGGAGAAGCCGATCCGGAACTGGTTCTGCAGCAGCTCGCCCACGCTGCGGATGCGGCGGTTGCCCAGGTGGTCGATGTCGTCGGTGGTGCCCACGCCGTGGCCCAGGCCGTTGAGGTAGTTGATGGAGGCCAGGATGTCGGTGACGGTGACGGTGCGGGTGATCAGCTGGTCGTGGTTGCGGCGCAGCAGCTCCTTCTGCTCTTCAGGGTCGGAGGTGGTGTCCAGGATCTTGCGCAGCTCCTCGAACGAGCAGCGCTCGTTGATGCCGCACTCCCTGACGTCGAAGGTGAAGAAGGGCTGTGCCTCGACGCAGCCGTTGGTGATGACCTTGACAGCCTTGCCGTCGATGCTCAGCACCGCCAGGCTGACGCCGGCGGCGTCGGCCTGCTCGGCCTTGTCGCGGGTGATCTTCTCCCCTGCTTCGATCAGCAGCTCGCCGGTGAGGGGGTCGACCACGTTCTCAGCGGCGACAAAGCCGGTGATCCGCCGGGCCAGCGACAGCTTCTTGTTCATCTTGTACCGGCCGAAGCGGGACAGGTCGTACCGCCGCGGGTCGAAGAAGAGCATGTTCAGCTGGCTGGTGGCCGACTCGACCGTGGGGGGCTCGCCGGGGCGCAGCTTGCGGTAGACCTCCAGCAGGCCCTCCTCGGTGCTGTTGGTGGTGTCCTTTTCCAGGGTGGCGAGGATGCGCTCGTCCTCGCCGAAGTAGTCGAGGATGTCCTCGTTGGAAGACAGCCCCAGCGCGCGGCAGAGCACGGTGACCGGCAGCTTGCGGTTCTTGTCGATGCGGACGTAGAACACGCCGGCGGCGTCGGTCTCATACTCCAGCCAGGCGCCGCGGTTGGGGTTCATGGTGGCGCTGTACAGCTCGTTGCCCACCTTGTCGCGGGACATGCCGTAGAATACGCCCGGGGAGCGGACCAGCTGGCTGACGATGACGCGCTCGGCGCCGTTGATGACGAAGGTGCCCGCGTCGGTCATCAGCGGGAAGTCGCCCATGAAGATCTCCTGGTCTTTGACCTCGCCGGTCTCCTTGTTCAGCAGGCGGGCGGTCACCCGCAGGGGCGCCGCGTAGGTGACGTCGCGGCTCTTGCACTCCTTGATGCTGTACTTGGGCTCTTTGTCGAGGCGGTAATCCACGAAGCTCAGCGCCAGATTGCCGGTGTAATCCTCAATGACGCCGATGTCATGGAACACCTCACGCAGACCTTCGTCCAAAAACCACTGGTAAGAGTTCTTCTGGACCTCGATCAGGTTGGGCATCCCGATGACTTCGTCGATGTGGGAGAAGCTCATCCGCTCGGTCTTGCCGAGTGTTACGGGCTTGACTTTCATCATAAAATCGACCACTCCTTACTTTTATACTCCACTACTGGCCAAACTCACAGAAAGAGCGATGCGCCGGGGGGCGGGCGTTCGTCGTTTTTCACAAACTTTTCGCCCGCGCCGCCCCTTCCGGGGCGCCAAAACCCCGTTTTTCGCGCAGTATTCCATTATGTGATACTCAGACAGTGTAGCACAAAAAAGCCTTGGTGTCAAGCCGTTTTACGGCCGCGGGCCGGATTTTTTTGCAGGGCGGGCAAAATGCGGCACGCACGGCGGCGTGTGCGAAAACCATGTTTTCCCCCTTGCAATTTGCGTTTCTCACGTTCCATCCAAAAAAGCCTTTGGTGATTTTGTACAGTTTGCCTCTTGACGGGCCGTCTCAGCCAGAAAGCCCCCGCACGGCCCGAGGCGGGCGGCGGAGGCTTGCGGCTTCATTCTTCGAGGTAGGCGCGCAGCCGGTTGGAGCGGCTGGGGTGGCGCAGCTTGCGCAGGGCCTTGGCCTCGATCTGGCGGACCCGCTCGCGGGTGACGCTGAACTCCTGGCCCAGCTCTTCCAGGGTGCGGGGGCGGCCGTCCTCCAGCCCGAAGCGGAGGGTCAGCACCCGCTGTTCCCGCTCGGTCAGGCTGGAGAGGACCGAGGTCAGCTCGCGGTGCAGCAGCTGGCGGCCGGCCTCGTCGGCGGGGATGCCGGCGGTGTCGTCGGGGACGAAGTCGCCCACCCGGGCGTCCTCTTCCTCCCCCACCGGGGCTTCCAGGCTGAGGGGCTCCTGCGCGAGCTGCAGCAGCTGGCCCACCCGCTCGGGCGGGATGCCGAGCCGGGCGGCGATCTCGGCGGGGGTGGGCTCGTGCCCGGTCTGGCGCAGCAGTTCCACCGAGGTGCGGCGGACCCGGTTGATGCTCTCGACCAGGTGGACCGGGATGCGGATGGTCCGCCCCTGGTCGGCGATGGCCCGGGTGATGGCCTGGCGGATCCACCAGGTGGCGTAGGTGGAGAACTTGAACCCCCGCTCGGGCTCGAACTTTTCGGCCGCCTTCATCAGCCCGAGGTTCCCCTCCTGGATCAGGTCGGGGAAGGGCAGCCCCCGCCCGGCGTACCTCTTGGCCACCGAGACCACCAGCCGGAGGTTCGCCTCACACAGGCGGCGGCGGGCGGCGGCGTCCCCGGCGCGGGCTGCGGCCGCGAGGGCAGTCTCCTCTTCGGCCGACAGCAGCGGCACCGACCCGATCTCTTTCAGGTAGGCCCGCACCGGGTCGTCGGGGGGCGCGGCCTCGGGCAGGGCGGCCCCGTCGGCCTCCTCGGGGCCGTCCGGCTCCTCCGGCGGGTCGAGCAGGGCCGGCAGCTCGGGCGGCCAGGATTCATCCAGAACGTCCGGCAGAACGTCGGGCAGAACATCCGGCAAGACGTCCGGCAGGGCGCTTTGGGCGGCGGTGTCGGCAAGCGGTTCCGGCGGCATGGCAGGCGACGGCATGGGGGCGGTCTCTCCTTTCAGCAGGGCAGGATGGTGCAAAGGGAAAAGTCAGTCTTCTTCGCCGGGGGCGGCGGCGCCTTTGCGCTGGGCCAGGCGCTGCAGCCGCTCGGCCACTTCGTCGGCGGACAGCGCCGCCGCCTGGGCCGAGAGGGGCGCGCTGCGCAGCGCCCGGGCCAGATAGAGCTCGATGTCCTGGGGGGTGCAGGGCACGTCACTGTATTCTGCCGCGGCGGCGCTCAGTTCATGCACGGCGTCGTCGCTCAGCAGCCCGGATATGCTGCCCAGATTGACCTCGCGGCCGGCGCGGTAGGCGGCCAGGATGGCCTCGTACCCCTCCCGCAGGGCGTCGACCGGGATGTTCTCAGGGGCCAGCCCGGCGGCGATCTGGGGCAGCAGGTCGGGCTGGCGGAGGGCGGCGGTCACCAGGCGGCGGACGGCCGACACCACCCCGAGGGCGCCCTGGCCGTTCTGGCCGCGGGGCAGCTTGAGGGTGTCCATCTCGCCGGAGTGGATCAACTCCTTCCGGCGCTCGGCGCGGCGGCGCGCGCCGGCGGCGCGGGCGGCGTCCTCCACCTGGGCCAGGACGGCGGTGCGGGACAGGCCGGTCTCCTCGGCGACCCGGCCGGCGTACAGCTCCCGCTCGGTGGGGGTGGTGCCGTCGGCCAGGATGGCGGCGGCGGCCCGGATGTACTCCAGCCGCTGGGCGGTCTGGGCCAGGTCGTAGCGGCCCTTGGCCCGGGCCAGGCGGAAGTCGAGGGCCCCCGCTGCGCCGTCCAGCAGCTGGCGGAAGCGGTCGGGGCCGTACTTCTTGATGTACTCGTCGGGGTCTTTGGCCCCGGGGATGGTCAGCACCCCCACCTGCAGCTGGGTCTGCCGGAACAGGTCGAGGGAGCGGGCGGTGGCCTTCTGCCCCGCCTCGTCCGAGTCGTAGCAGAGGATCACCTCGTCGGCGTATTCGCTCAGCAGCCGCACCTGCCCCTGGGTCAGGGCGGTGCCGCAGGCGCAGACGGCGGTGTCGATGCCGGCCTGCTGCATGCTGATGACGTCCATGTACCCCTCGCAGAGGACATACCGGCGGGAGGGGCTCTTCTTGGCCATCTGCAGGGCAAAGACCGTCTCCGACTTGTGGTAGACCATGGTCTCGGGGCTGTTGACGTACTTGGGCTTGGAGTCGTCCAGCACCCGGCCGCCGAAGGCGATGACGTTGCCCCGCAGGTCAAAGATGGGGGTGATCACCCGCCGCCAGAACAGGCAGTAGATCCGCCCCGCCTGGCTGCGCTTGAACAGCCCCGAGGCGTCCATCTCGGCCTGGGTGTAGCCCTTGTCCCGCAGGTGGCGGTAGAGAGCCTGGCCGTCGTTGGGCGCATAGCCCAAGCCGAAGCGGGCGATGGTCCTGTCCTCCAGGCCGCGGCGGCGCCAGTACGCCCGGGCGAGGGCCGCCTCGTCGGCCGACGAGTTGAGGCAGGCGTGGAAGAAGCGGGCGGCCTCCTTGTTCATGGACAGGATGCGGCTGCGCATCCGGCCGGCGCCGTCGTCCTCTTCGGGGGCGGGCATCCCGGCCCGCTCGGCCAGAAACTTGACCGCCTCGGGGTAGCTCAGCCCCTCGATCTGCTTGATGAAGCTGATGACGTCCCCCCCTGCCCCGCAGCCGAAGCAGTAAAAGCTCTGCGTCTCGGGGTAGAGGTAGAAAGAGGGGGTCTTTTCGTTGTGGAAGGGGCACAATCCGGCGTACAGCCGCCCCTTGCGCTTGAGCTGGACATAGCCGCCCACCACCTCGGCGATGTCGCTGCGGCGGACGAGCTCTTCGATGTAGTCGTGGGGTATCATCTGGACTTCCTTCTTTTGCGTTATAGTACGTGCCAGCGGCGGGGCACAAACAGCTCCTCAAAGGCGCGGATGGCGTACTCGTCGCTCATCCCGCTGATGTAGTCGGCGGCCGCGCGGTCGGTCCCCTCGGCGGCGGCGATCCGCAGGTAGAGGGGGGACATCTGGACCGGGTGGGCCAGGTAATGCTCATAGAGGGCCTCGATGACCCGGGCGACCTTGGCCTCCTCGCGCTTGGCGGTCTTGTCCACATAGACGGTGGCGTACATGAAGTCCCGCAGCAGGCGGAAGGCCCCTTCCTCCTCCGGCCCGGCGTGGATGTCCGGCCCGCTGCTGTGGGCGAGGATGCTGGCGATCATGGCGGTGATCCGCTGCGACTTGGTCTGCCCCAGCACGTCGGTGGCCTCCCGCGGCAGGACGGCGGCGTCCAGCACGCCGGCCCGCACCGCGTCCTCGATGTCGTGGTTGACATAGGCGATCTGGTCGGCCAGGCGGACGATCCGCCCCTCGGGGGTGGCGGCCCAGGTGCCCTTGGTGTGGGTGATGATGCCGTTGCGCACCTCCCAGGTCAGGTTGAGGCCGGCGCCGTCCTTTTCCAGCCTGTCCACCACACGCAGGCTCTGCTGATAGTGGCGGAAGCCCCCGGGGCAGAGGGCGTCCAGCGCCCGCTCCCCCGCGTGGCCGAAGGGGGTGTGGCCGAGGTCGTGGGCCAGGGCCACCGCCTCGGTCAGGTCCTCGTTGAGCCGCAGCGCCCGGGCGATGGTGCGGGCGATCTGCGCCACCTCCAGGGTATGGGTCAGCCGGGTGCGGTAGAGGTCCCCCTCGGGCGAGAGAAAGACCTGGGTCTTCTGCTTCAACCGGCGGAACGCCTTGCAGTGGATGATGCGGTCGCGGTCGCGCTGAAAGACCGGGCGGATGGGGTCCGCCGGCTCGCTGCGCGCCCGCCCGCGGGACGCGTCCGAAAAGCTGGCCCATGGCGCGAGGGTCTCCCGCTCGACGGCCTCGGTGCGCAGACGCACGCTGTGGTCCATAACCTGTCCCTCCTTTGCAGTATAGCACAAAGCCCGTGTCAGATGGGCGAGAAATAGGGCGGCGAAACGGTGGTTTCTGCCCGGCCGCGGGTCAGCTCGCGCAGGCTGTCCAGCAGCGGCCCCTCGGCGCCGGCCCGCATCTGCCAGCACAGCCCCACCCGGTCGGTGAAGACCGGCGGCTCCAGCACGCCCCCCGCCCCGGCGATGAGGGCGGCCGCCCGCTCGTAGAGGGGGTAGTCCACCGTGACGGCGCAGCGCACCGCCGGCTGCACGGTGACCGTCTCGGCGGCGTCCAGGGCGGCGCGGGCGGCGGCGGTGTAGGCCCGCACCAGCCCCCCGGTGCCCAGCAGGACCCCGCCGAAGTACCGGGTGACCACGACGATCAGGTCGGTCAGGCCGCTGTGGGTGATCACCTCCAGCACCGGCGCGCCGGCGGTCTTGGCCGGCTCGCCGTCGTCGGAATAGCGGGTCCGCCCGCCCGCCCGCAGCAGATAGGCGTAGACGTTGTGCCGGGCGGTGCGGTTGGCCCGGCGCACCCCGTCCAGAAAGGCCAGGGCCTCAGCCTCAGTGCTGACCGGCGCGGCCGCCGCGATGAAGCGGCTCTTCTTCTCCTCATATTCCCCGACGGCGGTCCGCCGGATGGTGCGGTACTCCTCCATAAGCGCCTCCTTGCTTCAGTCAGATATAGTATAGCATAAAACGCCCCGTCTTGCGAGCCCCGCGCCCCCCGCGCAGCAAAAAGCCCCTGCCTCGGGCAGAGGCAGGGGCAGAAGCGTTCAGCGGATGGGGTATGTACGGCAGGCTGCTCAGACCACCGTGATACGGCCGGCGCCGTAGGGGTTCTCGTAGTCCAGCAGGTAGCCCGGGTAATCGGCCAGGGGGCTGTTGGCGGTGGAGATCACGCCGCCGTCGAACAGCATGGCGTAGCTCGCCAGCACCAGGTAATCCTCGGCCACATAGTCCTTGACCAAGGTCGCGCCGTCGAACATGGCGAAGCCGTCGCCCAGGGAGCGCAGGGTGTAGTTCATGCCGGCCATGGTGTAGGTGCGGGCGGGGTCAAGCGGCTCGTAGGCGCCGGTGGCCTTGTTGTAGATCTTGACGTTCTGCACCCGCGGGGTGCCGGTGGCAGGGCCGCTCCAGACGCCCTGGTCGTCGGTCTGGACGGTGCTCGGGATGTCGGTGTGGATCTCGTAGCTCGCGCCGGCCACCTGCAGGAAGCCGCCGTTCTCCTGGCCGGAGCCGGCGTACCGCGCGCCGAACTCGAGGGCGTTCTGGATCTGCGCGCCGGTCACCGACATCAGGCAGGCCACGTTGCCGAAGGGGCTGACCGTCTTGCAGGTCATGTAGGTCCAGTCGCCCGCCGGCACGTCGGCGCGGATGCCGCCGCCGTTCATGATGGCGATGTCGCAGTCCAGCTGCTCGATCTCATTGAAGTAGGCGTAGATGCCGTCGGCCACCAGATCGCCCATGTTGGTCTCCTCCGAGCGGATGAGACGGTCGCCGGTGACGGGGTCGTTGATGTAGAAGGGGTGGTCCGCCTCGGCGATCTTCTCGCCCAGCATATCGTCCACCGCGTTGATCCAGTCGTGGGCGATCACCCATGCCTCGTTGAAGGCGTTGACGGTGGTCGAGCCGATCAGCTCGGAGGTGAAGTTGCGCTCGGTGTCGATGGTCATCCGGCCGATGTTGCCCAGGTAGCAGCCGGTCTGGGTCAGCAGGACGGGGTTGCCCTCGGCGTCGCGGACCGTCTCGCCCGCGATCTCGGTGTGGCTGTGGCCGTCGATGAAGGCGTTGAAGCCGACGGTGTGGGCGATGACCTCGCGGCTGGTCCAGGGCGAAGAGGAGCCGTCCACGCCCAGGTGGCCCAGGCCGATGACGAAGTCGGCGAACAGCCACGCCTCGTCGATGGCCTTCTGCACCGCGTCGTAGAGGGCCTGGCCGTCGTCGCCGCCGTCGATGCCGTAGATGTACTCGTTCTGCCCCGCGTCCATGAAGTAGGCGGGGGTGGACTTGGTGATGGTCTCGGGGGTGGTCACGCCGATGAAGGCGAGGATCCGCCCGCCGCGCCAGAAGTACTTGATGGAGGGCAGCACCTTCTTGCCGGTGCGCAGGTCCTTGAAGTTGCAGCTGACGTAGGGGAAGTCGGCCTCTTCATTGACGATGGTCAGGATGCGGTCCATCCCGTAGTCGAACTCGTGGTTGCCGAGGGTGGCCAGGTCGTAGCCGGCCTCGTTCATCAGCTTGATGATGGTGGCGCCCTCGTCCATCGCGCCGTAGGCGGTGCCCTGGATGTGGTCGCCGGCATCCACCAGCAGCACGTCCATGTCGGCGTCCTCATAGCTCTTCTTGAGGGCGGCCAGGTGGGCGTAGGTCAGCTCGGGCGCCTCGTTGTCGATGTAGGTGTGCACGTCGTTGGTGTACAGGATGGTGATGGGGGTCTTGTGCTCCATCAGGAACAGACCGTCCGCCTTCAGCGGGGCGGCTGCCAGGCCCATGGCCGCGGCTGCGCCGGTGGCGGCGCCGGCCGCCTTCAGGAAGCTGCGGCGGGTGATAAATCGTTTCATAAGAACATCCTCCTCATTCGGTGATCTCGAAGGTGGGTCGTTCGATAGTACAACAATAGCACAAAACCCGCGCTAAAACAAGTCCCAAACTGACAAAAGGCGTCGTTTTTCACCCAAAACTCCAAAACTGTTGTCACAACCTGCCAAAACCATACGCAGAATTGACACAAAACAAAAGGGCGGCCCCGCCGGCGGGGCCGCCCTGGATGGCTCTTGCAGGGGCCGGGCTGCGGCGTCACGCAGCCTCGAAGTCGATCTTGCCGAGGTTGACGTCGGCGCGGACGATGGTGACCATCATCCGGTCGCCCAGGCTCCACTGCTTACCCGACACCGGGTCGGACAGGCGCACCCCCTCGGTCAGCAGCGCGCCGGTCGCCGTCAGGCTGGCCACCGGGACGAAGCCCTCCACCCCGTTGTCCAGCTCGACAAAGACCCCGCGCTGGGTCACCCCCGAGATGGTGCCCTCGCGGTGCTCGCCGATGTGGGCGCGGGCATACTCGGCCTTATAGCAGTCCTCGGCCTTGCGCTCGATCTGCATGGCCACCACCTCCTGGGCGCTGGCCTGCCTGCTGACCTGCTCGGCAAAATCGCTGTAGGCGACGGTCAGCGTCTCCTTGTCCATCCCGCCCAGAAGGCTGGTCAGGATGCGGTGGATGGCAAGGTCGGGGTAGCGGCGGATGGGGCTGGTGAAGTGGGCGTAGTCCTTGAGCACCAGGCCGTAGTGCCCCTTCGGCACCGGCTGGTACTCGGCCTTGGACATGCAGCGCAAAAGGCCGGTGTGGACGATCTTCTCGTAGGGGCCGCCCCGCACCCCCTCGAGGATGGCGCTCAGCTCTTTGGGCTGGGGCACCTCCTTTTCAAAGCGGTCGTTGATGCCGACAGCCTGCAGCAAAGCGTGCAGCCGCTCCTGCTTTTCGCTGTTGGGCTCTTCATGGACGCGGTAGACGAAGGGCACCTGCTTTACCCGCGCGAAGTGGGCGGCGCACTGGTTTGCCAGCAGCATGAACTCCTCGATCATGGCCTCGCTCTCGCCCTGGACCCGCTTTTTGACGTCGATGCAGCGGCCGTTGTCGTCCAGGACCAGCTTGACCTCGCCGCTCTCGATGTCCATGCAGCCGCGCTCCCGCCGCAGGCCGGCCCGCAGGGTGTACAGCGCCTTCATGGCGGGCAGCTGGGCGGCCACCTCGGCGTACTTATAGCGGGTCTCGGTGTCGGCGGCGCCGGCCAGCAGGGCGTTCACCTCGCTGTACACCCCCTTGACCCGGCTGCGGATGACCGACTTGACGAACTTGTAGTCCACCAGCTTGCCGGCCTTGTCCAGGCGCATCAGGCAGGAGAAGGCCAGCCGCAGCTCCCCTTCGTTCAAACTGCAGATGCCGTTGGACAGCTGCTTGGGCAGCATGGGCACCACCTGGTCGGCGTAGTAGACGCTGGTGGCCCGGCTGAACGCCTCCTTGTCCAGCTCGGTGCCCGGCTTGACATAGTGGGACACGTCGGCGATGTGGACCCCCAGCTCAAAGCCGTCGGGGGTCTGGTTGAGGCTGATGGCGTCGTCGATGTCCTTGGTCTCGGCGCTGTCGATGGTGAAGATGGGCAGGGCCCGCAGGTCCATCCGCCCCTTGCAGTCGGCCTCGGTGACGGCGGCGCCGTCCAGCTTTTTGGCCTCCTCCTGCACTTCCTTGGGGAAGCGGACGCGCACGTCTTTGGCGTACAGCAAAGCCTTGGCGCAGCGCTTGGCCTCCTCGCTGGAGCCGAAGCGCATCACCACCTCCACCCGGTGGTCCTCCTGGCGGGCGGCGCGGCTGCGGATCTCGGCCGCCACCTTGTCGCCGTCCTTGGCGCCGCCCTCGCCGTCCCGCACGATCTGCATCGAGATGGCGGGGCAGTCGTCGGGGACAAAGACCAGCCGCCCGCTCACCCGGCGGACGGTGCCCACCAGGCTGTTGTGCTCTTCCAGCACGGCCAGCACCTCGCCCTCGTCGCTGCCCTCCACCCGGGGGTGGGCCAGCTTCTCGACCAGGACGCGGTCGCCGGGCATGGCCCCCCGCATCATCCGCCCGGGCAGGAAGATGTCCCCGCTGCCGTCCTCCAGCATGGCGAAGCCGAAGTTCTTGCCCAGCTTGCAGACGGTGCACAGCAGGGCCTTGTCCCTGCGGCCCGAGCGGACGGTGAAGAACACCCCTTCCTTCTGGCAGACCACCGCCCCGCGCACCAGCTCGTCCAGGGCCTCCATCACCTTGCGGTCGGCGGCGCGGTCGCCCCCGAACTTGGCCTTCAGGTCCTTAACGGTGCAGGGCTGGGTCTGGATGGCCCGCTCGATCTTTTCATTCAGTGTCAGTGACATAGCTTCTCTCCTTCACATCCCTCTGCGTACCGCCTGCTGCTTCGGGCGGACGCGCTGCCAAAAGCCGGGCCTTCTCCCCTCTCGCTGCCGCGCACGGGGCCCGGACACAAAAAACAGCCCCGCGCCTTTGCGGGGCCGCACGGCGGTCTCAGCCCAGCCGGCTGGACAGCACACAGGCGGCGATGGCCACCACGAAGAACACCACGCCGGCCACCCGGGTCACTTTGGCCAGCATCTGGTCGGCGGGGCTCAGCCGGGTGGAGTTGGCACCCTGCATATTGCCGCCGATGGCCCCGGCCAGGCCCTGGCCGTGGGTGTGCTGCAGCAGGGTCACCACGATGATGGCGATGGCGACGACCAGCAGGACGACGCCGCCGATGATCTCATAAACGGTCATATCAAGAACGCTCCTTTGAAGTGATGGCAAATGTTTGCGCAAAAATACTTCTATAGCATAGCACAACCCGCCGCCAAAAGCAAGAGCGGCGCGCCGATTTATTGTTCCAGCAGCCACAGCGCCTCGCACACCTGGCCGAAGATGGCCGCGCTGGAATAGGCCGGCGCGGTCTGGCCGTCCTGCATCACCACCACCGTGTACTGCGGGTCGTCGGCGGGGCAGAAGCCGGCGAACCAGAGGTTCATCTTCTCCTGCCCGTCGGGGGTAAACTGCCCGGTCTGGGCGGTGCCGCTCTTGCCGGCGGCGCTGCCGTGGACAGGGGCGGCCTGACGCCCGGTGGCTCCCTCCCCGCTGACCACCCCGGCCAGCAGCGCCTGCAGCCGGGCGGCGGTCTGCTCTGACACCGCCCGCCGGGCCGCGGGGCGGGCGGCCGTCTCCAGCACGGCGCCGCTCGCCTCATCCACCGTACCCAGCACAAAGCTCGGCGCGCGCCAGACGCCCCCCGCCGCGATGGCGTTCATCATGCCGGCCACCTGCAGCGGGGTGACCAGCAGCTCCCCCTGCCCGAAGCTGAAGTTGGCCAGCTGCCCCGCCTGCGCGAGGGTGTCCTCTTTTGGCAGGGCGCCCGCAGCGCCGTGCAGCGCCCCCGCCACCGCCGTCCGCTGCCCGAAGCCCAGCGCCCGGGCGGCGGCCAGCAGCCGCTCGGCCCCCACCACCTGCCCCAGCCGGATGAAGTAGCCGTTGCAGCTCTTTTCCAGCGCGGCGGCCAGGTCCACCTGGCCGTGGGCGGTGCCCGACGCGCAGCGGAACACCTGCCCGTCCACCTCGGTGTAGCCCGGGCAGTCGACCCACAGCCCGTCCAGCCCGGCCTCGAGGGCGGCGGCCGCCACCACCGGCTTGAACACCGACCCCGCCGCATAGGCGGCCAGGGTGCGGTCGACCAGGGGGCTGCCGGCTGCGTCCAGGCTGTCCGCGACCTTCTCGGGGTCGTACCCCGGCAGGCTGACGCTGGCCCGCACCTCGGCGGTCTCGACGTCCAGCACCAGGATGCAGCCCGAGGTCATGGTCTCAGCCGCCACCCCCTCGGCGGCCCGCTGCACCGCCCGGGAGATGGTCAGCTGCACCCCCGCCCCGTCGAAGGGGGCGGCGGTATAGGCCGGCTCGGTCCCCTCCACCAGGGTGCCCCGCCCGGTGACGGCGCAGGTGACGGTGTCGTGCCCGCCGCTGCCGGCCAGCACCCCGTCCAGGGCGGCCTCGAGGCCGGCGGCCCCCCGCCCCTCCCCGTCCAGGTAGCCGATCAAGTGCTGGCACAGCGGCGCGGCGCAGTACCGCCGGGCGGTGGGCCAGGCGTACAGCCCCGCTGCCTTCCGCTCCACCGTCAGAAGGAAGGGGGACGCCGCGTTCCGCCGGCGGTAGAGCTCGGCCTGCCCCTCGGGCGAAGCCGCGTCGTACAGGCGGACATAGCTGTCCTCCCCGGGCAGGCAGAGGGCCTGCCACCGCTCGGACAGCCCGGTCAGCAGCTGCCCGCCGCAGTCGTAGAAGTTCCCCCGCCGGGCCGGCATCTCGATGGTGACGGCGCTCTGCCCGGCGGCGCGGGCGGCGTAGGCGGTGTTCCCCGCCGCCAGGTACAGCCGGCACACCCCCAGCGCGAACAGCCCCACCAGCGCCGCATACACCGCCGTCACCCGCCGCCAAAGCATCCCATCGCCCCCTTTGCCTTACCCCGACAGTGTGGGCAGGCGAGGGGCGGGTTATACCACCACCGCAGCGCCCGCGGTCACGTCCTGCCGGTCGATCCCGCCGAGCATCAGCTGGTACACAAGCTCCGCCTGCCGTGCGGTCTCCAACTCTTCATTCAAAATTTCACTCATAGTTCAGCTCCTTTTTTGCGTGAATAACCAAACATAGAATTATGATAGCAAAACGGTTACACTTTAGCAAGAGAGGAGACATTCTATGTCAAAATTCGTGCCGAAGAAAACCACCGAAAAAGAAAACGTCTCGATCCGCATCCCGCTCGAAACGCTTGAGCAGGTGGACGCCAAGGCCGCCGCGATCGGTATATCCCGCAACCAGCTGCTGAACCAGTGCATCGAGTACGCCCTCGCCAATATGGCTGAGGATGGGGAGGAGACGGAACAGGCGGAGTAAAGGCGTCCCCATCGCCCCCCGCCAGGCAAACCCCCGGCGCCCTGTGTGACAGCAGAGCGCCGGGGCCTTGTTTTCTGCCTATACTTTTCAGCGTTTATGTGCAGAAGCGCCTTTCTGTTGACACCGTGTCAAATACGTGTTATAGTGTATAATAACAGTACGACCACCCGGCGCACCCGCGCCGGGCGGCAGACGCCCCAACAGGAAAGCGAGGTATGCTGCATGAAAGCAAAGGTCTATTTCACCCGCGCCCTGACCCCTGAAAAGGTGGTCGAGGCCTACCACAAGCTGGGCATCCAGCTGCCCGGCCGGGTGGCCGTCAAGATCCACTCGGGCGAGAAGGGCAACCAGAACTACCTGCACCCCGAATTCTGGAAGCCGATGGTGGACGAGGTACACGGCACCATCGTCGAGTGCAACACCGCCTACGGCGACGCTTCGACCGGCGTGCGGGACCATACCGACTCCCACCGCAAGCTGCTGGAAGAGCACCGCTGGACCCGGTACTTCACCGTCGACCTGCTGGACGCCGAGGGCCCCGACCTGGTCTGGCCCATCCCGAACGGCAAGGTGCTGAAAGAGAACCTGGTGGGCAAGGACATCGTCAACTATGACTCGATGCTGGTGCTGGCCCACTTCAAGGGCCACCCCATGGGCGGCTATGGCGGGGCCCTCAAGCAGCTGTCCATCGGCTGCGCCTCCCGCGCAGGCAAGGCCCTCATCCATTCGGGGGGCCGCACCGACGACCGCTACCTGACCTGGCAGCAGCACGCCGACAAGAACGCCTTCCCCGAGGCGATGGCCGATGCCGCCGCCAGCGTAGTCGAGCACTTCAAGGGCAAGATCGCCTTTGTCAACGTCATGAAGAACCTGTCGGTGGACTGCGACTGCTGCGCCGTCGCCGAGGACCCCTGCATGAAGGACATCGGCATCCTGGCCTCCCTCGACCCGGTGGCCATCGACCAGGCCTGCATCGACCTGGTCCTCCGGTCGGACGACCCCGGCAAGGAGCACTTCATGGAGCGGGTCAACAGCCGCAACGGCATCCACACCATCGAGGCCGCCGCGGCCCTCGGCTACGGCAGCCGCGACTATGAGCTGATCGAGTTCTGAGCCGCCCCGCCCCAAGCCCAAGTTTGATCTGAAAGGAGACTTCGCCCCGCCATGCCCGACGCATCGCCCAAAAAGCCCCTCAGGCTGTCTGAAAAGCGGATCCAGACCCGGCGCGAGGAGATCCTCAACGCCTGCGCCGAGCTGTATGAGCAGATGAGCTTCCGGGAGATCACCCTCAAAGAGATCGGGCAGCGCACCACCTTCACCCGCACCTCGATCTACAACTACTTCCACAGCCGCGAAGAGATCTTCCTGGCCCTGACCCGGCGGGAGTACGAGGCCTGGGCCGCCGACCTGGACGCCCTGCGCGCCGAAGCCGGCGGCGGCCCGCACCGCTTCCCTGCCGCCCTCGGCCGCACCCTCGACGCCCGCACCCGCCTGCTCAAGCTGCTGGCCATGAACCTCTATGACATGGAGGACAACGCCCGGATGGAGCACCTGGTGGCCTTCAAGACCGCCTACAACGGCGCCATCCAGGCGCTGCGGCAGTGCCTGGCGGCCTACTTCCCCGCCATGACCGAGGGGGATGTGGAGGACTTTCTCTACCTGTTCCTGCCCTTCATGTTTGGGCTGTATCCCTACACCACCGTGACCGACAAGCAGAAGGAGGCCATGCGGCTGGCCGGCGTCAGCTACCCCAGCCTGACGGCGGGCGCCCTCGCCTGCGCCTTCACCCAAAAGCTGCTGGCCCCCTGGCTGGCCTGAGCGCCCGGCTGCGGCCCGCCTGCTTTTGCACAAGACAACAAACGCCCCGGCGTCCTGCTGTTGCACAGGGCGCCGGGGCGTTCTTGTTTTATATCCTCATGGGGCGGGGGCTTGGGGCCGTCCGGCTCAGCTTAGTACATGCCGCCCATGTCGCCGCCTGCGGGGGCCGCGGGGGCCGGGGGTTCGGGCAGGTCTGCCACCAGGCTCTCGGTGGTCAGGACCATCTCAGCCACAGAGGCCGCGTTCTCCAGCGCGGAGCGGGTGACCTTGGTCGGGTCGACGATGCCCGCGGCGATCATGTCGTCGACATAGGTCTCCTTCTGGGCGTCGAAGCCAAAGTTGGGCTTGCCGGCCGAGACGATCTTGTCGATGATGACGCTGCCCTCCAGGCCGGCGTTCTCGGCGATCTGGCGCAGCGGGGCCTCCAGGGCCTTCAGGACGATGCGGGCGCCGGTGCGCTCGTCGCCCTCGAGGGTGTCGTACAGGGCCTTGACGGCGGGGATGGCGTTGATGGGGGCGGTGCCGCCGCCGGCCACGACGCCTTCCTCAACGGCAGCCTTGGTGGCGTTCAGGGCGTCCTCGATCCGCAGCTTCTTGTCCTTCATCTCGACCTCGGTGGCAGCGCCGACCTTGATGACCGCCACGCCGCCGGCCAGCTTGGCCAGCCGCTCCTGCAGCTTCTCGCGGTCGAAGTCGCTGGTCGCAGCCTCGATCTGGTTGCGGATCTGGCCGACGCGGGCCTGGATGGCGTCCTTGTCGCCGTAGCCGCCCACGATGGTGGTGTTCTCCTTGTTGACCTTGACCTGGCGGGCGCGGCCCAGCATCTGCAGGGTGGCGTCCTTCAGCTCATAGCCCAGGTCAGAGGAGATGACCGTGCCGCCGGTCAGGGTGGCGATGTCCTGCAGCATCTCCTTGCGGCGGTCGCCGAAGCCGGGGGCCTTGACAGCCACCACGGTGAAGGTGCCGCGCAGACGGTTGACGATCAGGGTGGACAGGGCCTCGCCCTCGATGTCCTCGGCGATGATCAGCAGCTTCATGCCGTTCTGGACGATCTGCTCCAGCAGGGGCAGCAGGTCCTGGATGACGCTGATCTTCTTGTCGGTGATCAGGACGACGGCGTCGTCCAGCACAGCCTCCATCTTCTCGGTGTCGGTGACCATATAGGGGCTCAGGTAGCCGCGGTCGAACTGCATGCCCTCGACGATCTCGCTGTAGGTCTCGGCGGTGGCCTTGTTCTCCTCGATGGTGATGACGCCGTCGGCGGTGACCTTCTCCATCGCCTCGGCGATCAGCCGGCCGATCTCAGGGTCGCCGGCCGAGATGGTGCCGACGCGGGCGATGTCGCTGGTGCCGTTGACCTTCTGGCTGTGGTTCTTGATGGCCTCGACAGCGGCGGCGACAGCCTTGCCCATGCCGCGGCGGATGTCCATGGGGTTGGCGCCGGCAGCCACGTTCTTCATCCCCTCGGTGACCATGGCCTGCGCCAGGACGGTGGCGGTGGTGGTGCCGTCGCCGGCGGCGTCGTTGGTCTTGGTGGCCACTTCCTTGACCAGCTGGGCGCCCATGTTCTCAAACGGGTCCTTCAGCTCGATCTCCTTGGCGATGGTCACGCCGTCGTTGGTGATGACCGGGGCGCCGTACTTCTTATCCAGCACCACGTTGCGGCCCTTGGGGCCGAGGGTGATCTTCACGGTATCGGCCAGGGTGTCGATGCCGGCGCACAGCGCCTTGCGGGCGTCCTCGCCCTGCTTGATCTGCTTTGCCATACAGTATCTCTCCTTTTTATCGCTTTGCTCTCAAAATCTATGGGCAGGGAGGGGCCGTTACTCCTCCACGATGGCCAGGATGTCGCCCTGGCGCACGATGGTGCATTCCTCGCCGTCCACCTTGACGTCGGTGCCCGAATACTTGCTGGTCAGCACCTTGTCGCCCACCTTGACGGTCATGGTAACTTCCTTGCCGTCCACCATGCCGCCGGGGCCGACTGCCAGCACCTCGGCTACCTGGGGCTTCTCCTTGGCGCTGCCGGTCAGGATGATGCCGCTCTTGGTGGTCTCCTCAGCCTCAACGGTCTTGATAACGACGCGGTCTGCAAGAGGAATGATCTTCATAATTCTTGCCCTCCTATTTGAAAATGCTTGATGCAACTCTGCTTGGGAAGGGCGCCGCCCTGCGGGCCCTTGTTTAGCACTCCATTTGCCTGAGTGCTAAGAGTATTTTACTCATCTTGGCAGGAAAAATCAAGGGCTTTTGCACATTTTTTTGTTAAGTTTTTATGACAAAATACCAAAAACGGCCCGGCGCGTGGCAAAACACGCGCAGGACCGTCCTGTTTTTCATGTTATTCCGCCATGGCTGCCGGCGCGCGCCACCGCTCAAGGGCCGCCGCCGGCAGGATCACCCGCCCGGCGAGGGGGCGCAGGCCGATCTCCAGCCGCTCGACGGGGGCGCACTCGCCGTCGGCGGTGACTGCCAGGGGGCCGCGGCCGTCGGCCGGCTCGACCGTCACCCGCTTTGCCCGCCGGTAGATGAACCACGGCTCGGTGGCCATGGCCAGGGCCTCCCCCGCAAAGTGACGGCCCTGCCGGTAGCAGTTCAGCAGCCGCAGCACCGTCCGCCGGGGGGCGCGGCGGACGATGACCAGGTCGATCCAGCCGTCGTCCGGCCAGGCGGCCGCCCCCGCGCGGAAGCCGCCGCCGTAATCCCGGGTGTTGCAGGCCGCGCACATCAGGATGTCGGCCTCGAAGCGCTCGTCGTCCACCTCAAAGCAGACCCGCCGCCCCATCGGGCGGCAGAGCTCCCGCGCCGCGCTCAGCAGGTAGGCCGCCTCCCCGTGGAAGAGCGGGTTGCGGCGGAAGCGGGCCGCCCCCGCCGCCACCTGCGCGTCCAGCCCCGCGGCGCAGACCGCCGCCGACAGCCCGATGGTGGTGTCCATCAGGTCGATGGGCACGACGCCGCCGGCCAGCTGCCCGGCCAGGTCCAGAAACTCCGCCTTTGTGCCGAAGGTGCGCAGGAAATCGTTGCCGCTGCCCACCGGGATGCACCCCACCGCCGCGTTGGGATAGGGGCAGGCCCCCCGCAGCGCCTCGTTGAAGGTGCCGTCCCCGCCGGCGGCCCAGATCCAGATCTTTTCCCCGTGGCGGGCGGCGGCGCGGGCGGCCGCCCCGGCCAGCTGTTCGGCGTGGCCCTTATAGGCCGTCCGCACGATCTGGTACATGCTGGGCGGGATGCCGGCCTGCCGCAGGGCCGCCCGCAGCTCCAGCCGCAGCCGCCCGGTGCAGTCCCGCCGCCCCGCCGCCGGATTGAGCAAAAAAAGATAGCGCATGGTTCCTCCCCCTTGCGTTTCGGTCTATACTTCTAGCGCCTTCTTCAGCCGGATGTCCTCCCCCAAAAAGCGGTAGGGCACGAAGGCCGAGATGCGGCTGGCCACTTTTTCGGTGTAGAGCTTTTCCAGCAGGGTGCCGTCGGTGATGTTGGTGGTCAGGATGGTGGGCCGGCGGCGGCCCAGCCGGTCGTTCAGCAGGCTGTAGAGGGTGCTGATGACAAAGCTGGAGTTGAACTCGGTGCCCAGGTCGTCCAGAATGAGCAGGTCGGCCCCGGCCGCCGTCTCGAGCAGGGTTTCCTTCTCGCCGCCGGGGTCGGCGCCGAAGTGCAGCGTCTCCACCCGGCCGAAAAAGTCGGGGCTGGAGATGTAGATGACGTCGAACCCCTTGTCCAGGGCCGCCCCCGCCACCGCCAGGGCGGCGTGGGTCTTGCCCAGGCCGGCGTTGCCGGTCAGCATCAGGTTCTCGCTGTCCAGGCCGAACTCGTCGGCATAGGCCCGCAGGTCGTCCAGCAGCTCAGCCATGTAGGCCCGGACGCTGCGGCCCAGCTGCGGGTCTTTGACGTCGGGGTAGTAGCTCAGCTTCATGGTATCGAAGCTGGTCACCGACAGGCTGGACATGGCCTCGATCTCCTCCCGGCGCAGCCGCTGCATCTCCCGCCGGACGCAGCCGCAGGTCTTGCCCCCGGCCACCCCGGTGTCCTGGCAGACCGGGCAGGTGAACTTCGGCTCCAGCGCCAGAGGGCTGCGGCCCGAAGCCGCCAGCAGGGCGTCCCGCTTCTGCCGCGCGGCGGCAAGGGCCGCGGCCGCCGCCGACCGGTCGGCCCCGCGGGCCCCGGCCAGCGCGCAGCGCACCCCGCAGGCCCGCACCTCTTCTTCGGCGTGGCGCAGGGCGGGGATGGCGGCCTCGGCCTCGGCGCGGGCGTCCTCGGCGCGGGCGCGGGCGGTCTGCCGCCGGGCCGACACCGTCCGCATCGCCGCCTGGTAAAGCTCGTTTCGTGTCCGCATGGGGGTTCCTCCTCTCCCGCTCAGTCTTTCCGTTTATGCCGCCGGGGCCGCTCCAGCGCGTCCTTCAAAAAGTCGCTGCCGCTGGGGCTCTCGCGGTCCACCCGCAGCGCGCGGCTCGCCCCCGCGGCGGGGGCCGGGCCCCGCACGTCCCGGATGGTGCGCAGCCCCCTGGCGTTCCAGCTCTTGAGGATGCTGTTCCAGTACCACAGGTCCCGCTTGGGCCCCGCCTGGACGGCCGCCTCCTGGACCATGGCGTCGTCGTAGCCGTAGACCTCGTACCAGCGGGCGATGGCCTTTTTGCCCCCGAGGGTCAGCGCCTCCGGCTCGATCTCCAGCAGGCCGGCCACATAGGCCTCCCGCTTTTCCCGCAGCGCCAGCAGCTGCAGATGGGCGTCGGCCGCCTCGCCGGTCTCCACCCCTTCGGCCCGCCAGACCTTCAGCTCGTGGCTGAGGGCCCCCATGGTCCGCTTGCCCCTGCCGGCAAGGTAGGTCAGGCAGAGCATGATCATCTCGGGGTTGCAGCCGTCCTGCAGGTAGAGGGCCGCCAGCTTTTCCATCTCGCTGTGGGTCAATGCCCGGGCAAAGGCGGTCTGCGCGCAGTCGATCAGGCTCGCGATCATGGGGTCGGTGCGGGCGGCCGCCGCGACCTCGGCCCAGCGCAGCGGGGCCGGCGCGGGGGGCGGGCCGCCTGCCGCGGCGTTCTCGTCCTGGCGTTCCAGCAGCCCCGCCCCCGCCCAGTAAGCCAGGGCCCCCTCGGCGGTGACCCGGCTGCGCAGCTTGAGGTCGGCGCAGATCTTGTCCGGGTCGGTGACGCCGGTGGCCAGCACATAGAGGGCCACCCGGACGCTCGCCTCCTCGGCGGCGGCCAGGCGGGCAAAGACCAGCTGCGGCACCGCCACCGTGTCCCCCAGCTGGGGTTTAAGGCGGTAGATCATCCCTGCCCCTCCTCTCCGGCCTGCCCGGCAGGCTGCGCGGGCGGGGTCCAGGGTTCGCAGTCCAGGATGGAGGGGGCGGTCTGCCACCGCCCGGGGTCGGCGGCGTAGGTATCGGCCACCCAGGCGGCCGCGGCGGCCAGCCCCTCCTCGCTGAGGGGGAAGACCTGCTGCATCCGCAGCGCCGGGTCGGTGAACTCGATGGTCCAGGGCCCCGGCCAGATGTCCACCGTCAGGACGGCCTCGTCCTTGCCGTCCGCCCCCGCCCGCTTGCCGGGCGCGGCGCGGTAGCGCATCTCAGCCTCGGCGGCGGAGTAGACGTTCTTATTCTTAAAATAGAGCAGCTGCGGCAGACCCAGCACAGCGGCGCCTCCTTCCCTGACGGCCCATAGGATGGGCACAAACAACAAAACCCGCGTGAGCGTATGCTCACACGGGCTTTCAAAATGGAGCAGGATACGGGACTCGAACCCGCCGCCTACTGCTTGGGAAGCAGTCGCTCTACCGGATGAGCTAACCCTGCGTAAGGTGCTCCATTATTGTAGCAGACCGCGCGGCGTTTGTCAACTGCTTTGGCAAAAGTTTTTTGGGGGCCTGATCGGTGCCGCCGCGGCTTCCTTTTTGCGGGAAAGCATGCTATACTGAATCGTATAAGAAAAGGGGGTGACGGCAATGGAAGCGATCTATGCCCAGCTGGCAGCTCTGGCACGGCGGTACGGCGCACAGAAGAAGGTTGAACAGTACTGTCAGGCGCTCAGCAAGCTGGAAGAAGCTGTGCAGATCTATGAAAAGACGAGCCAGGATGAGCTTTACCGCGACGGCTTGATCCAGCGTTTCGAATTTACGGTGGAACTGGCGTGGAAGTCCATCAAAGAGTTCCTGGAAGATCAGGGGATGCTCATCAGCATCACTGCGCCGCGGGGCGTGCTGAAAGAAGGATATGCAGCGGGTGTGATCCAGGACGCAGAGGCGTGGAACGCCATCATCACCTCCCGCAACATTACTTCCCACGTGTACGACAAAGAGACGGCGGAGAGCGTCGCAAGACAGATATGCTACGACTTCCTGCCCGCGCTCCAGGCGCTGGCCCTCTTCTACCGGCAATAAAGCACTTTCCCTTCCCCCCAAAGCGTGGTATACTATAGAAATCAGGGGCCCGCGGCGCGGGTCTTGTGTGGAAAGTACGCATAAAGTGAAAATCGAGAGTATCGAGAGAGAGGCGAATGAAATGATCGAGTGCACCAGCACCGGCGCGTATCTGGCGCGCGGGCAGTGGGTCCCGGCCGACGGCCATGCGCCGGCGGCCCTGGCCGCTTTGGGCTTTGACGCGGCGGCCGCCGCCCAAGCCAAAAAGGGCACCATCGCATGGGGCATCCTGCAGAGCCACAACACCAGCGGCGACGAGGAGAACCTCAAGATCAAGTTCGACGCGATGGCCAGCCACGACATCACCTTTGTGGGCATCATCCAGACGGCGCGGGCCTCGGGGCTGGAAAAGTTCCCCCTGCCCTATGTGCTGACCAACTGCCACAACAGCCTGTGCGCGGTGGGCGGCACCATCAATGAGGACGACCACCGCTTCGGCCTGTCGGCGGCCAAAAAGTACGGCGGCATCTTCGTGCCGCCCCACCTGGCGGTCATCCACCAGTACATGCGGGAGATGTTCGCCGGCTGCGGCCGGATGATCCTGGGCTCCGACTCCCACACCCGGTACGGCGCGCTGGGCACCATGGCCATCGGCG
>DWXX01000143.1 GCA_019118985.1 Candidatus Faecalibacterium faecipullorum
AAAACGGGTGGTCCTGCTCTTTCAACGGTGATGACGAAGCCGTCATCAATGGAAAAGTCTATGAAATTTACCGCGGCTACGAAAGCGGTAGCCGCGGGAATTATGGCATCAAATGCAGGGAAAAAGAGGTCGAAAGATGACTTTGATAAATTTGCCGAAAATCTGAAAACGTGTGAAGTCGAATACATCCATCCTGTTATCGAACATACATGGGGACAGCGTGTTGTTCGCTTTTACGACCCAGATAAGCACATCATTGAAGTTGGCGAAAACATGAAAGCTGTATGTAAACGTTTCTTAGACTGCGGGATGACACCCGAACAGGTTGCAGAACGCATGAACGTACCCATAAAATTTATAAATGTCTGTATGCGATAAAGAAGTCATCTGTCTGCCCATTTGTTCTTATAAACCGATAATTTGAACTTTCTGACATTCAAAGCAGTGTCGGCCGGACATCAATGCGGCCATCCAGCGGGAAACCACAAACTGTTTCCTGCTTTCTTTTTGTGTTGACACCAGTTCCAAGTGCCGCTCTACACTCATGTTACAAGACGTTCAAGGTTGAGATAGACCTTGCCACCGCACAGCAGAACCTGGAGGTCCTACGCCAAGTGGTGCGCCGACAATCTGGAAACGCCGTTCACACAAAAGAAGTTCAGTCAGTATCTTTTCAAGAACGCCGAACGGTACGGCATCCGCTTTTCAATGCGCATCGAGGGCGGCTTCCGGGGCAATCGGGGCGCGTATTTCTGTATTCCGCACAGAAAAAATTGGGAGGCTGGCTCTGGAGCAAAGCAGAGCCGGCCTCTCTCATTCCACACTTGGGGCTTTGCAAGCTGAATCCCCCCATGAGCCAGGCGGTGGACCGGAACAGGAGGTGGACTTGAACAAAAAGAAAAAAGTCGTCAATACTTCGATCTATCCCGATGAGGTCATCGAGCGTCTGGCGCGGTGCTTCTATCCTGCCATTCTGGAGTGTTTCAACAGTGAGGAAGGCCAGCGGGCCTTCGCCGCCTGGCAGGCAGAACAGGCCAGCCCCACAGCCAAAGAAAAGCAGGACGTTCCCACCGGGGAACGCCCTGCTTTACATAGCGACTGTCAACGGCTTTTTTCAGACAAGGCGCACCTTTCGGGGTGCGCCTTTCTTTTGTCCTCCGGTTCAAGCCGTCACTGCCTGCCCCGCCCGGCCTTCTGGTACAGTTTCGGACAGGGGACAGCCCCCTGATTCAACTCCCCGAAGAAAACGAAAAATCCGAACCCTTCTCCTATTGGAAAAAAGTTCGGATTTTGTACTTGTGGTGCGGATAAGAGGACTTGAACCTCCACCGAGTTGCCCCGATTAGAACCTGAATCTAACGCGTCTGCCAATTCCGCCATATCCGCTTATGTTGTTTGTCGGTCGCCCGGAACGTTTGCTATTATAGCGCAAACGCGGGCGGATGTCAAGGGGTGGCGGCACAGTTTTTTTGCACAAATGTTCGGGCGGATTTTGCTGCACTCTGCGCGGCGCAAATATGGTACAATAACCCCGTATCATCCATCATGGAAGGAGAAGCTGCTTTGTTCAATGTCGTATTGTTCGCCGCCGGCGCGCTGGTGATGCTGGCGGCGGCCCTGCACGCCACCCGCGCCCGCCGCGCCCTGATGACCCGGGGGGTCAAGGTCAAGGCCCGGGTGGCCGGCACCGTCCATACCCGGGACGGCGTGTCCCTCGCGCTGGAGTTCGTCACCCCCGCCGGCTCGACCCGGCGGCTGCCCTATCCGCTGCCCCGCAAGGCCAAAGGCTTCGAGCAGGGCAGCGAGGTCACCCTCTACTACGACCCCGACCGCCCCGACAAGCTGTTCGTCGAGGGGGACCGCGCCATGCTGGGGGCCGAGCTGGTCTATTACCTGCTGGCGGCCATGCTGGCGGTGCTGGCCGTCGTCATGCTGGCGCTGTGAGAGGAGGGGGCTGCCATGGTACTTGAACATCTGATGCAGGGCGAGCCCGGCGCGTGGAAGGTGGTCTTCCGCGCCGACGCCGATGAGCTGGCCCGCGCCCTTGCGGCCGCACCGCCTGCGCCGGCAGGCCGGAGTGAGCCCCCAAGCGAAGAGGACGCCCTGGCCGACGCGGTCAACCGCGCCATCCTGGCCCCCGACGGTTTTGACCCCGTCTGGCGGCAGGCGGTGGAGCAGGCCGGCCTCGAGGTGCTGACCGACCCCGACTTCCGCCTGACGGCCCTCAACCGGGCCGAGGGCTTCCGGGCCGAGGCGGTCTTTTACGCCCTGCCGCCGCTGACGCTGGGGCGGTACACCGGCTTTACCCAGGCCGTCGAGCCGCGGCCCATCCGCCGCCTGGCCATCGAGCTGGAGATCAACCAGCGCCACGGCGACGAGGAGCGGGCCGCCGCCCCCGCCGGCAAGGCCGAGCTCCGCCGCCGGGTGGCCGCCGAGCTCTACCGCAAACGCTGCCAGCAGGCCGAAGTCCTCGCCCGCCGCAAGCTGATCCTGCAGCTGGGGGACGAGGTGTCCGGCCCGCTGCCCCGGCAGCTGGTGGGGGAGAACTACTTCGCCGAACAGCGGCGGTTCCACCTCAGCCTGCAGGCGCAGGGGGTCAGCTTCGACCAGTTTTTGCAGGTGCGGGGCCAGACGGTGGAGCAGTTCCGCGCCGAGATGCACGCCGAGGCCGAGCGCAAACTGCGCAGCCGTCTGGGCCTTTTGCTGGTGGCCGACAAAGAAGCCCTCTGGCCCGATGACGCCGCGGTGGACGCCGCCCTCGCCGCCTGGGACGAGCGGCGGGACGGGGCGCCCACCTTTCCCGCCAACGACCGGCGCAAAGCCCGGCAGAAGCTGGCCAGCGCGCGGGCCGAGGAATACATCCTCGCCCATTCCACCCTGCTGCCCCCGCCGGCAGAGCCTGTCGTCACCGAGGGGGTGCCCCCGGTCAGGCCGTAACAGCGCCGCAACAGTACAGAACAAGGCCCGCCCGGCCCTCTCGCAGCAGAGGGGCCCGGGCGGGCTTTTTGCATCACGGTTTGCGGCGCTTCTTTTTGACCGACCAGCCGAAGGTGCCCAGCCGCCGCCCCAGCGCGCGGTACTCCCCGTGGCTGTAGGCGATCAGCCCCGCTTTGTCCAGGCAGAGGCGGCCCTTCTCGTCCAGCAGGGCCTCGTCCACAAGGCAGCCCGTCACCTCGGCCAGGAACAGCTCGTGGCTGCCCAGGGGCAGGGTCTGGGCCACCCGGCACTCGAGGGTCAGGGGGCTTTCGGCCAGGGTGGGGCAGCCGGGGTTGGCCGCGCCGGGCTCGGCATGCAGGCCAAGGGCGGCGAATTTGTCCACCTCACGCCCGCTCTTGACCCCGCACCAGTCGACGGCGCGGGCCAGCGCCTCGGTGGGCAGGTTGACGGCGAACAGCCCGCTTGCCTTGATCAGGCCGTAGCTGTACCGCTCGGGCCGGATGCTGACCGACACCATGGCGGGGTGGGTGCAGACGGTGCCGCACCAGCCCACCGTGATCAGGTTGGGCCGCTCCATGCTCCCGCAGGAGACCAGCACCGGCGGCACCGGGTTCAAAAGGGCGGCGCCCTTCCAGCTCTGTTTCATCCGTGATACTTCCTTTCATAGGGGGCCCAGGTGCGCTCGCTGATGATGTAGCGGGGGCGGTGCTTGGACTCCATGTAGATCTTGCCGATGTATTCGCCGATCACCCCCAGGCAGACCAGCTGGATGCCCCCCATCAGGCAGACGATGCAGACGGTGCTGGCCCAGCCGGCCACCGTGCTGCCCAGCAGCGCCGCCACCACTGCCCACAGCACCCCGATGAAGCTCAGCACGCTGAACACCAGCCCCAGCCCGGTGATCAGCCGGATGGGCTTGTTGGACAGGCTGGTGATGCCGTCAAAGGCGAGGCCCAGCATCTTGGACAGGGGGTAGTGGCTCTCGCCGGCCAGCCGCTCGTGCCGCTCGTAGGCGACGGTGGCGCTGGGGTAGCCCACCAGGGGCACCAGCCCCCGCAAAAAGAGGTTGACCTCGTGGTAATCGGCGAAGGCGTCCAGCACCCGGCTGCTGATCAGCCGGTAGTCGGCGTGGTTGAAGACGATGTCCGCCCCCAGCAGGTTCATCAGGTGGTAAAAGCCCTCGGCGGTGAACCGCTTGAAGAAGGTGTCGGTGTCCCGGCGGCTGCGCACCCCGTAGACCACCTCGGCCCCGTCGAGGTACTTTTGAACCATCTCGTCCATGGCGCGGATGTCATCCTGGCCGTCGCAGTCGATGGAGATGGTCAGGTCGGCGCCGTTGTCCCGCGCCTCCATCAGGCCGGCCAGCACCGCCGCCTGGTGGCCGCGGTTGCGGCTCTGGCTGATGCCGATGTAGTGCGCGTCGGCTTTGGCGAAGTCGCAGATCAGCTGCCAGGTGGCGTCCCGGCTGCCATCGTTGACAAAGCAGACCCGGCTTCGATCGCTGACAAGGCCGGCGGCGGTCAGGCGCCCGATCTCGGCAAGGAAGATGGGCGCGGTGATGGGCAGCACCTCCTGCTCGTTGTAGCAGGGGACGACGATCCACAAAATGGGCTTTGCAGGCATCATAAAAATCTCCTTACATCTCAGGCTCCCACGCGTGCGGGGGAGCTGACTGAGGGGGCTACTGTGTGAGTTTGCGCAGCGCGTCGGGGTCCAGCAGCTTGAAGCTGCTGCGGTAGGTGTCGATCAGGCCCTCGCGCTGCATCCGGCCCAGCTCCCGGCTGAGGGCGCTGCGGTCGCAGTTGAGGTAGCCTGCCAGCTGGCTGCGGGTCAGCGGGATGCGGAAGGTGTTCTGCCCCGCCCGCTCGGCCTCGGCCAGCAGGTAACTGGCCGCCTTGGCCCGGAGGCTGTGCAGCAAAAGCAGGTCCACCCGCCGCGCCAGCAGGAAGTACTTGTCGCTGATGGTCCGCACCAGGTTCTGCAGCACCTGCTGCCCGGCCGGCCCCTCGGGCTGCAAAAGCCGCTGGTAGGGGATGAGCAGCACCTCGCAGTTCTCGCAGGCGGTCACCGTCACCGGGCTGGACAGGCTCGACCCGCCCAGCACATCCCCAAAGACGCCCCCCGGGCCCATCCGGGTGATGGGCAGGGCCCGGCCGTCGGGGGCAAGGCGGGCCGCCTCGATGTGGCCGGCCAGCACCACCCCCACGCTGCGGTTTGGGGCGCCGGCCTGCACCAGCACCGCCCCCCGGGCATAGCTGCGCCGCGCCGCGCCCAGCCGGGCCAGCAGCCCGGCCAGCGCCTCGGCGCTCAGCCCGGTGAAGAGGGGGGTGGTTTGCAGCAGGGCGATCTCGTTCATGGCAGACACAGGCATACGGGGTGGGGCGGGGGCGGTTTGTTGCCCCTGCAACGGTAATTTCCCCTCTATTATAGTAGAATAGCCCCGGCAAAGCAAATGTTTTGTACAAATTCCATCCAAAAGAAGGTATCTGCTTATGAAAAAGCTCGCATCCCTGCTGCTGTCGGCCGCGATGATGTTCGCCCTTGCGGCCTGCGGCGGCGCGCCGTCGTCCGGTACGGCGGCTTCCAGCCCGGCCGGCTCTTCCAGCGAAGCCGCCTCCTCCCAGGCTGCGTCCAGCGAGGCCGCATCGCAGCCGGCGGAAGAGAACGCCCCCGCAGCAGACCCCATCCGCATCGCGGGGCTGAAGGGCCCCACCACCATGGGCCTTGTCAATCTGCTGCCCATGCAGGAGGCGGGCACGGCCAGCCTCAGCTATGACCTGCAGCTCTACGGCACGGCGGACGAGATCGTCCCCCTGCTGACCAAGGGCGAGTTGGATATGGCCGCCATCCCGGCCAACCTTGCCGCCACCCTCTACCAGAAGACCGACGGCGCCATCCAGGTGATGGCGGTCAACACCCTCGGGGTGCTGTATGTGGTGGAGCAGGGCGACACCGTCCACTCGGCGGCTGACCTGGCCGGCAAGACCATCCTCTCCACCGGCAAGGGCACCACCCCTGAGTATGTCCTGCGGTACATCCTGACCCGGAACGGCCTTGACCCCGACGCCGATGTGACCATCGAGTTCTACAGCGAGGCCGCCGAGGTCACCGCCCAGATGGCGGTGCGGGAGGGGGCCATCGCGGTGCTGCCCCAGCCCTACGTCACCAGCGCCTCCATGCAGGACGACACCCTGCGGGTGGCCCTCGACCTGACCGAGGAGTGGGAGAAGGTCTGCGACACCCAGCTGATCACCGGCGTGACGGTGGTCCGCACCGCCTACGCCGAGGAGCACCCCGACGTGGTGGCCGCCTTCCTCGCGGACTACGCCGCCAGCGCGCAGGCTGCCAACGACGACCTGGACGGCACCGCCGCCCTGTGCGAAGCGCAGGGTGTGGTGGCCAAAGCCGCCATCGCCAAAGCCGCCCTGCCCGCCTGCAACATCGTATGCATCACCGGCGATGACATGCGCGCCGACGTAGCCGGCTACGCCCAGGTGCTCTACGACGCCGACCCCGCCGCCGTGGGCGGCGCCGTGCCGGACGACGACTTCTACTGGCTGGGCTGACCCCCCGCCGCAGCCAAAACCAGGGACGCCCCTTGCGGGGCGCCCCTTTTTTGATGGGCGCACTTGACAATATTGCTTTTATGCCATATAATACAGATGAGAACAAACCAAGAGGTGGGCCATGTACAGCATTGAATACTACGAGACGGCAAACGGCAGAAAGCCTGCCAAGGAGTTTATTCTGTCTCAGGATATGAAGATGCAGGCCAAGATATTTTCTGTGCTGGACATCCTCGAAGCCTTTGGGCCGGATGCAAGGGAACCCTATACGAAATATCTGCGCGACGGGATTTTTGAGATCAGGGCCAAGCAGGGAAGCAATATCAGCCGGGTGCTGTACTTCTTTATCGAGGGCGAAAAGATCATCCTGACCAACGGCTTTGTGAAAAAGACCCAGAGCACGCCGCAGGCGGAGATCGACCGCGCAAAGCGGTATAAAAACGATTATACCAGCAGGGAGGGGTAAAAGATGGCAGAAAACTTCCGTGATACACTGAACGAGCAGCTCAAAAACCCGGCGTTCAAAAAAGAGTGGGACGCCCTCGAACCGGAGCGCCAGATCATGAAAGCGGTGCTCAGCGGCCGCATGAAGAGGAACCTGACCCAGGCGGAACTTTCCGCCATCACCGGGATCAATCAGTCCAACCTGAGCCGGATCGAGAATGGCAACGGGAACCCGTCTGTCAGCACCCTGAGCCGGATCGCCTCCGGCATGGGGATGAAGCTGAAGATCGAATTTGTCCCGCAGGAAAACTGAAAGGACCCCTGCCGTGTATAAGCGGCGGGGGTTTGTTGATGTAAGCGCCCCTTGCGGGGCGCCCCTGTTTCGTTTATACTCGTACCAAAGGAGGCGTTGATGTGAGCGCGAACAGACGGTGGAAAGCCCGGGCGGCGCGTGCGGCGGCGGTGGCGTTCTGGCTGGCGGTGTGGCAGTGGGCGGCCGCGGCGGTGGGGCAGGAGGTGTTCCTGGTGTCACCGGTGGGGGCGCTGGGCGCCCTGGCGCGGCTGCTGCCGACGGCCGATTTCTGGGGGCGGGTGGCCTTTTCGGGCGGGCGGATCTTGCTGGGGTTCGCCCTGGGGTGCGGCTGCAGCGTGCTGCTTGCCGCCGCCGCCCGGCTGATGCCCTGGGTGGAGTGGCTGGCAAGCCCCATCCTGCAGCTGGTCAAGGCCACGCCGGTGGCCAGCTTTGTCATTCTGGCGCTGGTGTGGGTGCGCGGGCGGGAGCTGTCCGTCCTGATCAGCTTTCTGATGGCGCTGCCCGTCCTGTACAGCGCGGTGCGCACCGGCATCGCGGCGGCGGACGGACAGCTGCTGGAGATGGCGCGGGTGTTCCGCATCCCGGCGGGGCGGCGGCTGCGGGCCATCTGGCTGCCCGCGGTGCTGCCCGCCTTCCGGGAGGGGTGCCGCACCGCCCTCGGCCTGTGCTGGAAGAGCGGCGTGGCCGCCGAGGTCATCGGCCTGCCCGACGGCAGCATCGGCGACGCGCTCTACCGGGCCAAGATCACCCTGTCCACCGGGGAGCTGTTTGCCTGGACCTTTGTCATCATCTGCCTGTCGGCGGCGTTTGAGCGGGCCTTTCTGGCCCTTTTGGGGGCGGCGCAGCGCCGGGTCTGCGGCCCCGACAGTCTGGCGGGAGAGGGGGCGGTGCAGCCGTGACGCTGCGTGTGGAACATCTGGCCAAGCGGTTCGGCCAGAACAGCCTTTTTGCCGACCTCTGCTTTGAGGCGGCGGGCCCCGCCGTTTTGTGGGCGCCCAGCGGGTGGGGCAAAACCACCCTGCTGCGCATCCTGCTGGGGCTGGAAAAGCCCGACGCCGGCACGGTGAGCGGGGTGGGCCGGGCGGCCGCCGTCTTTCAGGAGGACAGGCTCTGCCCCCAGCTGACGGCGGTGGAAAACGTCCTGCTGGTCCTGCCCGAAGGGCGGGCCGCCCGCGCCGGGGTGGAGGCGGATTTCGCCCGCCTCGGCATGGCCGGCGAGGCGCTGGCCGTCCCGGCGGCAAAGCTCTCGGGCGGGCAGAAGCGCCGGGCCGCCCTGCTGCGGGCGGTGTGGGCCAGGGCGGACAGCCGCTTTTTTGACGAGCCCTTCACCGGCCTCGACCCCGACGCCATGGCCCGGGCCGCCGGACTTTTGAAGGAGCGGTGCGCCGGGGCCCCGGCCCTGCTGGCCACCCACGACTGCGCCGCCATCGAGGCGCTGGGCTGGCCGGTCATGCGGCTGGATGAGCGCCCCCTCCGTCAGCTGCGCTGACAGCTCCCCTGCACGCGGGGGAGCCTGTCGTGCAGGGATTCAGATCAGCTCCTCCAAGATGGCGTTCTGGACGATCATCCCGAGGGGGGTGAGGGTGAGGCGGCTGGGGGTGAGGGTCAGGTAGCCCGCCTGCTGGCAGTGGGCGAGGAAGGCCCGCTGCTGCGGGGTGAAGTCGGCCCCGCCCCGCCGGCGGTACTCGGCGAGGTCCAGCCCCGAGGCGAGCCGCAGCTGCAAAATCAGGTAGTCCTCGGCCCCGCAGCCCCCGTCGGGGACGGGCTGCGCCCCCGCCATGAAGGCCGCGGTGTCGGCGGGGTAGTAGAACCGCCGGCCCCCCATGCAGCTGTGGGCCGCCGGCCCGATGCCGAGGTAGTCCCCGCAGTCCCAATAGATGCGGTTGTGCCGCCCCTCGTACCCCGGGCGGGCAAAGCTGGAGATCTCGTACTGGCGGTACCCCTCCTCGGCCAGGCGGCGGACGGCGTAGAGGTAGAAGTCGGCGGCCTCGTCCGGGGTGGGCAGGCCGTCGGGCGGGCGGCGGCCAAAGGCCGACCCCGGCTCGATCTTGAGCAGGTAGGCCGAGATGTGCTGCGCCCCGCCGCCCTGGATGAGGGCGAGGGTCTCGTCGAACTCGGCCCGGCTGTAGCGGGGCAGGGCCAGCATGATGTCCCCGCTGACGTTGGCAAAGCCGGCCTGCCGCGCCATCTCGAAGGCGGCCCGGGCCTGGCGGGCGGTGTGGGGCCGGCCGAGGGCGCGCAGCTGCGCGTCCCGGGCCGACTGCACCCCGATGGACAGCCGGCTGACCCCGGCGGCGCGGTAGCCCTGCAGATGGCTGAGGGTGAGGGTCTCGGGGTTTGCCTCCAGGGTGACCTCGGCGCCGGGCTTGGGGCCGGCGGCGGCAAGCAGCCGTTCGACCTGCGCGGGGGTGAGCAGGCTGGGGGTCCCGCCGCCGAAGTAGACGGTGTCGGGCCGGCCGGGCAGGGCGTGGCGGCCAAGCGCCCCCACCAGGGCGTCCAGATAGGCGTCGGGGACATCGCGCGCAGCGCCCGCGGCGTAAAAATCACAGTACCGGCAGCGGGAAAAGCAGTATGGGATATGAAAATAGATACCAAAGGGCAAAACAGTCACAGCCTTTTCATGAATCGTTCATTTCTATATAGTATACTGTATCCATCAGAGCGGGGCAAGTGTTGTGAGGAGGTTCCCGCCTGCGGAAAAGGAGTGTCTTGTATGAACTATTACAACAACGATTACGACCGCGGCTACACCGAGGCGACCATGTCCGCGGCCGACTATATGGCCCGGACCTACCGCTGGATGGCCGGCGGCCTCGGCATCACCTTCGGGGTGGCGCTGCTGACGGCGGCGACCCCGCTGTTCTACCTGGTCAACGCCCTGTACCTGGTGCTGACCATCGCCGAGCTGGGGCTGGTGTTCTATTTCAGCAGCCGCATCCAGCACATGTCGGTGGGGGCGGCCCGCGGGGTGTTCCTGGCCTACTCGGCCCTCAACGGCATGATGCTGAGCTACTATTTCCTGGCCTTCTCGGTGGGCACGCTGGTGATGGGCTTCCTGTCCACGGCGGTCTACTTCGGGCTGATGGCGGTCTACGGCCGCACCACCAGCCGCGACCTGACCAGCTGGGGCCCCAAGCTGATGATGGGCCTGATGGCCATGCTGTTCACCAGCCTGGTCGGCGCGCTGTTCGGCTTTGGCATCGGCGCGTCGCTGCTGTCCAGCGGCATCGGCCTGGTGATCTTCATGCTGCTGACCGCCTACGACACCCAGAAGCTGCACCAGATGTACGCCTATTACTCGATGGACAGCGCCCTGGCTGAAAAGGCCAGCGTCTACGGCGCGCTGACCCTCTACCTCGACTTCATCAACATCTTCCTGTTCGTGGTCCGCCTGCTTGGCATGGGCGGCCGCAGCCGCGACTGACGCTGCCCCAAAACAACCCAACAGACAAAGAGCCCCCGGCCGGAAGGCCGGGGG
>DWXX01000144.1 GCA_019118985.1 Candidatus Faecalibacterium faecipullorum
GCGGCAAAGAAAGCCCAGTCCAATGCCGAGAGCGCCAACATGGATGCCAAGAGAGCTGCCTATGACGGCGTACAGGAATACCTTGATACCATCCAGGAACTGAAATCCTGCTCCCGCGAAGAAGAATACCTGGAAGGACTGGAAAAGAAGCTGGATTATGTGGTGAAGTGTTCCTTCCGCAACGAGATCGCTCCCGGCGCCGCTACGACCACGGCTCAATTCATCCTTCGGTTTGGCCTTGTGGCGGTCATGCTGATGGGCGGTATTCTGGTGACGGCCGGTCCGTTGTCTGTCCCCATGTTCATCCTGTTTCTGCTGTTTGCCGGCCGCATTTACGACCCCTTCGCCAGCTGCTTCATGCTGATGGCAGAGGTGTTCTCTGCCCTTGTCAGCGTCAAGCGGGTGAAACAGATCGACGCGACCCCGGAGCAGACCGGCGCCAATATTTGCAATAACAAGGGCTGCGATATTGCGTTCAAGAATGTGGTGTTCTCTTACAATGAGGAGCCGGTTTTGAAGGGCGTGTCCTTTGTCGCAAAGCAGGGCGAGGTTACGGCGCTGGTAGGCCCGTCTGGCAGCGGCAAGTCCACCGCCTCCAAACTGGCGGCCCGCTTTTGGGATGCGGACTCCGGAACCATTACCCTGGGCGGCGTGGATGTCAAAACGGTAGAACCGGAAACGCTGTTCAAGAATTATGCCATCGTATTCCAGGATGTCATGCTCTTTGATGAGACTGTCATGGAGAATATCCGGCTGGGCCGGGGCGATGCCACTGATGAGGAAGTTATGGCTGCGGCCAGAGCTGCCCAATGCGAGGAATTTATCCAGCGCCTGCCCCAAGGGTATCAGACGAACATCGGGGAAAATGGCAGCGCCCTGTCGGGCGGCGAGCGTCAGCGCATTTCGATTGCCCGCGCTCTGCTGAAAAATGCTCCCATTGTCCTGCTTGATGAAGCAACTGCCTCGATGGACGCCGAGAGTGAAACGCTGGTGCAGGACGCCTTGTCGGTGCTGCTGAAGGATAAGACGGTCATGGTGATTGCCCATCGCATGCGGACGGTGGCAAATGCTGATAAGATCGTGGTCCTGGACGGCGGCCGCGTCGCCGAGCAGGGCGCGCCGGCGGAGCTGATGGCAAAAGGCGGCCTCTACGCCCGCATGGCCGCGCTGCAGACCGAGAGCGCGAAGTGGAGGGTGTGAGGGGGGCTGCTAGGACTAACCCTGGCCCCTGCTCTGGCAATAAACAAAGGCTGGCAGATGATGCGTTCTCTTGGACATACGGGAAAGCCCTGCTTTTTCTGTCAGGGGTGTATTTTGACCTGCGGCAAACAAAAAAGCACCCGAACCTGAAAAGTTCGGGTGCATTGTTTTGGTGGACGGTACAGGACTCGAACCTGTGACCTCCTGCACGTCAAGCAGATGCTCTACCAGCTGAGCTAACCGTCCAAGTGTCTTGCGACTTTGACAGTATAGCACATTCTGCGGCGAATTGCAAGAGGTTTTGCAAAATTATTTTGCGGTCATCATGCGGGCGGCCTTGTAGACGTCGCCGCAGCCCAGGGTGAGGACCAGGTCGCCCTCGCGGGCGTTCTGCTTGACCCAGTCGGCGGCGGCGGCAAGGCTGTCCACCGTCACGGCGCCGGGGATGCGGGCGGCCAGCTTCTCGCTGGAGATGGAGGGGTCGTTGGGCTCGCGGCTGCCCAGGATGGGGGTCAGGACGGCGACGTCGGCCAGTTTCAGCACATCGGCGAAATCATCCAGCAGCATTTTGGTGCGGCTGTATGTAAAGGGCTGATGGACTGCGATCAGGCGCTTGTAGCCCAGCTCCTTGGCGGTGGAGAGGGTGGCGCGCATCTCGGTGGGGTGGTGGGCATAGTCGTCCACCACCACGGCGCCGTTGCACTCGCCCACCACCTCGAACCGGCGGCAGACGCCCTTGAACTGGGCCAGCGCCTCGGCGCACTGCGCGGCGGTCAGGCCCATCGACATGCACACGCCGCACATGGCCAGGGCGTTGTAGATGTTGTGGTAACCGGGCACTTCCAGCCGCATATGGCCGGCGATGCCGCTGGAGCTCCACTCCTTGAGGTCGAACTCATAGAAGCCGGGGCGGTACTCGCGGATGTTGACCGCCTGGTAGTCGCCGCCGTTCTTGATGCCGAAGGTACGCACCCGCCGCTGGATGGTGTACATCACGTCCATGGTGTTGCGGTCGTCGGCGTTGGCGAAGATCATGAACTGGGTCATCAGCGAGAAGCGCTTGAAGGCGAACTTCAGCTCGCCCATGCTGCCGTAGTAGTCCAGGTGGTCGTTGTCGATGTTCAGCACCACCGACAGGTAGGGGGTCAGCTTGAGGAAGGTCTCGGCGTATTCACAGGCTTCCACCACGATGTCGTCCCCCCTGCCGGCCTTGCCGTAGCCGCCGATGAGGGGCAGTTTGCCGCCGATGACGGCGCTGGGGTCGCGGCCCGCCAGCTCGAGGGCGGTGGCGATCATGGCGGTGGTGGTGGTCTTGCCGTGAGTGCCGGACACGCAGATGCTGTTCTTGTACAGGCGGCTGACATAGCCCAGCAGGACGCTGCGCTCCACCGTGGGGATGCCGTAGCTCTCGGCGGCGGCGCGCTCGACGTTGTCTTTGGGGATGGCGGCGGAATAGACCACCATGTCCGCCCCGACGATGTTGTCGGCGTCGTGGCCGAGGGTGACGTGGATGCCCATCTCCCGCTCGGCGCGGATGATGCTGCCGTCCAGCACGTCGCTGCCGGTGATCTCATAGCCCTTGGCCGCCAGGATCTGGATCAGCGGGAACATCCCGCTGCCGCCGCAGCCGATGAAATGGAGCTTTCTGACATGATCCAGCAGGCGCTGGTCATAGTTGCTGAACATACTCATATAGACGTTACCTCCCTACACACATGGGCCAACCGGCCGCAAGCACCCCGGGGCGCGCCGGGGGCACAAGGATACATTGTTCCTTTATTATAGTATTTTTGCCCCGCGAAATAAACAGTCCGCCCCCATTTTCGAGAAAAAGCCGGAAATCGGCCCTGATTTTTGTAGGATGCTACAAAGGGTCACTGCAGGCCGAGACGGGCTTTCAGACCCTCCTGCAGCACCTGCGAGAAGTTGACATGGGCGGCCTCGGCGGCGGCGTTCAGCCAGGCGGGGATGGTGAGGGTCTTTTTGACCGAGACATTCTTGACCCGACTGCGGATGAGGGGCATATAGACGTCCACCATGGTGACGATGCCCCCCGCCTCGGGGTGCAGTTTCTGGAAGGGGGTGGGGGCGGGGATGGCCTCGCCGTCCTCTTCCATGCCGCACAGGTGGAGGCCCATGGCCTCCCGCGCGCGGCGGAAAGCCTCCTCCGTCGAATCCGCGCAGGTCAGGCAGCCCGGCAGGTCGGGGAACTCCACCGAAATGCCGTCCGGGTCGTAGTAGAAGATGGCGGGATAGGTATAGAAATCCTGCTTCATGGCAGACAGCTCCTTTCAGGCGCAGAGGGCAAAACTCAGGGGAAGGTGACCCCGGCCTGCCGTTCAATGCTCTTCAGGGTGCGGATGGGGATGTCCTTGCGTGGGTGCGGGATGGTCACCAGGCCGGGTTTGGTCGGGTGCCGGAACTGATGGTGGTCGCCGGCGCATCGGACCTCATACCATCCGTCCGCCTGCAAGAGGCGGATGACCTCCTTGGAAGAATAACTTCGCATGGTTCTACCTCACACTGTCAGTATAGCACGTATTGCAGCACGTGTCAACGTGCCCCCCGCCTTGTCAAAATCTCGTCAAGGATGGCGTCGGCGACGGCGGTCTTGGGCATGAGGGGCAGCTGGCGGATGCCGCCGTCCGGGGTGAGGAAGGTGACAAGGTTGGTGTCCACGCCGAAGCCGGCGCCCGGGTCCTTGAGGTTGTTGGCCACGATCATGTCGAGGTTCTTGCGGCGCAGCTTCTCGGCCGAGTGGGCCACCATCTCCTGCGTCTCCATCGAGAAGCCGCAGAGGAACTGATGGGTCTTGGCCGGGCCGATGGTGCCGAGGATGTCGGCGGTGCGCACGAGGGGGATGTTCATCTCCCCGTCCGACTTCTTGACCTTGTCGGCGGCCACCGCGGCGGGGCGGTAGTCGGCCACTGCGGCCGCCATCACCAGCACGTCGGCGGCTTCAAAGCGGCTGGTCACCGCCTCGAACATATCGGCGGCCGAGGTGACGGGCACGTCCTCGACAAAGCGCAGCGGCGCAAGGGCGGTGGGCCCGTGGATGAGGGTCACCGCCGCCCCCCGCAGCGCCGCGGCCCGGGCCACCGCATAGCCCATCTTGCCGGTGGAGTGGTTGGTCAGGCAGCGCACCGGGTCGATGGCCTCCTGGGTGGGGCCGGCGGTCACCATCACCCGCAGCCCGGCCAGGTCTTTGGGGGCGAGGGCCCGCTCGACATAGTCGAGCAGCACCTCGTCGGCCGGCAGGCGGCCCTTGCCCACGTCATGGCAGGCCAGCAGCCCGCTCTCGGAGGGGATGACGGTGAAGCCGTACCTTTCCAGGGTATGGATGTTGTCCTGGGTGATGGGGTTTTCCAGCATGCCGGTGTTCATGGCGGGGGAGACCAGCTTGGGGCAGCCCGCCGCCAGCACGGTGGTGGTCAGCATATCGTCGGCGATGCCGTGGGCCATCTTGGCGATGACGTTGGCGGTGGCCGGCGCGACGAGGATGACGTCCGCCTTTTTGGCCAGGGCGATGTGGGTGACCTCGAACTTGAAGTCCCGGTCGAAGGTGTCCACCATGCACTTGTGGCCGGTGAGGGTCTCGAAGGTCAGGGGGGTGATGAACTGCGCCGCATTGCGGGTCATGATGACCTCGACGTCGGCGCCGCGCTTTTTCAGGGCGCTGGCCACCCCGGCCATTTTGTAGGCGGCAATGCCGCCGGTGACGCCCAGCAGGACGCACTTGCCTTGCAGATCCATATCCAAAAAGCCTCCCAGTCATTGTATGTCGAGCCCGCGCAGGGGGTTCTTTTGTAGATAGTATAAACCAATCGGCATGGCTTGGCAAGCGCGGCTCACAGCCAGCTGCGGTACCGGCGGATGTAGGCCGCCTTGGCGGCGCAGGCCAGCAGAATGTACCCGGCCGACAGCCCTGCCAGCGCGGCGAAGAAGGCCGCCGGCAGCGGCGCAAGGCCCAGCGGCTCGGCCAGCGGGGTGTAGGGCAGGGCGGTGACCAGGGCGATGCCGGCCGCCGTCAGCAGGGCGAGGGGGGCGGCGGCGCGGCTCTGCACCAGGGGGATGCGCGCGGTGCGCACCATGTGGATGGCCAGGGTCTGGGTCCACATCGACGCGGCGAACCAGCCGGTCTGGAACAGGGCGGCGCAGGCCTCCCGCTCGGCGGCAGTAGCCAGCTGCCCGTACAGCCGCCCGCCGAAGGCCATGGGGCAGAACACAAAGTACAGCAGCCCAAAGACCGCGAGGTCAACCGCCGAGCTGACCGGGCCGTTCCAGAGCATGAAGCGGCCGATGCTGCCGGCGTCCCACCGGCAGGGGGCGGCGAGGCTCTCGGGGTCCACCTTGTCCCAGGAGATGGCGGTGCAGCACAGGTCGTAGATCATGTTGAGCATCAGCAGCTGCAGGGCGGTCATGGGCAGGAAGGGCAGCAGGACGCTTGCCGCCAGCACCGACAGCATATTGCCGAAGTTTGCGGCCACCGTCATCTTGATGTACTTCATCATGTTGGCGTAGGTGCGCCGGCCCTCGATCAGGCCCTGCTCCAGCACCATCAGGTCCTTGTCCAGCAGGACGATGGAGGCGGCCTCCCGCGCGATGTCCACCGCGGTGTCCACCGAGATGCCGACGTCGGCGGCGCGCAGGGCGGCGGCGTCGTTGATGCCGTCCCCCATGTAGCCGACGCAGTGGCCGGCGTCCCGCAGCAGCCCCACCACACGGGCTTTCTGCGCCGGCGACAGCTTGGCAAAGACCGAGACCGTCTCGGCCCGGGCGGCCAGCGCCTCGTCGGTGAGGGCGTCCAGCTCGCTGCCCAGCAGGATGTGGTCGGCCGGCAGGCCCACCTGCGCGCAGATGGCCCGGGTGACCTTCTCGTTGTCGCCGGTCAGCACCTTGACCGCCACCCCGCAGTCGTGCAGGGCGCGGATGGCGTCGGCCGCCGTCTCTTTGGGCGGGTCGAGGAAGGCGAGGAAGCCGATCAGCACCATCTCCCGCTCCTCCGCGGCCGAGAACTGGCCCACCGGGGCGGGGTGGTTCTTCTGGGCCACCGCGATCACGCGCATCCCCTGGGCGTTGAGGGCGTCGGCCTTTGCCAGCACCTGGCGGCGCTGCGCGTCGGTCAGGGGGACCACCGCGCCGCCCCGCTCGGCCCAGGCGCTGACGGCCAGCATCTCTTCCACCGCGCCCTTGGTGACCATCTGGGTCTTGCCGTCGGCGTCGGCCACCACCACGCTCATCCGCCGCCGCTCAAAGTCGAAGGGGACTTCGTCCACCTTGCGGTAGGCGGCGGTCAGGCGGTTCATCTCAGCCCCGTCCAGCTCCTGCTGCCGGGCGATGACGGCGTGGTCCAGCAGGTTTTTCAGCCCGGTCTGGAACCAGCTGTTCAAAAAGGCGTGGCGCAGCACCCGGTCGTCGGGGTTGCCGTCCAGGTCGAGGTGCATCTCCAGCACCACCCGGTCCTGGGTGAGGGTGCCGGTCTTGTCGGTGCACAGCACGTCCACCGAGCCGAGGTTCTGGATGGCGCCGAGGTTTTTGACGATCACCTTGCGGCGGCTGAGGGCCAGCGCCCCCCGGGCCATCGAGGTGGTGACGATCATGGGTAGCATCTCGGGGGTCAGGCCCACCGCCACCGAAATGGCGAAGAGCAGCGCCTCCAGCCAGCTGCCCTTGGTCATGCCGTTGAGCACCAGCACCGCTGGCGCCATCACCGCCATGAAGCGGATCAGCAGCCGCGACACCGCGCCCAGACCCTTGTCAAAGGCGGTCTTGGGGGGCTTGTCCCCCATGGTGCGGGCGATGGAGCCGAAGATGGTGCTGCTGCCCACCGCCACCACCACCGCGCGGGCGCTGCCGCTGATGACGGTGCTGCCCTGGAAGGCAAGGCACCCGATGCCGGTGAGGGCGGCGGCGGGGTCGGCGGTGGGGGCGGGGGACTTTTCCACCGGCTCGCTCTCGCCGGTGAGGGCCGACTGCGCGATGAACAGGTCCCGCGCCGAGAGGATGCGCAGGTCGGCGGGGACCATATCGCCGGCCGCAAGGCGGACGATGTCCCCGGCGACCAGTTCCTCCATGGGCAGCTCCTGCCGCACGCCCTCCCGCTGTACGGCGGCGGTGGTGTGGATCATATCGGACAGCTGACGGGCGACGCTGCTGCTGCGGCCCTCCTGCACCGCCCGCAGCACCGCCGACAGCACCACCATCCCGGTGATGATGGTCACGGTGGCCCAGTCTCGGCGGCCGGCCGGGGCCAGCACCACGTCGGTCAGGACGGTGACCGCCGCGAGCAGCAGCAGCACCAGCGAGAAGGGGTCGGCCAGGGCTTCCAGCAGGCGGCGCAGGGCGGTCTTTTCTTTGGGGCGGGGCAGGCTGTTCGGGCCGTACTGCGCCCGGGCGGCTTCAGCCTGCGCTTCGGTCAGGCCGCCGGGGGCGCTGCCGAGGGATTCCAGCAGTTCGCTCTCGGTCATGGCGGCCGCCTGACGCAGCCGGGCCTCCGCGGCTTTTGCGGCGGCGGGCGCGGTGCGCGCCGCCTGTGCTTTGGCTTTGATACGGGTCATCATCATGGGTGGTTCCTCCCTTCCTGTCATGGCAGATCGAGGAGGAGGGCGCAAAAAAAGCGCCCGCCTCCGCCGTTTTCCGGCAGATCGCGGGCGCGGGAAGGCGCACAAAGCTAAGGCATCGGGCGCGGACGCCTGTGCCTGCCGTGCTGCCGCCGCCGGCGGTCTGCCTGTCTTGGACTACAGCCTGCATCCATAGCGTCCACCATCCTTTCGTCGTAAAGTATCGTTGTCATAACGCCGGGGCATAGTATACCCCTACCCGGAGTATACCGCATCCGACCAACCAATGTCAACCATAGGTTTGTGAATGGTTTGTGAAGGTTTTGCGGGGGACTTTTTGGAAAAGGAAAAAGAACCGCGCTGCGATGCGGTCAGTATTCATAGTGGGTCCACATGCTGAGGACCCTGACGATCTTTTCCTCTTCAAACACCTGATAGACCAGCCGGTGCTGAACATTGAGCCGGCGTGAGTAACTGCCTTTGAGGTCGCCGATCAGTTTTTCGTAGGGCGGCGGCGTGCGGTAGGGGTCTTGCGCAAGCAGCTCGACCAGGGCTTTGGCTTTATGGGCAAGGCCGACGGAGCGCAGGTTGGGCAGCTGTTTGAGCGCGGTTTTGGTAAACTCGACCTTATACATCGCCCCAGTCTACCTCCTCCAGAGGGACACAGTCGTCATGGGAGGCCGCCATGCCGGTCAGGATCTCGTCCCGGGTGGCGGGGTGGCTGAGCAGGTAGAGGGTTTCTGTCAGGCTGTTGTATTCATCCTCGCTCATCACGATGGCATTGCCGCTTTTGGTGCTGACATTGATGATGTCGTTGTAATCCACGGCGCTGTTCAGATACTCGAACAGATTTTTGCGGAAGTTTGTCGCGTTGACGTTGGTCATGGAAAACACCTCTCTTCTATATGTACATTATAACGTACATATAAGGAGCTGTCAATGCTCAATCCATCGTATGGGTCGAAAAGACCGGCTCGTCTACCCAGGGCACCGGCTGGCCGGCGGCGAGGGTGCGGGGCATATCCAGCAAGCGCTGGTTGGCGCTGCCGCGAAAGCGCAGCGAGATGTCGTACTCCGCCTGCACGAAAGGCCCGTCCACCAGGACGTCCAGCAGGCGCAGCAGCTCGTCGGTCACCTCGCACCGGCAGCGGGAGGGGGTCTGCCCGGTCAGCTCTTCGAGGGTGTAGCCCGAGTAGCACCACACCGTCTTTTGCGGGTAGAGGGCCTTGAAGTTGCGGACGAAGGGCAGCAGCTCCCGCTGGTTGGCCGGCTCCATCGGCTCGCCGCCCAGCAGGGTCAGCCCCGCGATGTAGTCGGGCTGGCAGGCGGCGAAGATCTGGTTGCGCACCTCTTTGGTGAAGGGCGCGCCATAGCCGAAATCCCAGGCGACCTCGTTGAAGCAGCCGGGGCACCGGTGGGTGCACCCCGACACGAACAGGCTGGTGCGCACCCCCGGCCCGTTGGAGATATCATAGTATTTGATGTTGGCGTAGTTCATACAAGTGCCTCCTTGCTGCGGCCGCGGCATCCGGCAATGACTGCCGAAACCTGGCCGCTGTTGTTTGTACCGGAATTGCTTGGATCTGGGTTTCAGAACTGTGCGCGCACGGCGGACAATTTGCCGTGCAGATGGAACGAAAAATATCGCCCCGCCCCGGCAAAAGTTGTGTGCGACGCCGAAAACTGTGATTGTTCACAAAATGTTATTGATTTCATTGTGCAGGATGAATATAATACGGGCAGGGACGCAGATAGAGGGCGCCCCGCAAAAGGCCGGCAGGATGGCCGGTCATAAGTGGCCCGGTTGGTCGAAAGCGAAGGCCGCCTGCCTGAGCATTGACCCGGGCAATCCGCAGCGGGTGGAAACCGCGCTGCATCTTTGAAAAACCTGAACAGAAAGGATGGATCCCTCTTATGATCGAACGTGTGAGAGTCAGCAACATCAACCAGATCAACAAGATCGCGCTGGTGGCCAGCGGCCTGAACAGCGACGTGGGCATCCATGATGCCAACGGCCAGATCGCCGACGCCAAGAGCCTGCTGGGGCTGCTGCGTCTGGACTACAGCCGCCCTGTCGAGGTGGTGTCGGAGAACGCCCGCGCCCTGCGCGCCTGCGTGCAGGCGTGCGCGGTCTGATGACGGCCGCCAACACAGCGGAATGAATGATCTGCGGCGCGCCGCGCCGTAACAGCAAAGCCCCCGCCGGGTCTGTTCCGGCGGGGGCTTTTGGCGTATCGTTTACAGGTGCAGCACCCGGTCCCGGATCTCCTGGGTGCGCCCCTGGTTCCAGAACTGGGTCCCGATATAGCCGCAGGTGCGGCGGGCGACGTTCAGTTTGCTCTGGTCACGGTTGCCGCACTTGGGGCACTCCCACACCAGTTTGCCGTCGTCCTCGACGATCTGGATCTCGCCGTCGTAGCCGCAGCACTGGCAGTAGTCGGACTTGGTGTTCAGCTCCGCGTACATGATGTTGTCGTAGATGAACTGCAGGACGCTCATCACAGCTTCGAGGTTGTCCTGCATGTTGGGCACCTCCACATAGCTGATGGCGCCGCCGGGGGACAGCTCCTGAAACTCGCTCTCGAACTTGAGCTTGGTGAAGGCGTCGATCGGCTCCGACACGTGGACATGGTAGCTGTTGGTGATATAATTCTTGTCGGTGATGCCGGGGATGATGCCGAACCGCTTATGCAGGCAGGAGGCGAACTTGTAGGTGGTGGACTCCAGCGGGGTGCCGTAGAGGGAGTAGTCGATGTTCTCGGCCTTCTTCCACGCCTTGCAGCAGTCGTTCATGTGCTGCATGACGCTGAGGGCGAAGGGTTTTGCCTCGGCGTCGGTGTGGCTCTTGCCGGTCATATACTTGACGCACTCGTACAGCCCGGCGTACCCCAGGCTGATGGTGGAGTAGCCGCCGTAGAGCAGTTTGTCGATCTTCTCGCCCTTCTTCAAACGGGCCAGGGCGCCGTACTGCCACAGGATGGGGGCCGCGTCGCTGAGGGTGCCCAGCAGCCGCTTGTGGCGGGCCTGCAGGCCGCGGTGGCACAGCTCCAGCCGCTCGTCGAAGATCTTCCAGAATTCCTCAAAGTCGCCGCCCGAGCTGAGGGCCACGTCCACCAGGTTGATGGTGACCACGCCCTGGTTGAACCGGCCGTAGTACTTGGGCTGGTTGGTCTCAGGGTCGACGTAGGGGGTCAGGAAGCTGCGGCAGCCCATGCAGGTGTAGCAGTGGCCCTCGCCGTTTTTGTCCACCTTGAGCTCCAGCATCTTCTTTTCCGAGATATAGTCGGGCACCATCCGCTTGGCGGTGCACTTGGCGGCCAGCTCGGTCAGGTAATAATAGGGGGAGCCGGGGCGGATGTTGTCCTCCTCCAGCACATAGATCAGTTTGGGGAAGGCGGGGGTGATCCAGACGCCGGCCTCGTTCTTGACGCCCTGGTAGCGCTGGCGGATGGTCTCCTCGATGACGATGGCGAGGTCGGCCTTCTCCTGCGGGCTGCGCGCTTCACCCAGGTACATAAAGACGGTGATGAAGGGTGCCTGACCGTTGGTGGTCATCAGGGTGACCACCTGATACTGGATGGTCTGGACGCCGCGGTTGATCTCGGCGCGCAGCCGCTTTTCAACGATGGCCTTCTTCCGCTCCTCGCTGACCGGCAGACCCTCCATCTCACTCTCCACCTCGGCGGCGATCTTCTTGCGGGAGACGTCCACAAAGGGCGCCAGATGGGTCAGGCTGATGCTCTGCCCGCCGTACTGGTTGGAGGCGACCTGCGCGATGATCTGGGTGGCGATGTTGCAGGCGGTGGAGAAGCTGTGGGGCTTCTCAATGAAGGTGCCCGAGATGACGGTGCCGTTCTGCAGCATATCCTCCAGGTTGACCAGGTCGCAGTTGTGCATGTGCTGCGCAAAGTAGTCCGCGTCGTGGAAGTGGATCAGACCCTCCTGATGCGCCTTGACGATGTCGGGGGGCAGCAGCAGCCGGGCGGTCAGGTCTTTGGAGATCTCGCCCGCCATGTAGTCGCGCTGCACGCTGTTGACGGTGGGGTTTTTGTTGGAGTTCTCCTGCTTGACTTCCTCGTTGTTGCACTCGATCAGGCTGAGGATGCGCTCGTCGGTGGTGTTGGTCTGCCGCTTGAGGTTCTGCACGTAGCGGTAGGTGATATAGTGACGGGCGACATCGTGGGCGCGGACGTCCATCAGCTGGTTCTCCACCATATCCTGGACTTCTTCCACGCTGACGGCGCGGTTCAGCTTCTGGCAGCGGGCGGTGACGGCGCCGGCGATCTGGGTGATCTGCTCCTGGGGCAGCCGCAGCTGTTCGTCCACCGACTGGTTCGCCTTGGTGACAGCCACGATGATCTTGGTAATATCGAATGGCACTTCGGTGCCGTTGCGCTTGATGATCTTCATGGTTTTCCTCCTCCTCTGTCCCTATATATAATAGAATGGCCAGCGGAGGTCCGGCACGCTCCGCAGTGTTGCAAATCTATGATACCATCATTTAGTGGCAAGTCAATACGTTAGCCACAACATTTAGTGTTTTCGGAATGTTGACCAAAAATACAGGGGGATTTTCGCCCTTGACGGCCGCCCCTTGACAGCCGCAGAAAAAATTTGCAAAAAGGGGTTGACAAGCGCCTGGAAAAGTAGTACTATACACGAGCGCCCGGCGGAAAGCCGCGGGACGCAAGCCCGGAAAAGCTGAAAGCACTTCAAACCACCTCAAAAAAAGATGAAAAAAGTGCTTGACAAATGAAAGCTCCGGTGCTAAAATAAACAGGTCGCCGGTCAACCGGCCGACGAACACAGGACCTTGAAAATTGAACAATATCGAATACTTGTAACGGAACCTTTT
>DWXX01000145.1 GCA_019118985.1 Candidatus Faecalibacterium faecipullorum
AGGCCCCCACGCTGGTGAAGTGCAGCAACTGCGGCTCTTTCAAGCTCCCCCACCAGGCCTGCGGCAACTGCGGCTACTACAAGGGCGAGGAAGTCATCAAGAAGGGCTGATTTGCATTTTACTTGGTGGCATCATGGATGTATGACAGAAGGGGAGGGCGTGCCGCGCCTTCCCCTTCTTTCTGTTGCAGAAAGGAGGGCGGATCATGGCCCTGCGGATCGATACGGTAGCCCCCGGCTCACAAGCGGAGGGGCTGGGCCTTGGCCCCGGGGATGAACTGCTGAGCGTGGACGGCAACGCCATCAACGACGCGCTGGACTATCAGTTCTACACCGACAGCCCAGGCTTCCACCTCACCGCCCGGGTGGGCGGCGCCGAGCGCAGCTGGGAGGTGGCGCGCCGCCCGGGGGAGGAGTTCGGGTGCAGCTTTTCCACCTATCTCGGGGATAAAAAGCATTCCTGCGCCAACCGGTGCATCTTCTGCTTCATCGACCAGCTGCCCCCCGGCATGCGCAGGAGCCTGTATTTCAAGGACGACGACGAGCGGCTGTCCTTCCTCTTCGGCAACTATATCACCCTGACCAATATGCACGACCACGAGATCGACCGCATCATCCGGATGCACATCTCGCCCATCAACATCTCGGTCCACACCACCAACCCCGAGCTGCGCAGCAAAATGCTGGCCAACCGCCGCGGGGGCGAGACCCTCGGCTATCTGCGCCGGCTGGTGGAGGCGGGCATCGCGGTCAACTGCCAGCTGGTGCTCTGCCGCGGGGTGAACGACGGCGACGAGCTGCGCCGCACCCTGTCCGACCTGCTCGAGATGGCCCCCATGGTCCAGAGCATCGCGGCGGTGCCCTGCGGCATCACCGCTTACCGCCAGGGGCTCTACCCGCAGCAGCCCTACGACGCGGCGTCCAGCGCCGAGGTGATCGACATCATGGAGGCGTTCGGCGACAAGGCCAAGGCGGCGCACGGCAGCCGCATCGTCTACCCCAGCGACGAGTGGTATCTCTGCGCCGGGCGGCCCATCCCGCCGGCGGCGTTCTATGAGGACTACGCCCAGCTGGAAAACGGGGTGGGGATGTGGCGGCTGTACGAGGACAGCTTCCTGGCGGAGCTGGCCCGCCCCCACGCCGTCTACAGCGCAAAGAAGATGGACGTGGTCACCGGCACCATGGCGGCCCCCCTCATCACCGCCATGATGGCCGAGCTGCACCGGCAGTACCCCATGATCGAAGTGACGGTCCACCCCATCGAGAACCGCTTCTTCGGCGGGAACGTGGGGGTGGCCGGCCTTGTGACCGCCGCCGACATCATCGCCCAGTGCACCGGCAGGCTGGACAGCGGGGTGCTGGGCGTCCCCGAAGTGATGCTGCGCAGCGAGCGGGATATGTTCCTGGACAGCGTCACGGTGGACGAGCTGGCCGCCCGCCTCGGGGTGCGGGTGGAGATCCTGCCCGCCGACGGCGGCAAAGAGGCCCGCGCCCTGCTGCGCAGCGGGCTGCACATCGCCCGGCGCAAAAGGCCACAAAAGGAGGTAAGCCATGAGTAAACCCATCGTCGCAGTGGTGGGGCGGCCCAATGTGGGCAAGTCCACCCTGTTCAACAAACTGTGCGGCCAGCGCCTCGCCATCGTCGAGGACACCCCCGGCATCACCCGGGACCGCATCTTCGCCCCCTGCGAGTGGCAGGGCCGGGAGCTGCTGCTGGTGGACACCGGCGGCATCGAGCCCAAGGCCACCGAGGGCATCCTGGCCCACATGCGCCAGCAGGCGCAGATCGCCATCGACACCGCGGACTGCATCGTCTTTGTGGTGGACGTCCGCTCGGGGATGACCGCCTCGGACGAGGAGGTGGCCCACATGCTCCGCCGCAGCCGCAAGCCGGTCATCCTGGCGGTCAACAAGTGCGACGCCATCGGCGAGCCCCCGGCCGAGATGTACGAGTTTTACAACCTCGGTTTTGACGAGGTGCTGCCGGTGTCGGCGGTCCACGGCCACGGCACCGGTGACCTGCTGGACGCCGTCTGCGCCCACCTCGACTTTTCCGAGACGGTGGTGGAGGAGGACCGCATCCCGGTGGCCATCATCGGGCGGCCCAACGTGGGCAAGTCCAGCCTGACCAACCGCATCCTGGGCGAAGAGCGTATGATCGTCGCCGACGAGGCGGGCACCACCCGGGACGCCATCGACACCCCGGTGGACAACCAGTACGGCAAATTCATCTTCACCGACACCGCCGGGCTGCGCCGCCGCTCCAACATCGGCGAGGGGCTGGAGCGGTATATGGTGGTGCGGGCCCTGGCGGCGGTGGAGCGCAGCCGGGTGGCCCTCATCCTGGTGGACGCCACCGTCGGCTTCACCGAGCAGGACAGCAAGATCGCCGGCTACGCCCATGAGCAGGGCAAGGCCTGCATCATCGTCGTCAACAAGTGGGACGCCGTCGAAGGCAAAGAGACCAACACCATGGAGCAGCAGCGCAAGGGCTACGCCGAGTGCTTCAGCTTCATGAGCTATGCGCCCATCCTCTTCATCTCGGCGCAGACGGGCTACAACATCGACCGTCTGATGCGGCTGATCCGGGATGTCGACAGCCAGAACGGCGCCCGCGTGCCCACCGGCGTCTTGAACGAGATGCTGGCCCGCGCCACCGCCCGGGTGCAGCCCCCCACCGACAAGGGCCGCCGGCTCAAGATCTTCTACCTGACCCAGGCGTCCACCCGCCCGCCCACCTTTGTGGCGTTCGTCAACTCCAAGCCGCTGTTCCACTTCAGCTATCAGCGGTACCTCATCAACCAGATCCGGGAGAGCTTCAGCCTGGAGCATACCCCCATCCGCCTGGTGGTGCGGGAGCGCGGCACCGGCCAGGTGGGCGCGAAGGACGTGTAACACCGCCCCGCCTGCGGGGGCAAAGGACCAAAGCAGAGGATAAGAAGGGTTTCACAAAAAGGGAGGAATCACAATGCTGATGGATATTCTGATCGTCCTGGCGGTGGCGCTGGAAGCCTACCTGCTGGGCAGCGTCGATACCGGCATCCTGGTGTCAAAGCTCGTCTACCACGACGACGTCCGCAACCACGGCAGCGGCGCGGCCGGCATGACCAATATGCTGCGCACCTTCGGCAAGAAGGCCGCCGCCATGACCGCCGCCGGCGACGTGTGCAAGGGCATTTTGGCCGTCTGCATCGGGCGGTGGCTGTTCAGCTTTTCGTCGGGGGGCAGCTTTTCGCCCTATCTCGGGGTATACCTGGCCGGCATCCTGGCGGTGGTGGGGCATACCAAGCCCATCTACTTCGGCTTTAAGGGCGGCAAGGGGGTGCTGGTGGCCGGCGGCGCCATTCTGGCGGTGCAGCCCATCCTCTTCCCCTGCCTGTTCGTCCTCTTCCTGGCCTGCCTTATCCCCACCGGCATGGTCTCGCTGGGCAGCATGGTGATGGCCGTCAGCTACCCCTTCCTGACGCTGGGCTACGGCCTGCTGACCGGCCTGCCCGCCCGCGACCTCGCCGTCACCACCGTCGGGGCGGCCATCATGGGCGCGATGGTCTTTTACATGCACCGGGCAAACCTCCAGCGCATCCGCGAGGGCAAAGAGTACCGCTTCGGCCGCAAGGGCAAACAGCAGGACAACACCCCCAAACAGTGACCCCATAGACCCGGACGTCCCCCGCCGGCTGGCCGGCGCAGGCCCGGTTTTGCACATTGCTCCAAAAAAGCGGCGAAGCGCGCGGCGCAAAATCGTGCGATTTGTCTATTGTGTTTTGGCCGCCGGGCCGGTATAATAGGCGCATAAACAGCAACGGCGCTGTGAGTGTTCAAGCTCACAGCGCCTTTTTGTTTATCTGGCCGCCGCCATACGGGAAAGTGAGCGAATAAAGGAGTGGGATTTTATGGCAGCCAATGTAATGGAGATCTACGGCAGCAAGGTATTCAACGAGCACGTGATGAAAGAGCGCCTGCCCAGCGCCACCTACAAGAGCCTCAAGGACACCCTGCACAAGGGCGCGCCCCTCGACATCGAGGTGGCGAACGT
>DWXX01000146.1 GCA_019118985.1 Candidatus Faecalibacterium faecipullorum
CCCCACCTGGCCGTCATCCACCAGTACATGCGGGAGAAATTCGCCGGCTGCGGCACGATGATTCTGGGTTCCGACTCCCATACCCGTTACGGCGCCCTGGGCACCATGGCCATCGGCGAGGGCGGCGGCGAGCTGGCCAAACAGCTGCTGGGCCGCACCTATGACGTCGCCCGCCCCGGCGTGGTGGCGGTCTACCTGACCGGCGCGCTGCCGGTCGGCTGCGGGGCCCACGACGTGGCCATCGCCCTGGTGGGCGCGCTGTTCAAGAGCGGCTACGTCAAGAACAAGGTGATGGAGTTCATCGGCCCGGGCGTGGCCAGCCTGCGGCAGGACACCCGCAACGCCATCGACGCCATGACCACCGAGACCACCTGCCTGTCCTCCATCTGGCAGACAGACGATGTCACCCGCGCCTACCTGGCCGCCCACGGCCGCGCAGGGGACTATGCGCCCCTCGCCCCGGCCGACCTGGCCTACTACGACGGCGTGGTCAAGGTCGACCTCTCCGCCATCCGGCCAATGATCGCCCTTCCCATGCACCCCTCCAACGCCTTTACCATCGAGGAGCTGAACGCCAACCTCGAGGAGATCCTCTACGCCTGCGAGCAGGACGTCGAAAAGCTGACCGGCCGCCCCCTCGACCTGCGCTCCAAGATCGAGAACGGCCGCCTGCGGGTGGACCAGGGGGTCATCGCGGGCTGCGCCGGCGGCCTGTACGACAGCATCGTCGAGGCGGCCTCCATCCTCAAGGGCCGCACCGGCGGCTGCGGCGAGTACGCCCTCAGCGTCTACCCCGCCAGCCAGCCGGTCATGATGGCCCTTGAAAAGGCCGGCGCCCTCGCCAGCCTGATGGCCTCCGGCGCCACCATCCGCACCGCCTTCTGCGGGCCCTGCTTCGGCGCCGGGGACGTGCCCTTCAACGGGGCGCTGTCGGTCCGGCACACCACCCGCAACTTCCCCAGCCGGGAGGGCTCCAAGCCGGGCGCCGGCCAGCTCGCGGGCGTCGCTTTGATGGACGCGCGCAGCATCGCGGCCACCACCGCAAACGGCGGCCTGCTGACGGCGGCCACCGACGTCGACTACGACCCCACCGTCCCCGACTACGCCTTCGACGACAGCAGCTACCGTGCGCGGGTCTACCAAGGCTACGGCCACGGGGACTACGACGCCCTGCTCAAGCTCGGCCCCAACATCAAGGACTGGCCTGAGATCGCCCCCCTCGGCGACAACCTGCTGCTGCGGGTGGCCTCCTACATCACCGACCCGGTCACCACCACCGACGAGCTGATCCCCTCGGGCGAGACCAGCTCCTACCGCTCCAACCCCCTGGGCCTGGCCGAGTTCACCCTCAGCCGCAAGGACCCCGCCTACGTCGGCCGCGCCAAGGCCGTACAGGCCGAAGAGGCCGCCCGCCGCGCCGGCAAAGGGGACGACGCCCTGCTGGCCCAGATCCGTGCCGTCCCCGGCTGCGAGGGGCTGGACTGGGCCGGCGTCCAGATCGCCTCCACCATCTTCGCGGTCAAGCCGGGGGACGGCTCGGCCCGCGAGCAGGCCGCCAGCTGCCAGCGGGTGCTGGGCGCCGGGGCCAACATCGCGGTGGAGTACGCCACCAAGCGGTACCGCTCCAACCTGATCAACTGGGGGATGCTGCCCTTCCAGATCGCCGGGCCCACCCCCTTCGGCCTGGGGGACTGCATCCTTGTGCCGGGCATCCGCAAGGCCCTTGCCGGCGATCTGTCCGCCATCCCCGCCTATGTCCTGCGCCCGGAAGGGCCGGTGGCCTTCACCCTCTCCATCGCGGCGCTGACAGACGACGAGCGGCAGATCCTGGCCGACGGCTGCCTGATCAATTTCTATAAGCGTTAAGGAGGCATCGCCATGCCAGGCGACCTGCACAACCACACCACCTGCTCGGACGGGTCGGTGCCCATCCACCGCCTGCCGGCGATGGCGGCCCGCGCCGGGCTGAGCGCCATGGCCATCTCGGACCACGACACCTTTCTCAGCGCGGCCTACTGCTACGCCCACCCGGTCGAAGAGGGGGTGCGGCTGATCCCCGCCGCCGAGCTGACCGGCTACGACTACCAGCGCCGCCACCGGGTCCATCTGCTCTGCTACTGGCCCCAGGACTGCCCCGCGCTGCGGGCCCACTGCGACACCATGCGCCGCCGGCGCAACGAGTGCTGCCTGCAGAGCGCCCGGGAGCTGGAGGCCCTCTACCCGCAGTTTCGCACCGAGCAGGCCCTCGAATACACCCGCGACAGCGGGGTGCTGTTCAAGAGCGGCATCATGCAGGCGCTGCACGAGCTGGGCCTGGCCGACGGCATCTACGGCGAGACCTACCGCCGCCTCTTCGGGTGGGAGCCGCGGGGCATCGTCCTGCACAGCCCCGCCTACCCTTCTGTCGAGGAAGTGATCGCCACCGCCCGGGCAGCCAAAGCGGTGCTGGTCTTCGCCCACCCCACCGTCTACAAGAGCATGCCCCTGGTGCGGGAGCTTGCAGCCGCCGGGATGCTGGACGGCATCGAGGTGGACCACCCCCGCAACAGCGAGGCCGACAAGGCCGAGTGCCGCGCCCTGTGCGAACAGTACGGCCTGATCATGACCGGCGGCACCGACTTCCACGGCTCCAACACCGCACACCCCCGCCCGGTGGGCAGCTGCACCACCGCCGACGAACAGATCGCGCGCATCGACGCGCTTGCAAAAGAAAGAGGAACGCAACCATGAACACCTTCACCTTCCCCAACCAGGGCACCTGCTCCCGCATGACCAGGATCGAACTGGCCGACGACCACACCATCGAATCCATCGAGGTGGTGGGCGGCTGCAACGGCAACCTCAAAGGCATCGCAAGCCTGCTGAAAGGGATGAAAGCCGAGGACGCCATCGCCCGGATGGAGGGCGTCACCTGCGGGCCCAAGCCCACCAGCTGCCCCGACCAGATCGCCAAAAACCTCCGCCGCGCCCTGACCGCGCTGGAGGGCGGGCAGCAGTAAAGACAGATACACCCGGCGGCCCGGCCCCCTATACAAGCGGGGCAGGGCCGCTTTTTTTGCGGAGGCGCCCCATGACCTTTACCAATCAGAGCATCCTGCAGACGGCCATCGAACAGTCAGCCGTCGACCTGCACTGCAGCCCGGCCGATTTTGCCCGGGCGGAGGACATCGTCGTCCCCTCGGCTGCCGACCCGCGGGCCCGCCGGTATCTTACCCTGCCCTTTGCCTGTTGCCTTGTCTCCTATGGGGGAAATGTGGTGGCCTCGGCCGGCGAAGGGTACCGGGCGGCGGCGGACGAGCTGCTGCGCCGCTTCGGTGGCTGGCAGTGCTTCGAGCATGCTCACCTGCTGCTGCAGGGCGCGGGACGGCTCGACGAGTCGGAGTACTTTCTGCCCGACCTTGACGTCCTGCATCCCCTCGGCTGCCCTTATCCCCTGCGGGTACTGGGCCCGGCTGACTTTGCCCCCCTCTACACCGACGCATGGGCTAACGCCCTCTGCAAAGCGCGCAGCGAGCTGGACATGCTGGGGGTCGGGGCCTACGACAGCGGACAGCTGGTGGGCCTTGCCGCCTGTTCGGCCGACTGCGACAGCATGTGGCAGATCGGAGTGGACGTTCTGCCCGGCTACCGGCGGCAGGGCATCGCCTCGGCACTCACCAGCCGGCTGGCCCTTGCCATCCTGGAGCGGGGCAAAGTCCCCTTCTACTGTGCAGCCTGGCCCAACCTGCGATCGGTGGGCAACGCCATCAAGAGCGGGTTCCGCCCCGCCTGGGTCGAACTGACCGTCCGCCCCGGCGCGCTTCTCTGAATACACCGCGCCGCCCCTGCCCCCGTTTGGGGGCGGGGGCTTTGTTTTGCCCGGTACGGACGGCTTTGACAGAAAGAGCTGATTTTTTCTCAGACGGCGGGGCTATACTGTAGGTGTTGACGCAAAGCGGCGCACAGCGCCGGGAATGGAGCGGGCCATGGGCTTTTGGGAACATTTCAGCGAACATTTTGGTGCCGGCTGGGGCAAGGGCTTCTCCCCTGCCGCCGGCCGGGTGCTGGAGGGGGCGGTGGAGCTTGCCGGCAACCTCGGCTGCGACAAGGCCGACACCGGCCATCTGCTGCTGGCCATATTGCAGCGGGACGCCGGGGCGGCCGGGCGGTACCTGGAGGGCAAGAACATCCGCGAGCCGGAGGTCCGCCGCCAGGTGGCGGAGGGCCGTCAGGGCGCGCCGCGGCGGCTGCGCCGGCAGGACCTTGCCCCCGAGCTGCGCCGGGCGATGGACTACGCCCTGATCGACGCGCACAACGCCCGCCAGAGCCAGGCCGAGCCGGAGCACCTGCTCTGCGCCATGCTGGAGGACGGCGGCTGCACCGCCGGGGTGCTGCTGGCCTCGATGGGGGTGCAGCTGAGCGACGCGGTGCGGGAGTGCCGGCAGATGTCGGGGCAGCTGACCCTGCCGATCCAGCCGCGGGCAGCCTCGATGGCGCCGCGGGGCAGCCGGGCCAGCGACAAATACTGCCGCGACCTGACCCGCCGCGCCGCCGAGGGTCAGCTCGACCCGGTCTTCTGCCGGGACAAAGAGCTTGACCGGATGATCGAGATCCTCTGCCGGCGGCAGAAGAACAACCCCTGCCTGGTGGGCGAGCCGGGGGTGGGCAAGACCGCCCTGGCCGAGGGCCTTGCCCAGCGGATCGCCGCCGGGCAGGTGCCCCGCGCCCTCAAGGGCCGCCGGCTGCTGGCGCTGGACATGGCCTCCCTGGTGGCCGGCACCAAGTACCGCGGCGACTTTGAAGAGCGCCTGAAAAACCTGCTGGAAGAGCTGGTGCGGGACGGCGGGGTGATCCTGTTCGTAGACGAGTTCCACACCATCGTGGGGGCGGGCGCCGCCGAGGGGGCCATCGACGCGGCCAACATCCTCAAGCCGGTCCTCGCCCGGGGGGAGCTGCAGATGATCGGCGCCACCACCAACCAGGAATACCGCACCCACATCCAGAAGGACCCCGCCCTCGAGCGGCGGTTCGGCCGGGTGCCCATCGAAGAGCCCACCCCCGCCGAGGCCCGGGACATCCTGGCCGGGCTGGCCCCCCGGTACGAGCGGTACCACGGGGTGACCATCCCGCCCGAGGCCCTGGACGACGCGGTCGAGCTGTCGGTGCGGTACCTGCCGGGGCGCTGCCTGCCGGACAAGGCCATCGACCTGATGGACGAAGCCTGCGCCGCCGCCCGCATCCGGGCCGAACAGGACGGCCGCCCCTCCCCCGCCCTGACGCGGGAGGATCTGGCCCGGGTGGTAGCCCGTGCCAGCGGGGTGCCGGCGCAGCGTGTGGGCGAGGCCGAGCGACAGCGCCTGGCCTTGCTGGAAGAGCGCCTGGCCCAGGAGGTGGTGGGGCAGGACAAGGCGGTGGCCGCCGTCGCCGCCGCCATCCGCCGCAGCCGCACCGGCCTGGGCGAGCCGGGCCGGCCCATCGGGGCGCTGCTGTTCCTGGGGCCCACCGGGGTGGGCAAGACCGCCCTCTCCCGCGCGCTGGCCCGCAGCTGGTTCGGCAGCGAGAAGGCCCTGCTCAAGTTCGATATGTCCGAGTACCAGGAGGCCCACACGGTGGCCCGGCTGCTGGGCGCGCCCCCGGGCTACCTCGGCCACGACGAGGGCGGCCAGCTGACCGAGGCCGTCCGCCGGCGGCCCTACAGCGTCGTCCTCTTTGACGAGATCGAAAAGGCCCACCCCGACATCCAGAATATCCTGCTGCAGATCCTGGAGGACGGCTGCCTGACCGACTCGATGGGGCGGCGGGCCGATTTTTCCAACACCATCGTCCTGCTGACCTCGAACCTCGGGGCCCGCTTTCTGGCGGGGCAGTCCGCGCCGCTGGGCTTTGCCGCCGGGCAGGAGGCCGCCTTTGAAAAGCAGGCCGCCGCGGCTGTGGCCGAGGCTCGGGGCTTCTTCCGGCCCGAGCTGGTCGGCCGGCTGGACGAGATGATCGTCTTCCGCCCCCTCGGCCCCGACAGCCTGACCGCCATCGCCGACCGGCTGCTGGTCAACCTGGAACAGCGGGCCGCCCGCAGCGGCTACACCCTGACCCACACCGCCGGGGTCTGCCGCGCATTGGCGGAAAAGGCCGCCTCCCCCTACGGCGCGCGGGAGCTGCGCCGCCAGGTCGACCGCGCCGTCGAGCAGGCCCTCGCCGACCGCATCGCCGCCGGCGCCGCCGCCCCCGGCGCGCGCTACACCGCCGACTGCACCGCCGACGGCGCCGTCCAGCTCATCGCCGAGGACGGCGCCACCGTCTGACAGGCAGGCCAAAAAAGGCCCCCGCTTCCTCTGTGGGAAGCGGGGGCCCTTGCTGTGTCCTGTTATATTTGAGCTTCAGGTCTCGGCCAGTTCGCCGCGGCTGGCGGCCTTGAGGTAGGCGAAGATGAAGCCATCCAGATCGCCGTCCATGACGGCGTTGACGTTGCTGGTCTCATAGCCGGTGCGGTGGTCCTTGACCATGGTGTAGGGCATAAAGACATAGCTGCGGATCTGGTGGCCCCAGGCGATCTCGTTCTGGACGCCCTTGATGTCCTCGATCTTGTCCATGTGCTGCTGCTGGGCGATCTGGT
>DWXX01000147.1 GCA_019118985.1 Candidatus Faecalibacterium faecipullorum
GGAAGATGGCCCCGTCGTTTTCCAGCGCGTTGCGCAGCTGGACCGCGTTGGTCAGGTTGCCGTTGTGGCACAGGGCCATGGTGCCCCGGCCGTGCCGGACGATCATGGGCTGGGCGTTGGCCCGCACCCGGGTGCCGGCGGTGGCGTACCGCACATGGCCGGTGGCCATCCGGGCCTCGGGCCGGCGGATGGAATCCATCACCTGCGGGGTAAAGACCTCGTTCACAAGGCCGAGGTCCCGGTGGCCGGTGATCACCCCGTCGTCGTTGATGGCCATGCCGCAGCTCTCCTGGCCGCGGTGCTGCAGAGCGTACAGGGCCGAGTAGACGGCCAGGGCCACATCCTCGGTGCCGGCCTTGTCGTAGATACCGAAAACGCCGCACTCTTCGTGGAGCGGGTAGGCAAAATCAGACATGCTAACTCCTTCGTCTCTCCGTATTGATGCTGCCGGCGGCTGTTACAGGGCCGCCGCCTCCTGCTGGAGCTTTTCCTCCTTGGCGGCGATGTCGCGGCCCATCTGGGCGCGCTCGGCCTCCAGGCGGGCGGCCAGCCCCTCGTCGGCCAGGGCCAGGATCTCGGCGGCCAGCCAGGCGGCGTTCTTGGCGCCGTTGATCGCGACGGTGGCCACCGGGATGCCGCTGGGCATCTGGACGGTGGCGAGCAGGGCGTCCAGCCCGTCCATGGCGCCGCCCTTCATGGGGATGCCCACCACCGGCAGGGTGGTGTTGGCCGCGAAGGCGCCCGCCAGATGGGCGGCCATGCCGGCGGCGCAGAGGATCACCCCGAAGCCGGCCTCCTTCGCCCCTTTGGCAAAGGCGGCGGCCTCGGCCGGGGTGCGGTGGGCCGACAGGATGTGGGCCTCAAAGGGGATGCCCAGGGCCTTCAGCTGGGCGCAGGCCCCCTTGACCACCGGCCAATCGCTGTCCGAACCCATGATGACGGCAACTTTACGAATCATTCTCATTTCCTCCTCTAGCAGCGTCCAAAAACAAAAAAGGCTGTGATGCGGCTACACCACGGCCTTACTCTGCGGGCATGACGGTACGACGAAACACGGCGGGGGCACTGGGCAGCCGCCGGCTGTAGGCATTGCGGCCGGACCAGGGCGCAGCCGCCCGTTCCAGCCCATCCAAACGCTTTCCGTCAAAGTCCATTTCCTGTCCTCAAGCTGTTTTCCTTTTTATATAGCGGGCGCGCAGCGCCCATCCGTACCTAGTGTACGGCAAAAAACGCGCTTTGCATAGAGATTTTACACAAATTCTCCCTTGTGTTTGACCCGTTCCGCGCAGGTGCGGGAAGTTTTGTGCAATTTCGCCAGTTATCCCTCCGCCCGGGTCAGGGGGGCGGTGGAGGCGCGGGCGGCGCGGATCAGCGCAGCCGGCGCGCAGCAGACCTGCAGCCCGATCCGCCCGGCCGAGACGTAGATCTTCTGCTGGCGCAGCGCGCTCTCGTCAAAGACGGTGACGTACTGCTTTTTCATCCCCACCGGGCTGCAGCCGCCCCGGATGTAGCCGGTCACCTTGTTGATGTCGGCCACATGGATCATGGCGACGCTCTTTTCCCCCACGCTGCGGGCGGCGGCTTTCAGGTCCAGCTCCGCCGCCGCCGGGATGACAAAGACGAAGTAGTTCCGGCTCGCCCCCTGGGTCACAAGGGTCTTGAAGACGCAGGCGGGGTCCTCGCCGAGGCTCCTGGCCACCGTCACCCCGTCCACCGCCACCCCCTCTTCATGGGGGTACTCATGGGCGGTATAGGGCACCTTCTCCTTTTCCAGCAATCGCATCGCGTTGGTCTTGGCTTCCTTGGCCATCCTGCATCCCTCCTCGTATGGCTTTATTGTAGCACAAATCGCCCCGGATGAACACCCCGCCGGGCGGGATGGACAAATTTTTTTGCCCGCCCCTCTTGACTTCAGCGTCATGAAGTGTTATAGTACCGACAGCGATTCAGTACACTGAACAAACAATGCAGCCAGCAAGGAGATACCGCTATGATCATCATCCTCAAACAGGACGCCCCCGACGCCGCCGTGCGGGAATTTTGCCATGAGCTGACCGGCATGGGCTTCGAGATCAACGATTCAAAGGGCCACGACACCCACATCCTCGGCCTGATCGGCGACACCAAGGCCATCGCCGAGAGCTGGGTGCTGGCAAACCCGGTGGTCGAGACGGTCCGCCGGGTGTCCGAGCCCTACAAGAAGGCCAACCGCAAGTTCCACCCCGACGACACGGTGGTAAACGTCGAGGGGGTCAGGATCGGCGGGGGGCACTTTGCGGTCATCGCCGGCCCCTGCAGCATCGAGAGCGAAGAGCAGATCACCTACTGCGCCCAGCGGGTCAAAGCCGCGGGGGCCAGCCTGCTGCGGGGGGGCGCCTTCAAGCCACGCACCTCCCCCTACTCCTTCCAGGGGATGCGCAGCGAGGGGCTCGACCTGCTCAAACTGGCCCGCCGGGCCACCGGCAGCCCCATCGTCACCGAGATCATGAACACCGAGCACCTGCCCCTGTTCGAGAACGTCGACCTGGTCCAGATCGGGGCCCGCAACATGCAGAACTTCGAGCTGCTCAAGGCCGCCGGCCGGCAGAAAAAGCCGGTGCTGCTCAAGCGGGGCCTGGCCAACACCCTCGAGGAGCTGGTGATGAGCGCCGAGTACATCATGGCCGAGGGCAACGAGAACGTCATCCTCTGCGAGCGGGGCATCCGCACCTTCGAGACCAGCATGCGCAACACCCTCGACCTGGCCGGGGTGGTGATGCTGCACAAGATGACCCACCTGCCGGTGGTGGTGGACCCCAGCCACGCCTGCGGACAGGCCTGGATGGTGCCCCAGCTGGCCAAAGCCGCGGTGGCCGCCGGGGCCGACGGGCTGATGATCGAGGTCCACAACGACCCCGCCAAGGCCAAGTGCGACGGCGCCCAGAGCCTGACCCCCGACCAGTTCGACGAGCTGATGGACTTTATCAAACGGGAAGCGCCCTTCTTCGGCAAAGAACTGAACTGAGCTGAACCGGGCTGAAAAGGCCGGGGGCGGGCGGCTTTCTGCGGGGCGGTGTTTTCTTTCCGGGGCTTTTGTGGTATACTCTGAACGATTTCCCTTACCTTCGGATGAATCGGATGAAAGAGGTACCCTCATGAAAGCACACATCGCCCGCAACCAGAACGCCGGGGTCCCCATGGTCCTGGCGTGGAACCTCGCCCCCGGCGACCGCGGCATCCTGGACGGGATGGCCGACGCCTTCGGGATGAAGGTGCAGGTGGTCAGCCCCGACGACGCCGGCCAGACGGTGGCCCAGCTGCTGGGCGAGGTGCCGGTGACCGCCGGCCGCACCCTCCGCCTTGCGCCGGGGGCGTACCCGCCGGCCATCCTGCTGGCAAACTTCCGCCCGCGGGACGCCGCCACCCTGCTCGACCTTCTGAACACCGCCAAGGCGCAGATCCCGCTGCGGGCGGCGGTCACCCCCGCCAACCGCCAGTGGGTCTTCGGCGACCTGCTGGCCCAGCTGCTGGGCGAAGCGCAGCGGCAGAAAGGCCAGGTGACCGCGCCGTGACACGCCGCCTTTTCGCCCTTTTGGCCTGCCTGGCCCTCTGCGGCGGGCTGCTGGCCGGCTGCGCCCCAAAGCCCAAGACCACCGTCAGCGACAGCGCCGAGCGGTTCACCGCCTACTACTTCGACGTCTTTGACACCATGACCCAGGTCATCGCCTACTGCGACAGCCAGGCCGAGTTCGACCGGCAGGCGGACGCGCTGCACGACGACCTTGCCGCCTACCACAAGCTGTACGACATCTACAACGACTACGAGGGCATCAACAACATCAAGACCATCAACGACAACGCCGGCGTCGCCCCGGTCAAGGTGGACGAGCGGATCATCGATATGCTGGAGCTGGCGGTGGAGCTGTACGACACCACCGGCGGCAAGCTGAACGTCGCCATGGGCAGCGTCCTGGCTGTCTGGCACGACCACCGCGAGGCCGCCGAGGCCGACCCCTCCGACGCGGACAACACCCTGCCCGAGCAAGCCGAGCTGGAGGCGGCCGCCGCCCACTGCGACATCCGCGACCTTGTCATCGACCGCGAGGCCGGCACCGTCTACCTGGCCGACCCCGAGATGCGCCTGGACGTGGGCAGCGTGGGCAAGGGCTACGCCGTCGAGCAGGTCTGCCGGGCCGCCCAGGAGCGCGGCCTTGTCAGCGCGTCGGTCAGCGTGGGGGGCAACCTGCGCTCCATCGGCACCAAGCCCCGCGGCCAGAGCTGGGAGAGCGGCATCGTCAGCCCGTGGGACGATTCGCTGTTGTACGGCAGCGGCTCGTCTTTGCTGGCGGCGGTCAACTCCACCGACCTCGCGGTGGTGACCAGCGGCGACTACCAGCGCTTTTATACGGTGGACGGGGTGCGCTACCACCACATCATCGACCCCGACACCCTCTGGCCGGCCGATTACTTCACCGCCGTCACCATCCTCTGCCCCGACTCGGGGCTGGCCGACTGCCTGTCCACCGGCGTGTTCTGCATGCCTCTTGAACAGGGGATGGCCCTGGTCGAGAGCCTGGAGGGCGTCGAGGCCCTCTGGTGCACCAAAGACGGCCAGGTGATCACCTCCAGCGGCTTTGCCGACTACCAGATCCTGCTTGAAGGCGACTAAACCGCCCCTCCCCCGCTTCTCCCGCCGGAGAGGCGGGGTTTTTCGCTCCATCCCCCGCAGCCGCCATCTCCCTCTTGCCCAACCGGCGGGGATGGTGTATACTTGTTGAATAAAACGCCAACACCACCCGACAGGAGGTATGATATATGATGAAACTGTACGGCGCGCCCATCTGCGCGGACTGCCGCGAGGTCAAGCAGAAGCTGGACGAGCAGAACATCCCCTACGAATACATCGACATCACCGAGAGCACCAAAAACCTGCGTGCCTTCCTGGCCATGCGGGACAGCCTGCCGGTCTACGACGCCATCCGGGCCGAAGGGCGGATCGGCATCCCCACCTTTGTGTGGGAGGACGGCTCGGTCACCCTGGACACCGGCTGGCTGGCCGCCGGCTCGGCCTGCACCGACTGCTGAGAGGGGGCGCGCACCATGGCTGAACAATATCCCAACGTCACCCTCGGGCAGTACAAGGGCCTGGCCGTCACCCGGCATGTCCGCCCGGTGCTGGACAACACCATCCAGCAGGAGCTGGCCCACCGCTGCCGGCTGCACGCCTGGTACACCCCCACCGACGCGCCCGCCAAGCGCGGGGACAAGGTCACCCTCGACTTTGAGGGCTTCATGGACGGCAAGGCCATCCCCGACAGCCGGATGGAGAAGGTCACCGTCCTGCTGGGCACCGGCAAACTGATGCCCGCCGCCGAAAAGGCGGTCTACGGCCACAAGGCGGGCGAGACCTTCCAGTTCGACTTCACCTACCCCGCCAACTTCCGGGTGGAGGAGCTGTCGGGGCTGACCGCGCAGTTCACCGTCACCCTGCACGCGGTGGCCGAAAAGCACACCCCCGCCCCCGACGAGGACTTCGCCCGCAAGTGCGGCTACGACTCCCTCGAGGCCATGCACGAGGCCATCCGCCGGGAAAAGCAGGCCATCCACGAGGCCGCCGCCGACCGCAAGGCCGGCCAGGAACTGCTGGAAACCGCCGGGGCCAACCTGACCGTCGCCCTGTCCCAGAAGCGGGTGGAGGCCGAGGCGCAGCGGGAGTACCGCCAGCTGGAGCTGAAGCTGAAAAAGAGCGGCATCCCCCTCGATGCCTACTGCAAGTCCTGCCGCACCACCCCCGAAGAGCTGCAGGCCAGCTACCGCGCCATCGCGGAAAAGCGGATCCGCAGCATCCTGGCCGCCAAGGCCATCTCGGAGGCCGAGGGCATCGTCGCCCACAAGGACGAGGTGGAGGCCGAGTACCGCCGCCTGGCCGCCCAGCACGACACCCCCGAGGCCGAGATCCGCAAGGTGCTGTCCCCCGACGCCCTCGCGGCGGCCATCGTCTCCCGCAAGGTGCAGGCGTATCTGCTGGAAAACGCGCAGGTGACCTCGGTCACCGACCCCGCCCCCGCAGCCAAAGCGCCCAAAGCCTGAAACGAGGTCAGCCGAGCATGAGCATCTTCACCAAAGTGGCGATGAACGCCCTGATGAACAACACCCACCCCGAGATCGACCGCAAGCAGTGCTGGAACCTCCGCCCCCACCGCGAGCAGTGCACCGACTGCAAGGACATCTGCCCGTACGGGGACGAGATCTTCACCCGGCCCAACCTGGTCAAGGACTGGGACCCCTGCACCGACTGCGGGCTGTGCGTATCGGTCTGCCGCACCCAGTGCATCACCCCCTCCGCCGAGCAGGTGCAGCGGGACCTGCGGCTGGCCGGCGCGGACAACGACGCCATCTGGGTGGGCTGCGAGCAGAGCGCCCGCCGCAACGACATCGTCCGCCCCTGCGTGGGGGCCGTCTGCTGGGAGGCGCTGGCCTACCTGGCCCTGCACAAAAAGCTGGTGCTGGACCTGACCCCCTGCGGCGAATGCGAGAACGACCGCTGCGCCGCGCTGCTGCGCGCCGAACTGACCCGCCTGGTCGAATTTCTGGGCGCGCCCCTCTTTGAAGCGCGCGTCACCCTGGCCTACCAGCCCGAGGACGCCCCCTACCACGCCAAAGAGCTCACCCGCCGGGAGATGTTCGCCCATGTGGGCGACTCTTCCAAGAGCGGCACCCGCCAGCTGCTGCGGATGCTGCCCGGTCTCGGCGACGACGATGAGGACGAGCCGGCGCAGCCCTTCCGCTACGCCCTCAACGAGCGGGTCAAGCAGCTCAAGACCGCCACCGAGACCCCCTTCCACTACGGGGTGTACCTGCCGGCCTTCAACAGCAGCTGCTACGGCTGCGGCCGGTGTGAAAAGACCTGCCGCGCCGGGGCCATCCGCATCGAGGATCTGCCCGACGGCCAGACCCGGGTGGTCGTCACGCCCTGGAAGTGCAGCGAGTGCGGGATGTGCGCCGACAGCTGCAACCACAAGGCCATCGACGGGATGAAGCTGCGCAGCCTCACCACCCTCGGGCCGGTCAGCGTGCTGCGGTTCAAAAAGTCCTTCTGCAAGGACTGCGGCAAGCCCGTACCCCCCGACGCCGCCGACGGCCTGTGCGCCACCTGCCGGGTCAAGGCGCGGACCAAAAAGCGGCAGGAAGCCGCCGCCGCCCGCGCCAAAGCCCGCGCCGCCGAGCGCGCCGCCAAAAAGGCCGCCGAGGCCGAAGCCGCCGCGCAGGCAGCCGCCGCAGCCCCCGAGCCCCCCGCCCCGGATACCTCAGGAATGAATTGAAAAGGAGTGTTTTTCATGCGTCAAACGATCTCACGCCGCCAGTTTCTCAAGGCCGCCGGCCTGTCTGCCGCGGCCGCCTGCTCCGCCGGGCTTCTGGCCTCCTGCGGCGGGGCGGACAACGCCGCCCAGGGCGGGGGCGGCGGGATGGATACCTCCCGCTACACCATCCTCTATTCCAGCCAGCCGGCCACCCTCAACTACCTGACCACCTCCTCCGACGTCGAGATGCAGGTGGGCGCCAACTGCGTCGACACCCTGCTGGAGTTCGACAACAAGGGCGTGCTGAAAGAGGGCCTTGCCACCGAGTGGGCATTTGACGAGGCGACCCTGACCTGGACCTTCCACCTGCGGGACGAGAACTGGGTGGACATGAACGGCGAGGTGGTGGCCCCCGTCACCGCGCAGGACTTTGTGGACGCCATGCGCTACGTCCTGACCCCGGCCTACGCTGCGGCCAACGCCGGGCTGATCACTTCCTACATCGCCGGGGCGGAAAGCTACTACGACTACCAGGTCAACCTGGCCAACGCCGAGGCCGGCCTTGTGGACGGCGACGGCACCGCCTACACGGTGGACGGCAGCGGCACCGTCACCGTCTCGGCCCCCGGGGCCGACCCGGTCAGCTACCCGCCGGTCAGCTTTGACGAGGTGGGGGTCAAGGCGGTGGACGAGCACACCCTGACCTATACCCTGACTTACAACTTCCCCGGCTTCCTCAGCCTGCTGGTCTACCTGCCCTACGAGCCGGCCTACGGCCCCCTGCTGGAAGAGATGGGGGATCAGTTCGCCACTTCGGCCGAGACCACCTACAGCTGCGGCGCCTTCTACCTGTCCGAGTACATCCCCCTTGAGAGCTGGGTGATGACCAAAAACCCCGAGAACTACGACGCCGACAATGTCTTTATCGAGACGGTCAGCCGGATCTACAACGCCGAGGCCGAAGTCAACGGCCCCGAGATGATCCGCCGCGGCGAGATCGACGAGGCCACCATCGGCTCGGACATCCTGGACAGCTGGCTGGCCGACGAGGCCACCAAGGACCTTGTCTCGATGGACCGGCCCAACACCAACTACACCTACTTCTACCTGTTCAACTTCATGCCCTTCTACCACGAGTTCTCGGGCCAGACCGTCGAGGGGCTGGACGACGAGTACGAGCCTGAAAACTGGGCCAAGGCCATCAACAGCACCAATTTCCGCAAGGCCTTCCTGTACGGCATCAACAACGCCGTCACCCTGGCCGTCACCGCGCCCGAGGGGTACGAGGGCTATATGCTGAACACCGTCACCCCGCCCTCCTTCTGCGCCAACGACGACGGGGTGGACTACACCCAGTGCGGCGCGCTGGCAGGCATCACCGCCTTCTTTGACGAGGCGGCCGCCAGGCAGTACCGCGACGCCGCCATCGAGGAGCTCACCGCCCAGGGGGTCACCTTCCCGGTCAAGGTGCAGCTGCCCTACAATCCCTCCACCTCCGACTGGGACCGCCAGTGCCAGGTCTTCAAGCAGCAGCTGGAGGGTGTGCTGAACGACGGGGCCGACTTCATCGACATCATCATCACCGCCGGCCCGTCGGACAACTACCTGTCGGCGGTCCGCCGGGCGGGCAAGTACTGCTTCCAGCTGTGCAACTGGGGCGCCGACTACTCTGACCCCGAGACCGAGACCGACCCCTTCTACCAGGAGGCCGGCGGCTACGGCAGCCGCTACGCCTACCTGCGCACCGGCGTCGAGGACGGCTTCATCACCGGCGAGACCGCCGACGCCATCATGGCGTACATGACCGCGGTGGAACAGGCCAAGGCCATCACCACCGACATCAACGCCCGGTACGAAGCCTTCGCCAACGCCGAGGCGATGCTGATCGAGAACGCCCTGGTCATCCCGATGGGGATGAGCGTGCCCGCCTACCTTGCCACCCGCCTGAACTACTGGGAGGGGCAGTACGCCTCGACCGGCTTCTCCAACAAGCGGCTGAAGGGGATCCATGTGCTGGACCACTATGTCTCGATGAGTGAATACGAGGCCAACCGGGACGCCCGCTGAGCCTGCCTGCGCACGGGGGCTGCCCCTTTCCCTGGGGCGGCCCCCTGTTTTTTGAGAAGAAAGGAAGTGGCGGCCGGCTATGGTAAACTATCTGGCCAAACGCATCGGGCACTCGATCCTGACATTGTTCATCATCGTGACGCTCGTGTTCTGCCTGCTGCGGCTGATGCCGGTGGAAGGCTATTTTGCAAACTATGAGAAGATGACCGAGACCCAGATCCAGGCCGGGCTGCAGTCGATGGGGCTGCTCGACCCGCTGCCGGTACAGGTGGCGCGGTTCTGGCGGGACGCCCTGACCGGCGACCTCGGGGTCAGCCACATCTACCGGGTCAACGTGCCGGTGGCCGACATCCTGGTCGAAAAGCTGCCCATCTCGGTGCAGATGGGGGTGCTGGCCATGCTGGTGTCGCTGGCGGCAGGCATCCCGCTGGGGCTTGTGATGGGCCGGTTCAAGCACCGCCTGCCCGACAAGATCGGCACCGCCGTCGTCATCCTGATCCAGGCGGTGCCGGCGGCGGTCTACTACCTCTACATCCAGATGTACGGCACCACCGCCCTCAACGTGGGGCTGCTGTTCCAGGCGGACAACCCCCGCTACTGGGTGCTGCCGGTCTTTTCGATGAGCCTGGGCAACATCGCCTTCTACGCCATGTGGCTGCGCCGCTATATGGTGGACGAGAGCAACAAGGACTACGTCCTGCTGGCCCGCGCCAAGGGCGCCAGCGGGGCCCGCATCGCCCTGCGGCACGTGTTCCGCAACGCCATGGTGCCGCTGGTGCAGTACATCCCCTCCGCCTTTTTGAACACGGTGGTGGGCTCGATCTACATCGAGAGCCTGTACAGCATCCCCGGCATGGGCGGGCTGCTGGTCACCTGCGTGCAGCGGCACGACAACACCATGGTGCAGGGCATCGTCCTGCTGTACGCCTGCGTGGGGATCATCGGGCTGATCCTGGGCGACCTGCTGATGGTCCTGATCGACCCGCGCATCTCGCTGGGCAAGAAAGAAGGTGGCCGCTGATGCTGTTCTTTTTGAAAAACGCCAAGGCAAAACAGCTGGAAAACGCGATGGACGCCGCGCAGTCTGCCGGCGGCCCCGCCGCCTGGGCCGGCCTGCCGGAGGAAGAGCTGTTCACCCCCGCGGGCTTCTGCCCCGAGCAGGCGGAGGCCACCGCCTCTTCCAACTACAGCTACTGGGGCAGCACCCTGCGCTCGTTTTTGCGCAACAAGTTCGCCGTGGCCCTGCTGATCGCCCTGGCGGCGGTGGTGGCCTTCGCCTTCCTGCAGCCCCACCTGCCGGGGCAGCTCGACCCCAACTACTGCCGGGTCGACCCTGAGACCGGCATCCAGTACCGCAACATCGCCCCCGGGGCGGACGGCTACATCTGGGGCTCCAACTCGATCGGGCAGGACCTGTGGGCCCGCATCTGGGCCGGCACCCGCACCAGCCTGACCATCGCCTTCTTCGTCGCCCTGATCGAGGCGGTGGTGGGCATCACGGTGGGGGTGCTGTGGGGGTATGTGCGCCAGCTCGACTTTTTCTTCACCGAGCTGTACAACATCTGCGACAACATCCCCTCCACCATCATCCTGATCCTGATCTCCTATGTGGCCAGCCCCAGCGTACCCACTTTGATCCTGGGCATGTCCCTGACCGGGTGGATCGCCATGGCACGCTTCATCCGCAACCAGATCCTCATCATCCGCGACCGGGACTACAACGTCGCCTCCCGCTGCATCGGCACCCCCGTCTACCGGATCGTGCTGCGCAACCTGCTGCCCTATCTGGTCTCGGTCATCATGCTGCGGATGGCCCTCACCGTCCCCGCCGCCATCGGCAGCGAGGTGTTCGTCACCTACATCGGCCTCGGCCTGTCGGTGGAAACGCCCAGCCTCGGCAACCTGATCAACGACGGCCGCCAGGTGATGATGCAGGCGGGGCTGCGCTACCAGCTGCTCTACCCCACCATCATCCTCAGCTTTGTCACCATCGCCTTTTACCTGATCGGCAACGCCTTCTCGGACGCCGCCGACCCCAAGAACCACATGCAGTAAAGGAGGCCGGCCTACAAGATGGAAACCATGACGCCGATCCTTTCGGCACGCAACGTACACATCTGCTTCAACCTCCGCGGCCGGGTGCTGCACGCCATCCGGGGCATCGACCTCGACGTCTGCCGCGGCGAGGTGCTGGCCATCGTGGGGGAGTCGGGCTCGGGCAAGTCGGTCTTTACCAAGTCCTTCATGGGGCTGCTGGACGCCAACGGCTCCATCACCGAGGGGACCATCGACTACTTCGGGGCCGACGACGGCAGACCCATCCGGCTGTCCGCCCTCAAAAAGGAGAAGGACTGGCTGAAGGTCCGCGGGCGGGAGATCGCCATGATCATGCAGGACCCCATGACCAGCCTAAACCCCCTCAAGACCATCGGGGATCAGATCGCCGAGGCGGTCACCCTCCACCAGGGGCTCAAGGGCCGCGCCGCCCACGCCAGGGCGGTGGAGTACCTGCGGGACGTCGGCATCGCCGACCCCGAGGCCCGCAGCCGCCAGTACCCCCACGAATTTTCGGGCGGGATGCGCCAGCGGGTGGTCATCGCCATCGCCGCGGCCTGCAGCCCCAAGATCCTGATCTGCGACGAGCCCACCACCGCCCTCGACGTCACCATCCAGGCGCAGATCTTGGAGCTGCTGCGCCGCCTGCGGGACAAATACGACCTGACCATCGTCCTCATCACCCACGACCTGGGGGTGGTGGCCAACATCGCCGACCGGGTGGCGGTGATGTACGCCGGCGACATCGTCGAGCTGGGTACCGCCGACGAGGTCTTTTACGACCCGCGCCACCCCTACACCTGGGCGCTTTTGTCCAGCATGCCCCAGACCGGCGTCAAAGGGGAGGAGCTGTTCAACATCCAGGGCACGCCCCCCAACCTCTTCGCCGAGATACGCGGGGACGCCTTTGCCCCCCGCAACCCCCAGGCCCTCAAGATCGACTTTGTCAGGCAGCCGCCCTATTTTGAGGTGTCCCCCACCCACAAGGCCAAGACCTGGCTGCTGGACCCCCGCGCCCCCAAAGTCGAGCCGCCCGCCGCCGTCCGCCGCCTGCGCGGTCAGGGCGCCCGCGGCTGACCCGGCCGGGCAGGGACCGGGTTTTTGTATTGACTTCCCCACCCGGCACCCGTATAATGGTGGGGAACGATCGGGCGGCGCGGCGCGCCGCCCCATCTCATTCTGCCAACCGAAGAAAGGATCGCTATGCCTGTCACCAATCAACCGGTCTACGCCTCCAAGGCAAAGCCCTGGCTCGCGTTTTACGACCCCAAATACCGGGATATGCCCGCCCCCGACTGCACCGCCTTTGACTACGTCTGCCGCCAGAACAAGGGGCACCTGTCCGACGCCGCCCTCAGTTATTACGGCAACACCATCACCTACGCGGCCCTGATGGTCAACGTCAAAAAGACCGCCGCCGCCCTGCGCGCCGCCGGCGTCGCCAAGGGGGACATCGTCACGGCGGTCAGCGTCATGACCCCTGAGCTGATCTACCTGTTCTACGCCGCCGACATGGTGGGGGCCACCCTCAACCTGATCGACCCCCGCTACAGCCCCGAGGGCATCCACGAGTACATCAAGGAGGCCGGCTCCCGGATGCTGGTCTGCATGAACCTGTTCTACGACAAGTGCCACCAGGCCATGCGCCGCACCACCGTCGAGAAGGTGCTGGTCTTTTCCCCCTCCGAGTCGCTGCGCGGCCCCATGAAGCTGGCCTACAACGCCGCCAACCCCGACCGCAACCGCTATGCCTCCAACGTCGTCAACTGGAAGCAGTTCATCGAGGCGGGCAAGGGGGCCAGCACCGCCAGCGAGCCCTTCGACCCCGACCACAGCTGCGTGATGGTCCACACCGGCGGCACCACCGGCAGCCCCAAGGGGGTGCTGCTGGGGGATGTGGCCTTCAACGCCCTGGCCCAGCAGTTCGCCGCCTACGAGGTGGTGTTCCAGCGCCAGCAGAAGTTGCTGAACGTCATGCCCCCCTTCATCGCCTACGGCTATGCCTGCGGCGTCCACCTGCCCTTGTCGCTGGGCATCACGGTGGTCATCATCCCCAACCTTGACCCCGCCGAGCTGGGCAAGCTGGTCCTGAAGTACAAGCCCGCCCATATGTTCGGCGTGCCGGCCCACTACCAGGTGCTGGCCGCCGACCCCCGCCTGCGCAAGAAGGACCTGTCCTTCGTCCTCAACTTTGCCTGCGGGGGCGACGCCATCTCCCTCGGGGCCGAGCAGGCGGTCAACGACTTTTTGTCCAGCCACGGCGCCCCCTACCCCCTGGCCAAGGGCTACGGCATGACCGAGCTGTGCTCGGCCGCCACCGCCGCCGCCGGCGCACGCAACAAGCCCGGCACCGTCGGGCTGCCCCTGCCGGCCACCGTCGTCTCCATCTTTGAGCCGGGCACCGAGGTCGAACTGCCCATCGGCGCGCGGGGCGAGATCTGCATCTCGGGCCCCAGCATGATGCAGGGCTACTACAACAAGCCCGACGAGACCGCCATCATCATGCGCCGCCACGCCGACGGCCGGGTCTGGATCCACAGCGGCGACATCGGCTACATGGACGAGGAGGGCTACGTCTTTCTGGACAGCCGGATCAAGCGGATGATCATCCGCCACGACGGGTTCAAAATTTTCCCCTCCATGATCGAGAACGTCCTCAGCACCCACCCCGCCGTCCGCAACTGCTCGGTGGTGGGCTGCGCCGACAAAGACCACGTCCAGGGCCGGCTGCCGCTGGCTTACATCGTCCTCGACCCCCACTGCGAGAAGAAAAAGCGCCAGATCATCCGGGAGCTGCGGGCCATGTGCGCCGACGAGCTGCCCGAGTACGCGCTGCCGGTGGGCTACAAGTTCATCGACGCGCTGCCGCTGACCCCGGTGGGCAAGGTGGATTACCTGACCCTCGAGGGGCAGATCACCCCGCAGGACTACTGAGCGGGGAGATACAAAAGGAGCTTTGTCAACCATGAAAAAACGTATCCTCAGCTTTCTGCTGGCGGCAGCGCTGGCCGCCAGCTGCGCGCCGCTGGGCGCCTTCGCCGACGACGGCGCGTCCATCGGCATCATCGGCTCGGCGGACGGCCCCACCGCCATCTATGTGACCGGCGCAGCCGACGGCGCGCCGCAGGACCCCGCCGCCGCGCAGGACGAGATCATGCTGATCGAGGAGACCCCCGCCGAGGATGCCGCCGAGGGCCCGCAGCAGGACGACTCTCTGCTCTACATCGCCCTGGGCGACAGCATTGCCGCCGGGGTGGGGCTGCCCTCCTTCTCCTACACGCCGGCCGAGATCTTCTACGACATCAGCCCCAACTTTGAGGGCTACCCCGCCGACTGCTATGTGGCCCGCGTGGTCGACGCCCTCGGGCTGGACCGCAGCCACGCGCTCAACCTCGGCCTGCCCGCCCTGATGACCAAAGACCTGCTCGAGATGGTGCGGGACGGCCAGATGTCGGCCTTCAACCAGCCCGCCGGCACCTACTACGTCTACCCTGCATTCCTCGACTACATCCGGGACGCCGACGTCATCAGCATCGAGATCGGGATGAACGACGCCATGGTTCCCTTTGTGGTCTCGATCGGCGAGGCCACCCACTGGAAGTCGGAGCAGCTGGCCAACACCATCATTGCGGGCGGCTACCGCGACATGGACTTTGACGACTTTGTCAGCATGATGCAGCAGCTGTTCGGGATGCGGCTGACCTTCCAGGAGACCAGCGACCTGTTCTACGCCGTGACCACCGGCGCGTCCAACGTCTGCAGCGAGGCGTACGAGAACATCAAGACCTACCTGCCGCAGGTCATCGACGCCATCCGCGCCGTCAACCCGGACGCCCAGATCCTGCTGCTTGGCTGCTACAACCCCGTCCCCCTGCTGTGGACCTGGAGCAACTTCTTCAACCGCTACAACCGCCTGGTCCGCCAGATCGCCGAGGACGCCGGCTGCACCTACGTCGGCATCCCCCGCACCAGGATCGCCAACGACGGCCACCCCACCCCCGCCGGGCACAAGTACATCGCCCAGCAGATCGTGGAAGCCATCGACCAGTAACCCCCGCCCCGCCGGAACCCCCGGCGGGGCTTTTCTGCGCGCGGCATTCATATCTTCCGGCAGCAGCGTTTTTAAACCGTATTTCTGCAAAAGCGCCAAAATATCCGGCAGGCAGTCACGCACTTTGTCTTTCTCATCTTCTACCTTCTCCCCATAAATGCCTCAATATCCTCTGCCTTTTTCGGAATCATATAAGAAAGCTCTTCGCAGCCATCCTCGGTGATCAGACAGTT
>DWXX01000148.1 GCA_019118985.1 Candidatus Faecalibacterium faecipullorum
TGGAACAAGCTGACTCAGATCGTCGAGGACTACAAGAAGGCCCACAACGGCGCGTCGGTCTACGCCCCCACCTTCATCGAGGACTGCGAACCCGCCGTCAAGCAGCTGCAGGAAGAGTACGGCTTTGAGTACACGGTCGAGTATGTGAAGTAACGGGCAACCGGCCCTCTCAGCCAGTCGCTGGGAGCCTAAGATGAATGGATGAAAATGCCCCTGCCTTCCCGTGGTGTACGGGTGGGCAGGGGCATTTACGTCAGTTCTTCTCTACCTTGCTCAGCAGGATGCGGTCGTTGTCGAGGGACTGGCCGGCGCTTTGGCGGAAGCGCTCCAGCAGGTCGTCCACCGTCATGCCGGCCCGCTCGCGGCCCTGCACGTCAAAGACGATCCGGCCGCCGTCCATCATCAGGGTGCGGTTGCCCAGCTCCAGCGCCTGGCGCATGTTGTGGGTGACCATCAGGCAGGTGATCCCCTGGCGGGAAACGATCTCCCGCGTCAGGGCCAGCACCTTGTCGGCGGTGGCGGGGTCGAGGGCGGCGGTGTGCTCGTCCAAAAGCAGCAGCTTGGGGGTGACCAGGGTGGCCATCAGCAGGGTCAGCGCCTGCCGCTGCCCGCCCGAGAGCAGGCCCACCGGCTGCTTCATCCGGTCCTCAAGGCCCATGCCCAGCAGGGCCAGCCGCTCGCGGAAGAGGTCCTTGTCCCGGCGGGAGATGCGGGAGAAATAGGCCCGCTGGGCCTTGCCGGCCCGCAGGTAGGCCAGGGCCAGGTTCTCCTCGATGGTCATGTTGGGGGCGGTGCCCTTGAGGGGGTCCTGGAACAGGTGGCCGATCACCTTGCTGCGCTGGTACTCGGGGGTGAAGGTGATGTCCTCCCCCCCGAGGACGATGCAGCCCTCGTCGGCGATGAAGCCGCCGGTGATGGCGTTGAAGAGGGTGGACTTGCCCGCCCCGTTGGAGCCGACGATGGTGGCGAAGTCCCCCTTCTCAAGGGCGAGGTCCACCCCGTCGAGGGCCACCTTCTCGTTGACGGTGCCGGGGTTGAAGGTCTTGCGGACCCCTTTCATTTCCAGCATCAGCATCTCAGCGCCCCTCCTTCCCGTTCTGGCTGCCGTGGGCCGCGGCGTGGAGGCGGCGGGCCGCCTGCTTGCGCTGCTCGAAGGCCAGCTTCTGGCGGACGGCGGGCATGGCGATGGCCACCGCCACGATGAGGGCGGACACCAGCTTCATGGCCGCGGCCGGGACGTTGAACCGCAGCGCCACCGCCACGATGAACCGGTACAGGCAGCTGCCGAAGGCCACCCCCGCCACCCGGGTGACCATGCTGCGTTTGCCCAGCAGGGTCTCGCCGATGATGAGGGAGGCCAGGGCGATGGTGACCATGCCGGTGCCGACGTTGATGTCGCAGCTCTTCTGGTACTGGGCCAGCAGCGCGCCGGACAGCGCCGTCAGGCTGCCCGAGATGCACAGCCCCACCATGATGGTGCGGCCCGGGTCGATGCTGGAGGCGCGGACCATGGCGGCGTTGTCGCCGGTGGCCCGGATGGACAGGCCCAGCCTGGTGCCGAGGAACCAGACCATCGCGGCGCCGGCCGCCAGGATGACCACAGCGGCCACGACCAGCTGGTACCACCCGCCGGCAAAGGCCAGCGCCTCCTTGGCGATGGAAAAGACGGTGTCCACCTTCACTAGGCTCATGTTGGAGGAAAAGCCCATCACCGCCAGGTTGACGGTGTACAGGCCGGTGTTGACGATGATGCCGGCCATGATGCTCTCGACCCCGAGGCGGGTCTGCAGGAAGGCGGTGACAAACCCCGACAGCACTCCCGCCGCCATGGCCGCGATGAGGGCCAGGAAGGGGTGCCCGGCCACCGCCACCTGGCAGCAGACCGCGCAGCCCAGGGTAAAGCAGCCGTCGGTGGACAGGTCGGCGATGTTGAGGATGGAATAGCTTAAAAACAGCGCCAGCGCCACCAGCGCGTAGATGCAGCCCAGCTCAAGGGCGGACTGGAGGACGCCGACTGAAAATATACTCGAAAGCATCAGGCAAACTCCTCCGCGGTGGTGATCTCCTCGACGGCGGTGCAGTAGGGCTCGAAGGCCGCCTTGACCGCCGCGAGGTCGAGGCCAAGGGCGGCGCAGGTCTCGGTGTTGATGGTGGCGGTGCCGTTGTCAAAGGTGCGGTAGGGCATATCGGCGATGGCCACCCCGTCGCACAGGTGCTCCACCACCATGTCGGCGGTGGCCTGGCCCAGCTGGACGTAGTCCACCCCGTAGCCCATGAAGGCCCCGTTCAGCGCGAAGCTGTCCGCCCCGGTGTAGTGCTGGATGCCCGCCTCGATCAGCGTCTCGTAGATGGCCAGCTCGGCGGTCATGATGGTGTTGTCGGTGGGGGTAAAGACCGCCTTGACCCCGCTGGCGGCCAGGGCCTCCACCGCCATCTGCACCTCGGCGGTGGTGGTGCCGTTCTTCTCGATGGCGGCGATGCCGTGCGCCTCGCAGAAGGCCTTGGCGTCGGCGATGGCCTGGGTGGAGGAGTCCTGCCCCAGGTCGTACAACAGGCCGATCTGGTCGATGTCGGGGTTGACCGCCAGGATCAGGTTCATGATGGCCTCGGTGTCCAGCGCGTCGGAGGTGCCGGTGATGTTGGCAAGGCCGTCAAAGCCGGCCCCCACCGGGTCGGTCACCGCCGAGTAGATGACCGGGATGTCAGTATCCTCCACAGCGGCCAGCATGGTGGAGGCGGAGGGGGTGGCCACCGCCACGATGACGTCCACCCCGTCGGCCACAAGGTCGGCCCCGATCTGGTTCAAGTTGGACTGGTCGGCCTGGGCGTTCGCATAGTAGTCGGCGTAGTTGAAGGTCACCCCGCGCTCGGCCCCTGCCTCGTCCAGCCGCGCCTCGAGGGAGGCGACGATCTGGTTGAGGGAGGCGTCGTCGACGTAGTTGACGATCCCCACCTTATAGACGGCGCCCCCTGCGGCGCCGCTGCCGGCGGCGGAGGACGCCCCCTCCGACGAGCAGCCGGTCAGCGCCAGGGATGCGGCGGCTGCGGCAAGGCCGGCGGCCTTCAGAAAGCTGCGGCGGCTGATGGTAGTCTTTTTCATGGTACGGCTCCTTTCCTGAGTGCCTGATGGGTACAGGTCCTGGCGGGGCGGGGATACAAAAAAGACCCCGCCCCTGTGCGTTCAACACAAGGACAGGATCGTTGTCGATTCTGCGGTGCCACCTTGTTTGCCCCGCGCCGCGGCCTGGATGCCCGGCGCAAAAGCCCCTCGCGGAGGGCCAACACCCTCCCGTCCTGTAACGGGGACCCCCGTCCAAAGCTACTTGGCGCGGCCGGCAGAGGCTGCAGGGGCCTTGCCCCTGTCTGCCGGCAGAGGTCTTTGCCCCCTGCCTGCTGCCCTTCTTGCCCGGCCCCGGCCCGTTCGCCCGGCCCTCGGCGGCCCATAACGGCTGCGCCCACCGCCCGTTCCCATCGTACCGGGCTCTCTTGGGGTGCGGCATTGCAGCGTCTCTTCCGCCTCATCGGTTTACTGCATTATACACACACCCCCGCCGCAAAGTCAAGATACGAAATTTCATCTTGAAGCTGCGGGAGGTGAGGGGGGCTCACACCGCCGCCCGGGGGCAGGGGTGCGTGGTGCATCAAGGGGCCCGCTCAGTCCTCGGGGGTGTCGTCCTTCGGGACGATCAGGTTGAGGACAAAGACGATCAGGAAGGACACCACCAGGCTCGAGCCGAAGATGTT
>DWXX01000149.1 GCA_019118985.1 Candidatus Faecalibacterium faecipullorum
CGGCGGCTTTGGCCTTGAGGACGGCCGCCTCGTCGTAGGCGGGGGCCTCCCGCCGCTCAAAGGTGATGGCCCCGGCGGGGCAGGCGGGCAGGCAGTCGCCCAGCCCGTCGCAGAAGTGCTCCCGCACAAGGTGGGCTTTGCCGTCCACCATGTCGATGGCGCCCTCATGGCAGGCGGTGGCACACAGGCCGCAGCCGGTGCATTTTTCCTGGTCGATGCGGATGATTTGTCGGATCATGGTAAACCTCTCAGCAGTGATGTATGATGGGTCGAGTATAGCACAGTTTTGTAGAAAGTGCTATACAGTTTACAGAAAGTTTAGCTTTTTACCAGAATGTCACACCGTTCCTCCAGCCGTTCGGCGGCGAAGTAGGCTTCCTCCAGGGGGATCCACCGGGTGCGGAAGGCGGCGAGGTCGACCCCCGGCCGGCGGGCCAGCCGGGCCAGACGGATGTCCAGCGGCGCGGTGACAAAGACGTGCAGGTCGTAGCAGCCCCACAGGTCGGGGTGGCAGCAGTAGGACCCCTCTGCCAGGATGACCGGGCGCAGCGGGGCGGGCACCGGCGGCCGCAGGCAGCCGGTGTGGCAGTCGTAGGGGCGGTAGAGGGCGTCCCGCCCGGCCAGCAGGGGGGCGAGGGCTTCGGCGTAAAACCGCTCCCGGTCAAAGTTGCCCCCCGGCTGGGCCAGCCGCGCGGAGGTGCGCTGCTCAGGGCGGAGGAAGAAGTCGTCGGCGTGCAGCAGGGTGCAGTCCCACCGGGCGGCCAGGCGGCCGGCGAGGGTGGTCTTGCCGCTGCCGCACCGCCCGTCGATGGCGATGACGGCCCGGCCCTTCTCCCGCAGCAGGGCTTCGGCCCGCTCGACCAGGGCATCGAGGCCGTCAAAAATTTCCCGTTCGTTGTATTCCATGCGTATTTTCCTCACTGTTTTACAGATGGCGGGGATGGGCCCCTCTTTTATTATAGGGGCGCGGGACAAAAACGCAAGGGCGGACGATCCCGAAAGAAACGCGGAGGATTTTGGGATTGATTTTTTCCAGACAGTAGGGTATCCTTAAAGCAAAAAACGGGAAGGAGCACCCCTTTATGAGCAACGGCAGCAAGATCCTCTTCATCGACGTGGACGGCACCTTGGTGGACTACCAGGGCCGCCTGCCCGATTCAGCGGTGCGGGCCATCCGGGCGGCCCGGGCGGCGGGGCACCGGGTCTACATCTGCACCGGCCGCAGCAGGGCCGAGGTCTATCCGCCCCTGTGGGAGATCGGCCTGGACGGCATGATCGGCGGCAACGGCAGCTATGTCGAGGACCACGGCCAGGTGGTGATGCATCAGCTCATCACCCCGGCGCAGGCCCGCCGCATCGTCGACTGGCTGCACAGCCGCAGGCTGGAATTTTACCTCGAGAGCAACAGCGGCCTGTATGCCAGCGAAGGGTTCGAGACCGCCGCCCTGCCCGCCATGCAGGAGTACGGCCGCCGCAAGGGCCGCCCCGGGCAGAAGTCGGTGCGGCAGGCCTTCCCCGACATGATCTTTGGCTGCACCGGCGACGCGCTCTACCGTGACGACCTGAACAAGGTCAGCTACCTGCTGGGCAGCTACCAGGACTACCTCGACACCGCCGCGCAGTTCCCCGATATGCAGAACGGCACCTGGGGCGGCGCGGGGGAGACCGCCCTCTTCGGCGACATCGGGGTCAAGGACATCACCAAGGCGAACGCCATCGAGCACCTGCTTGCCCACCTCGGGGCAGAGCGGGAGGATACCATCGCCTTCGGGGACGCCAAGGTGGACATCCCGATGCTGGAATACTGCGGCTATGGCGTCGCCATGGGCAGCGGCGGGGAGGAGATCAAGGCCATGGCCGACCTCGTCACCGACGGCGTGGAGGAGGACGGGCTGTACAACGCCTTTGTCAAGCTCGGGCTGATCCCGGCGGGGGCATGAGCCGCTCAACATGCAACAAAAAGACAGGCGCGGGCTGCCCTGAGCGGGCCCCGCGCCTGTGTTGTTTTCATCCGGTCACAGCTGCATCCAGTAGCGCTCGGCGTCGGCGACGCAGGCGTCGAGGCTGTCGCCCCGGCCGACCAGCTCGCAGGTAAAGTCGCTGTAGAGCACCACGCCGTAGCAGCGGCTCGCCTGCCCGCCGTCCGCCTGCCAGGTGAAGGTGTAGGCGTAGAGGTCCTGCAGCCCGCCCTCCCATCCCTCCTCGGGGACGAGGGTGAGGGCGGCGCTCTCGAGCTGCTCCGGCGCGATGCCCTCGTCCCGCTCGAGGCAGAGGGCGGCGTACTGCCGGGTGACCGTCTCTTCGGGCGGGGGCTGCAGCCGCGCGGCGGCATGGCCCGCCGCGTTGATCGTCCCGGCGACGCACCCGGCGGTGAACAGGGCGGCCAGGACCAGATTGACGGCCGACCGCGCTTTGGGGGTAAGGCCCGCGCCCAGCTCGGTCGCAGTCTCCCCCGAGGTGGAAAAGAGGTCGCCCCAGAAGATGAACTCCTCCTCGCCGCGCAGCCAGGCGCGCAGGCGGCGGGCCAGCAGCACCAGCCAGCAGGCCAGCAGGACCGGCCAGAGATAGGCGAGCAGGACCATGGTGAACCGGTCGGTGGAGGGGGTGCCGCCCAGCAGGCTGCCGCCCGACAGCACCGCGGCGAAGATGGCCACCACCGCAGCCGTCCCGGCGTACCGCCGCCGGTGGATGGTCGGCTCGCTGACCGCGTGGTGCAGCCCGACGACCACCGTGCCCGCCGCCGCGAAAAAGACCGCCGTCTCGGCCGGCTGGTCAAAGCCGGCCAGGTAGAAGGTCAGCCCGGCGCACAGCAGGCAGGCGAGGGCCGCCGCGGCGTCAAAATAGACCCCCGCCCGCTTCCGCTCGCCCGGGGGCAGGTCCTGATAGGCGCGCAGCGGATTTTCCTGTTGGTTCATACAAGACACCTCCTTGTCGATCTGTAATACAAGTATAGCACGGCCCGCCCGCCTCCGCAAGGAAAAAAGCATATTTTAACGCAGGCACGCGCCCTGCGGCCGCCGCCGGGCCCGGTGTACAGCTTGTAAAAACAAATGGACAAACCGCCGGAAATATGGTATTCTTATACTATAAGCAGCGTGGGGCGCAGACTGCCTGCGCCCCCGTTTTGCAGGGCAAATGCATTGCAAGAAAGGAAATAAAAATGAAAAAGATTTCACGCAAAGGCTTCCTGAAGCTGGCCGCTGCCACCGCTATGGGCGGCGTCACCGCCGGCGCCCTCGCCGCCTGCGAGTCGGCCAGCTCGGCGGCGTCCAGCGCCGTCAGCTCGGGCGCGGGTTCGGCGGCTGCCGGCGGCAGCTACATCCCCGGCACCTACGAGGGCACCGCCCAGGGCATCTCCTCCACCGTCAAGGTCACCATGACCTTCTCCGAGACCGCCGTCACCGACGTGGTGGTGGACACCTCGGGCGAGACCGCCTCCTACGGCGCAGCCGCCGCCGAGGAACTGAAGGAGCAGCTGCTGGCCGCCGGTTCGGCCGAGATCGACGGCGTGTCCGGCTCGACCATCACCTCCGACGCCGTGATGAAGGCCGCCCAGAGCTGCTACGCCCAGGCGCGGGGCGAGGCGGTGGTCACCTCGGTCCAGCTGCCCACCGGCGACGAGAACGACTGGCTGGGCACCGAGCCCGACATCGACGAGGCCGCCATCACCGAGACCTGGGACACCGACATCCTGATCGTCGGCGCCGGCAACGGCGGCCTGATGGCCGCGGCCTATGCCGCCAAGAACGGCCTTGACTTCCGCATCATCGAGCAGAATGTGGCCGTGCAGGACACCCGCCACTGGATCGGCGCGGTGGACGGCTTTGGCGCGCAGGAGCATGGCGTCGTCACCGACAAGGGCAAGCTGCTGAGCGAGATCTCCCGCTACGCCTCCGGCAAGTGCGACCAGCGGGTGGTCAAGACCTGGCTGGATGAGTCCGCCGAGGCCATCGGCTTTGTCCGCGAGATCATGGAGGACGAGTTCGGCGTCTCCATGACCTACACCTACGGCGAGGAGGCCCGCTGGCCCGAAGAAAACGCCCTGGAGAACACCGACTACATCTACCCCGAGATCGAGTACACCTACGACCGCAGCACCGGCGCCGAGCGCAACAAGCTGTTCCAGGAGTACATCGAGGGCCTGGGCTATGCCATCGACTTCAAGACCGCCCTGGCCAAGCTGGAAAAGGACGATACCGGCCGCATCACCGGCATCATCGCCCAGAACACCGACGACGGCCACTTCATCCGCATCAATGCGGCGCAGGGCGTCCTGCTGGCCTGCGGCGGCTACCCCGGCAACCCCTACATGATGGAGCAGCTGGACCCCCTGGGCACCAGCGTCACCACCGCCTGCTCCTACTCGCCGGCCGACCGCGGCTACGGCATCCGCGCCGCCGTCTGGGCGGGCGCCAACCTCGATCAGGAGGCCGCACCCATGCTGTTCGACCGCGGTGTGGTGCCCCCGGGACAGGACGCCGGCTATGTCGAGAGTGAAAGCGCCTTCGGCGGCAAGGCCTTCCCCGGCCCCATCCGCCAGTACAACCCCGGCACCCAGCCCTTCCTGAAGGTCAACCGCCACGGCGAGCGCTTCGCCAATGAGAGCTGCCCCTACAACGACATCGTCTATGCGGCGGCCCATCAGCCGGGCCGTGTCTACGCCCAGATCCACGACGACAACTGGTACGAGGACGTGCAGCGGTTCCACACCATCGGCTGCTCGGCCCAGACCCGTGCCGGCGGCGAGGGCTACGTCCTGCCCAAGATGGAAGAGGCCGAGGCTGCGGGCTGCTTCTTCCGCGCCGACACCATCGAGGAGCTGGCCGACAAGCTGGGCTTCACCGGCGAGGACAAGGACACCTTCCTGGCCACTGTCGAGCGGTACAACGAGCTGTACGACCAGCAGGAGGACACCGACTTTGGCAAGCCGGCCTACCGTCTGAGCGCCATCCGCAAAGCGCCCTTCTATGGCTGCTGGCTGGGCGCTTCCCTGCTGACCACCGAGCAGGGCATCGCCATCAATGAGAAGGGCCAGGCTCTGGATACCAACAACGAGCCGATGCCCGGCCTGTATGTCACCGGCGATATGTCGGGCAGCTTCTTTGCCAACAACTATCCCTGCCTGATGGCGGGCGTGGCCATGGGCCGCACCATCACCTTCGCCATGAAGGCGGTCAAGCAGATGGCCGGCCTGGACGAAGCCTGAGCCGCCCCTGCCGTACGATAAGCAGCAAATAAAAAGGGCCGTGGAGTTTGCCGCTCCACGGCCCTTTCTGCGTCTTGATTTTGGTCCCTATTATAATAAGGTAGGCGGGTGCGGCGCGGGGCCGGTCAGACCCGGATCTGGCCGTCGCCGCGGATGATGTACTTGTAGGTGCACAGCTCGGCCAGGCCCATCGGGCCGCGGGCGTGCAGCTTCTGGGTCGAGATGCCCATCTCGCACCCGAGGCCGAACTCGCCCCCGTCGGTGAAGCGGGTGGAGCAGTTGACGTAGACCGCCGCGCTGTCCACCGCCGCGGTGAACAGGTCGATGCTGCGCTGGCTCTGGCTGAGGATGGCGTCGCTGTGGCCGGTGGAGTGCTCGGCGATGTGGCCGACGGCGTCCTCGACGCTGTCCACCACGCCCACCGCCAGGATGTAGTCCAAAAACTCGGTGTCGAAGTCGGCGGGGCCGGCGGGGGTGCCGGGGATGAGGGCGGCGGCGCGGCTGTCCAGCCGCAGCTCGACCGGGTGGAGGCCGCGGGCCGCGCGGTCGGGGCCGAGGCGCTGCGCGAGGCGCGGCAGGAAGGCGGCCGCGATGTCTTTGTGGACCAGGCAGACCTCCTCGGCGTTGCAGACGCTGGGCCGGCTGGCCTTGGCGTTCTCGATGATGGCGAGGGCCTTGTCCTGGTCGGCGGTGGCGTCCACAAAGATGTGGCAGATGCCGGTGCCGGTCTGGATGCAGGGAACCTTGGCGTTTTCCACGCAGGCGCGGATCAGCCCCGCGCCCCCCCGGGGGATGAGCAGGTCGACGTAGCCCACCGCCTCCATCAGCGCGTAGGAGGAGGCGCGGGTGGTGTCCTCGATGAGGTTGACGGCGGTCTCAGGCAGGCCGGCGGCGGTCACCCCGCGGCGCAGCGCCTCGACGATGGCGCGGCTGGTCCGCCAGGCCTCCTTGCCGCAGCGCAGCACGCAGACGTTGCCGCTCTTGAGGGCCAGGGCCGCCGCGTCGCTGGTGACGTTGGGGCGGCTCTCGTAGATGATGGCGATGACCCCCATCGGGACGGCGGTCTTTTCGATCACCAGGCCGTTGGGCCGCTCGATCCGGCGCAGCACCGCGCCCACCGGGTCGGGCAGGGCGGCCACCTCCCGAATGCCCTGGGCCATGCCGTCCAGCCGCTTTTCGCTGAGGGCCAGCCGGTCCAGCATCACCTCTGAGATATGGCCGCGGGCGGCGTCCAGGTCGGCGGCGTTTGCCTCGAGGATGGCGGCCCGGCAGGCGGGGTCGTCCAGGGCGTCGGCCATCCCCAGCAGGGCGCGGTCCCGCTGTTGGGTGGGGGCGATGCCGAGGGCGCTTTTGGCGGCGCGTGCGGCGGCGAGGATCTCCTGTGTGGTCATGGGGTCGGCCTCCTTTCAGGCGTTGGGCCGGGGCCGCGCCGCGAACCGTGTGCCCGCGGCCTCGCCCCTGGCGATCTGATACAGCAGCTCGGGGTGGGCGCCATTGGCGATCACCATCTCCACCCCGTCGGCGGTAACCATCTGGGCGGCCCGCAGCTTGGTGGTCATCCCGCCGGTGCCGAGGGCGCTGCCCGCCCCCTCCGACATGCGGAGGATGTCGGGGGTGACCTCCTCCACCAGGGGGATCAGCTTGGCGTCGGGGTGGGTGCGGGGGTTGGCGGTGTACAGCCCGTCGATGTCGCTGAGCAGCACCAGCAGGTCGGCCCGGGCGCAGCAGGCGACGATGGCCGCCAGGGTGTCGTTGTCGCCGATGGAGGCGATCTCCATGGTCGAGACGGTGTCGTTCTCGTTGATGATGGGCAGCGCGCCCAGCTCCAGCAGGCGGTAGAGGGTGTTCTCAAAGTTCTGCCGGCGCTCGGTGTGCTCGACGTCCACCCCGGTCAGCAGGATCTGCGCCACCGTGTGGTTGTAATCGGCAAACAGGCGGTCGTAGGTGTACATCAGCTCGCACTGGCCGACGGCGGCGCAGGCCTGTTTGCCGGCCATATCCTCGGGGCGGGCGGGCAGGGACAGCTTGCCCACCCCCATCCCGATGGCACCCGAGGAGACCAGGATCACCTCGTTGCCGGCGTTCTTGAGGTCGCTGAGGACCTTGACCAGCTCTTCGGTGCGGCGGATGTTCAGCCGGCCGGTGGGGTAGGTGAGGGTGGAGGTGCCCACTTTGACGACGATACGCATGGACGCTTCACCCCTCCCGCAGCTTGCAGGTCTTGTCGTAAGCGGCGATGACCGCGTCGGTCACCGCGCCGCGGAAGCCCCGCTCTTCCAGCACGCGCACCCCCTGGATGGTGGTGCCGCCGGGGCTGCATACGGCGTCCTTGAGCTCGCCGGGGTGCTTGCCGGTGTCCAGCAGCATTTTGGCGGCGCCCAGCACCATCTGGGCCGCGTACTGCTGCGCCTTGGCCCGGGGCAGCCCGCAGGCCACGCCGCCGTCGGCCAGCGCCTCGATGAACTGGTACGCCCAGGCGGGGCCGCAGCCCGACACGCAGCTGGCCGCGTCGATCAGGTTCTCGGCGATGAGGTCCACACGGCCGGCCCCCGCCAGGATGCGGCAGCATTCCGCCTCCTCGCCGTCGGTCAGACCGGCGCAGCAATAGGGGATCATCCCTTCGCCGGTGGCGGAGGGGATGTTGGGGTTGATGCGGACGATGGGCCACGCCCCCCCGGCCATCTGCCGGATCTGCTCCATCGACAGCCCGGCGGCCATGGTGCAGAGGATGAACCGCTCGCCGCGCGCTGCCCGCGCAGCAAACACCGGGCGGACGCCGGCGAGCATCTCGGCCATCATCTGGGGCTTGACCGCGAGAAAGACCAGCTCGCAGCCGGCGGCGTCGGCATTCGAACCGGTGCGGCAGCCGAGCTCGGCGGCAAGGGTCTCAGCCTTGGCGGGGGTACGGTTGGCCAGCACCACCCCGGCGGGGTCGGCCACCCGGCAGACCGCCCGCGCCATCGCGCCGCCCATGTTGCCGCAGCCAATAAAACCGATTGTTTTCATCATGATCTCCTCCTTATACGATCGCTTTGTCTGTGATTACCATATTACTCAGAAATGCACTTAAAATCAAGCCCTGCGCGAGATGTTGACAAAACCTGTCTGTCCGGTGTAAAATAGAATCAAGAATGGGCCTGTGCGCCAACCGGGCCGGGAAGGGGGCATACGCATTGCGCAAAAAGAGAATATGGCTGGTGCTTTTGGCGGTACTGGCGCTTGTGGCGCTGAGCGGCTGCACCCAGCCCAAGCAGGTGGGCAGCCAGTGTATGCCGTCCACGGCGCAGCTCGTGGCCGAGATCACGCCGGACGTCGAGGTCAGCACCAACGACCAGAACCTGCGCTCCGGCACGGCGGCGGCGGCCAACTATGTGATCCGCAACCGCTACAACCCCGGCAGCGGCGAGGAGGTCGGCCCGCTGTCGCAGGAGATGCGCACCGTCTCTGAGACCGAGCGCTACAACTCCCTCAGCGCGCCGTCGACGCCAAACGCCGTTGAGATGTCGCGCACCTTCGTCTACCCCGGCGACTGGAGCGAGGGCGACGTCGCCCATGCCATCTCGATGGTGATCCAGCAGATGGACATTCAGCTGCCCGCCGACAACAAGAACCGCCAGTTCAACCCCGACAGCTACCTCAGCTATACATATGACTACAGCGTCAGCGTCTACCAGATCTACGGCGACCGCAACACCGCGTGGATCATCGGCGTCGGGGTGACGCAGACGGCCAAGGAAGAGCACAAAACCTGACGCAACAAAAAATTTACAAGAAAAAAGGCGCGGAAATTTTCGTGTTTTGGCCGAAATTCAGACGCTTTTTCCGCCAAAAAGGCCCCTTGCACTTTAAAAGTGAAAGCAAATCGACCAAAAAGCGCCCTTGCCGAAAGGCGGGGCGCTTAATTTTATAAAATTCAAAACTTTTAGAAAAATCCCCTGATGAAAAATGGTGTGATTGACAAATCGAGGAAGTTGTACTATTATATGACTAGACGGGGTAGGGGCCGTC
>DWXX01000150.1 GCA_019118985.1 Candidatus Faecalibacterium faecipullorum
TATCCCTTCGCCACCAACTTCAACCCCGAGATCAACCTGCGGGAAGTCTCGGCCAACGGCAGCTACTGGGAGAACGGCCGCTGGGTGGAGACCAAGCCCATGGAGATCAAGCGGGAATACGACTTCCCCCAAGTGGGCAAAAAGGATATGTACCTGCTCCACCACGAGGAGATCGAGAGCCTGGCCAAGAACATCCCCGGCGTCAAGCGGATCCGCTTCTTCATGACCTTCGGCCAGAGTTACCTGACCCACATGAAGTGCCTGGAGAACGTGGGGATGCTCTCCACCAGCCCGGTCAACTTTGAAGGGCATGAGATCGTCCCCATCCAGTTCCTCAAGGCGCTGCTGCCCGACCCCGCCTCCCTCGGGCCCCGCACGGTGGGCAAGACCAACATCGGCTGCATCTTCACCGGCATCAAGGACGGCAAGGAGCGCACCATCTATATCTACAACGTCTGCGACCATCAGGCGTGCTACAAGGAGCTGGGCAGCCAGGCCATCAGCTACACCACCGGCGTGCCGGCCATGATCGGCGCCGCCCTGGTGGCCGGCGGCCAGTGGAAAAAGCCCGGCGTCTACAACCTCGAGGAGATGGACCCCGATCCCTTCATGGAGATGCTGAACCAGTACGGCCTGCCCTGGGTGGTGGACGAGCACCCCGCCACCGTCGAATGATGGAGCGCGAGACGCTGGAACGCCGTCTGCGCAGCGCGGAGCCGTCGCTGCGCACCCCGGTCTACCTGGTGGACGAGGCGGCGCTGCTCTGCAATCTGGAGATCTTACAGGGGGTGGCCCGGCGGACCGGCTGCCACATCCTGCTGGCGCAGAAGGCGTTCTCGATGTTCCGGGTCTATCCGCTGATCGGGCGGTACCTGGCGGGGGCGACGGCCAGCGGCCTCTATGAGGCGCGGCTGGCCCATGAGGAGATGCCCGGCGGGGAGAACCACGTCTTCTGCCCGGCCTATACCGCTGAAGAAATGGCCGAGATCGTTCGCATCTGCGACCACATCAGCTTCAACTCCCTCGTGCAGCTGGAAGCCCACCGCCCCCTCTGGGAGGCCGCCGGGGTCAGCGTGGGGCTGCGGGTCAACCCCGAGCACTCCACCCAAGAGGGCCACGCCATCTACGACCCCTGCGCGCCGGGCAGCCGGCTGGGCATCCGCCGGCAGAACCTGCCCGAGCGGCTGCCCCGCGGGGTGGAGGGGCTGCACTTCCACACCCTCTGCGAACAGGACGCCGCGCCCTTGGTCGAGACCTTCGCCGCCTTTGAAAAGGCCTTCGGCAGCTTTCTGCCGGGGCTCAAGTGGCTCAACCTCGGCGGCGGGCACCACATCACCCGCCCGGGGTACGACATCGCCGCGCTGGAAGGGCTGATTCTCTCCATCCGGGAAACATACGGCCTGGAAGTCTACCTCGAGCCGGGGGAGGCGGTCGCCCTCGGCGCCGGCACCCTCATCACCACCGTCCTGGACGTGGTGGACGCATCCGACATGCCGGTGCTGATCCTGGACACCTCGGCGGCCTGCCACATGCCCGATGTGCTGGAGATGCCCTACCGCCCGCCCCTCTACGGCGCGGGCGAACCGGGGGAGAAGGCGTACACCTGCCGCCTGGCCGCCCGCACCTGCCTGGCGGGGGACGTCATCGGGGCGTACAGCTTCGACGCCTGCCCCAAGGCAGGCGACCGCCTGGTCTTTGGGGACATGGCCATCTACTCGATGGTCAAGAACAACACCTTCAACGGGATGCCCCTGCCGGACATCGCCCTCCGCCATACCGACGGCAGCTGCGAGGTGGTCCGCCGGTTCGGCTACCAGGACTTCAAGACGCGGCTCTCATGAGCTGCTGCACAAAAGAAAGGGCTTTGTATGTACAGAATGCCGGCTGAATACCAGCCCCACCGCGGGACCATGATGATCTGGCCGGTCCGCCCCGGCAGCTGGGGCCGCGACCCGTCCGCCGCGCAGGCCGCCTTCCTGCGGGTGTTCGAGGCCGTCACCCAGAGCGAAGAGCTCTATCTGCTGGCCGGCCCTGACCATCTGGAAGAGGCGAAGGCCGCTGTGGCCCATCTTGACCGGGTGCGTCTCTGCTGCATCGATTCGGACGACGCGTGGGCCCGGGACGTCGGCCCCACCTTTGTCCGCGATGAGACGGGGCGGCTCAAGGGGATCAGCTGGGCCTTCAACGCCTGGGGCGGGGCAGTGGACGGCCTCTACGCCGACTGGGCGAAGGACGATGCCGTCGCCCCGGCCTTCTGCGCGGCCCTCGGCCTGCCCTGCGAGGACGCCGCCCCCTTCGTTCTGGAGGGGGGCAGCATCCACACCGACGGGGAGGGGACAGCCCTCGTCACCGCCAGCTGCCTGCTCTCGCCGGGGCGGAACCCCGGCCTCTCCCGGGCCGAGATCGAGGCCGAGCTCTGCCGCCGTCTGGGGGTAAAAAAAGTCCTCTGGCTGCCCCGCGGCATCTACAACGACGAGACCAACGAGCATGTGGACAACGTCTGCGCCTTTGTCGGCCCCGCCGAGGTGGTGCTGGCCTGGACCGACGACCCGGCCGACCCGCAGTACCCGCTGTCGGCGGCCGACCTGGCCTATCTGGAACAGGCCACCGACGCCAGGGGGCGGCGGCTGACCGTCCACAAGCTGCCCATCCCGGACCATCCCATCCTCTGCAGCGCGGACGACTGCGCCGCCTACGACTTCGCCCCCGGCGAGGATGTCCGCGAGCCGGGCGAGCGGCTGGCGGCCAGCTACGTCAACTTCTATTTTACCAACGGCGCGGTGCTGGTGCCTCAGTTCGGGGGGGAGAACGCCGCCAGCGACGCGCGTGCCTGCGCCATTTTGCAGGCGGTCTGCCCGGGGCGGCGGGTGGTCGGCCTGCCCGCCCGGGACATCCTGCAGGGCGGGGGGAACATCCACTGCATCACCCAGCAGATACCTTTATAAACGAGAGAAGGAGGGCAAGCCCATGCCTCAGACCACCGTCGCCGCCATCCAGATGACCTGCACCGCCGACCCGGCCCAAAACCTCGCCCATGCCGAGGCGCTGGTTCGGCAGGCCGCCGCCGCGGGCGCGCAGATCGTCCTGCTGCCCGAACTGTTCGAGCGGCCCTACTTCTGTCAGGAGCGCAGGTACGAATATTACGATTACGCCCTGCCGGTGGAGGAAAATCCCGCCGTCCGCCGCTTTGCCGAGGTCTGCCGGGAGCTGGAGCTGGTGATGCCGGTCAGCTTCTACGAAAAAGAGGGGAGCCGGCTGTTCAACAGCGCGGCCATGCTGGACGCGGACGGCCGTTTGCTGGGGGTCTACCGCAAGACCCACATCCCGGACGACCACTACTATCAGGAGAAGTTCTACTTCACCCCCGGCAACACCGGCTTCAAGGTCTTTGATACCCGGTATGGCCGGGTGGGGGTGGGCATCTGCTGGGACCAGTGGTTCCCTGAGACGGCCCGCTGCCTGGCCCTGGAGGGCGCCGACCTCATCTTGTATCCAACAGCCATCGGCAGCGAGCCCATCCTGGATGTGGACAGCGCCGGCCACTGGCAGCGGGTGATGCAGGGGCACGCGGCGGCCAATGTCGTCCCGGTGGCGGCGGCCAACCGCTACGGCACCGAGGTGGTGACCCCGTGCAGGGAAAACGGCGGCCAGCAGAGCGCGCTGCGGTTTTACGGCTCGAGCTTTTTGACCGACGAGACCGGGGCCATAACTGCGCAGGCCGGCCGGGACGGGGACGCCGTCCTGACCGCGCGCTACGACTTTGCGGCCATCCGGCAGGCCCGGCTGGAATGGGGGCTGTTCCGCGACCGGCGGCCGGGTTGCTACGGCGCCATCTGTGACCTGGGCTGAGCCGCCGGCTGCCTGCGAGACGGCCCGGACCGGACCAAACAAATTGCGCATCCCGAACCTGTGCGGGGCACAGGGGAGCGGGTGCGCTTTTTTCTTGTCCGCGCAAACTGAGGCCGGCCCGGCGCGGTCGAGTTCCGAAAATTTGCAGAGCGCAAGCAAAAGAGAAGGGGCCTTTTTGCAGATGGCTATATTTCGTATAATGTAGGTTATACGAAATATAGGGGAGTGAAAAAGCCCTTTTCAGGCGCTTATGGGTCTCTCGGCCGGCCTTGGCCGGTTTTGGCTGCGTCCGGGCTGACCAAACGGCTGCTGATG
>DWXX01000015.1 GCA_019118985.1 Candidatus Faecalibacterium faecipullorum
AATAGCGGCACAGGCTCCTTGTCTGCTGGACCATCGGCCGCAGGCTGCGGTGGGCGGCGCGGTGCCAGACGTGGACGGCGGTGTACTGGGGCACCAGCCAGACCTCGCCGCGGCGCAGCATCTTCTGGGTCAGGTCGGCGTCCTCGACGTACATGAAGTATTTTTCGTCAAAGCCGCCGACGGCTTTCAGGTCGGCGGTGCGCGCCGCCATGAAGCTGCCGGTGCAGAACTCGATGGGCCGCGGGACGGTCAGGTCCTCCCCCGCCATGATATAGGCGTCGTTATACTTTTTCAGGAAGGTCAGAAAGCTCAGCTGCCGGTAGACCATCGCCCGCAGGCTGCACCGGCGCAAAGGCAGCTGCTGCTCCCGCCCGTCGGGGAAGCGCAGCGCCGGCCGCGCCATCACCGCGGCGGGGCGCCCCTCCAGCCATTCGGCCAGGTCGGAGAGGGTGTCCCCCTCCAGCAGGATGTCGGGGTTGAGGATGAAGTGGTAATCGCTGGCAAGCTGCGGCAGCACGGTGTTGTGCCCCGCGCCGAAGCCGGCGTTCTTCTCCCGGCGGATGACCCGGACGGCCTGCCCGGGGCCGGGGGCGAGGGCGCCGGCGGCGACGGCCTGCTCCAGCGCGGCGCCGGTGCCGTCGGGGCTGGCGTTGTCCACCAGGTACAGCGTCAGCGGGTGGCGTCTGGTGTGGGCGAGGACCGACGCGGCGGCCCGCAGGGCCTCCGCCTGGTCGTTGTAGGTGACGATGCAGGCTGACAGATGCAATCTCGGTCCCTCCCTCATTCCAGCGGCTGCAGCTTGATCCGGAAGTCATCCCGGTCGATGTCGAAATTGGGGTTGAGGCAGGGGTCGCCGGCGGCAAGCTCCTCTTTCCACCGGGTCTGGAAGCGGGTCACCTCCGAGACGAACCGCGCCCGCTTTTCGGGGGCGGTGTCCAGGCCGCGGCTCTTGCTCTCATAGTGGTAGAGGATGGCGAAGGGGGTGAACAGGTTCTGATACCCCGCCTTGCGCACCCGGACGCAGAAGTCCACGTCGTTGAAGGCCACCGCGAAACTCTCGTCCAGGCCGCCCACCGCCTCGTAGACCTCGCGGCGGACCATCAGGCAGGCGCCGGTCACCCCGTAGACGTCGTGGGCGTAGACCAGCCGGCCCATATAGCCGGGGTTGGCCACCGGGAAGTTCTTGTGCATGTGCGCCGCCAGCGTCAGGTAGCCGAAGCCCAGCCCCGCGTGCTGGATGGTGTCGTCGGGGTAGAGCAGCTTTGCGCCCACACAGCCGATCCGGTCCTGCTGGGCGAACATCACCATCTCCTCCAGCCAGCGGGGGGTGATGACCTCGGTGTCGTTGTTGAGCAGCAGCAGGTAGTCGCCTGTGGCGAACTTCTCCCCGAAGTTGTTCAGGGCGCTGTAGTTGAAGCCGGCGCCCTCCCACCGCACCACCCGGAATAGGCCGGGGTGCCGCTTTTCCAGCAGCTGGTAGGTGCGGAAGGTTTCCTCCTCCTTGCTGTTGTTCTCGATGACGATGATCTCATAATCGGGGTAGGTGGTCTTTGCCACGATGGATTCCACGCAGGTGCGCAGGTCCTTCGCGTGGTCGCAGCTGGGGATGAGGATGCTGACTTTGCCCGGCTTTTCGATGACGTAGTCGGTCTTGTAAAAGCCGGGGGTGTCGGGGATGGAGGAGACTTCCTCCACCGCCACCCCCGCCCGGGCATAGTGGGCGTAGAGGGCCTTGATGGCCGACTCGATGCAGTAGAGCTTGGCCTCGATGCCGCCCGCCACGCTGGTGGGGCTGGCCCGCCAGTAATAGAGGACGTGGGGGATGTGGACGATCTTTTCCGCCTTTTCGGTCAGGCGGAGGTAGAGGTCGTAGTCCTGGCTGCCGTTGTACTCGCTGCGCTCGCCCCCGCCGGCAGCCTGCAGCAGCGCCGTCCTGAAGACGCTGAGGTGGCAGATATAGTTGTTGGCCCGCAGGTTATCCAGCATGAAGTCGGGCTTGAGGTGGTAGAGGGTGGTATGCTCTACCGTGCCCTCAAAGGTCACCTCGTCGGTATAGACAAAGTCCGCCCCCTGTTCGGCGATGGCCTGCGCCGCATACCACAGCGCCGACGGGTGCAGGATGTCGTCGTGGTCGAGCAGGGCGATGTACTCCCCCTTCGCCAGGGCGAAGCCGGCGTTGGTGTTGCCGGCGATCCCCTCGTTTTTGGGCAGCTTCTGGTAGCGGATGCGGCTGTCCTGCGCCATCCGCTCGGCCACCGCCCGGCCCACCGTTTCATCCTGCCCGGCGTCCACCAGCACCAGCTCCCAGTTGCGGTAGGTCTGGTTGACCACCGAGTCCAGCAGCTCGGCCAAAAAGCCGAGGGGGGTGTTGTACAGCGGCACCACGATGCTGATCAGCGGCCCGGCGGGCTGGTTTTTGGACTGGCGGACCAACAGGTCGACCGGGGCCAGCCGGTCGGCCCGGAAGGTCTGCCCCGGGAAGTGCTCGGCGTAATACTTCCGGTCGGCCCGGCGCTGTTTGAGCCCCGACAGCCCCTCCTGCCGCAGCTTTGCCAGCAGCGCCAGCAGGGGGAAGGCCCGGCACAGCTGCCGCAGCTTGCTAATGAGGTACCGCAGCGGCCAGGTGGCCCGCCAGCAGTGGGACCGGGTGACGCTGCCCAGCGCCTCTTCCAGCTGCTGCTCGTGCTGATGGGCGGCCGACAGCTCGCTGCGCTGGTGGTCGGTCAGCTTCTGGTAGTCGCGGCAGCTCTGCTCGGCGCGGTCCAGCCGGAGGCGCAGCGCCTCGATGGCCTCCTCATAGCAGACCATCAGCGGCTCGGCGTCCTCTGCCTGTGCCGCCGGCGCAAAGAGGGCCGCCCCGCCCAAAGCGCCCCAGCTCTTCCAGCCGAAGGCGCGGCGCAGGCCGGCCTGTTCCAGCACAGGGGCCCAGGCGGGCAGGGCCGAGGGCTCCTCCGGCTCCCCCGCCGGGAAGAGGACCCGCCCCGCCGGCAGGGGGGCAAGGGGCGCCGCGTCCCCCCTTTGCACCACCACAAGGTCGTACCGGTCCGGCCAGCGGGCGGGCAGGGTCTCCCCTGCCGTCAGCCAGGGCTGCCCGGAGGCCGCATCTTCCGCGGCCCCGAGGCCCCAGGCGTCGATCTGCCGGGCCCGCAGCGCCGCGGCAAGGCCGCAGTCCCCCGCCACCAGCACCTTCCCGGGCCGGAACTCCGGCTCGATCAGCCGGGCCAGCTCCTTTTGACGGCGCGCCCGCTCCTGTTGCTTCAAATCCTCTGCGCTCTGCATGTTCTCGCTCCCATCTGGCCTGCGGCCAGTTTTATCGATCGTCTTAGTATACCAGATTTTCACCTGTTTGAGAAGCGTCTGGCCAAATTCTCCCCCGCGCCGCCCCCTTTCGGCAGGGTGCGGCCGGTCTTGCAGCAAAAAGGGGCGGCCGCCCGGCCGCCCTTCTGCCTTTGCCGCCCATGCCGCGGCCCCTCACAGCGCCGCCGCCCGCGCAAGGCCCAGCGCCAGCAGGTGGAGGGGGTAGAACCAGTAGAAAAACCACTGGCTGAACCGCCGGCCCCGCTGCGCGCGCCGTCCGCTGTACAGCCAGAGGATGGCCGCGCCGGCCGCCGCCACCCCCATCGACGCCCCGATGGCCGGCAGGATGCCCCCGGCCGCCCAGTTCACCAGGAAAAACAGCCCCGCCGCCCAGCCGAAGGCCCAGACCGTCCGCCGGCGGGACCCCGCCGCCCACCGGAACAGCAGGGTGTACGCCGGGGCCAGCAGCCCCCAGTCGCAGGGGATGACGGCGGTCAGGCAGGTCAGCGCGGCGGCCGCCGCACGGGCGGGGGCGGGCGGCAGCCGGTCCAGCGCCAGCAGGATGCAAAAGCAGACCAGCAGAGTGAAGATCATGTTCATCCCCACAAAGCCGAGCCCCTCTCCTTCTGTGAAGGCCAGGCAGAAGGGCAGCTCGGACAGCGCCGCAAAGGCGGCCAGCCGCAGCGCGTACCGCCGCCGCGAGCGGGTGCGCCCGTACCCCTCCACCAGAAACCAGCACATCACCGGCGCGGTGAAGTACCCGACGTCGGTCAGCAGCTGCGCCCACAGCGTCCCCGGCGCCAGAAAGACCGCCGCCACATGGTTGAGCAGCATGGCGAGCATCGCGGCATACTTGATGCCGTCCCGCGAAAGCGGCCCGCGCGGGTTCAAAACAGCGTCCTTGGCGTCATGCATGGGGTCAGCCCTCCCCTTCCCGCCGCGGGGCGTCCAGCAGGTTCAAAAAAGCCATCGCCGCCCCGTACAGCAGGCCGGCCACCGGCCAGACCGCCCAGGAATGCTCCCAGCTGCCGGTGGTCAGGCTGTAGGCAAGGTAGCCCGCCGTCACCACCAGCCAGTAGGCCATGCTGACCGCCTCCACCAGGTGCCGGCGCGCCTTGTTGCGGCGGGTATAGTCGCCCTCTTCCAGCAGGCACTCTGTGGCTTCCCAGCAGGTGCCGCCGTAGACAAAGGCGAACACCCCCATCCCCGCCAGCCAAAGCAGGCAGCAGACCGCCGCGGCATACCACAGGCCGTCCTCCGCCCCGGCGGGCAGGGCTGCGGTCACCGCAAAAACGGGCACCACCGACAGGATGCAGAGGACCACCCCCGTGATGTTCAGACGGGTGCAGCGGGGACGGAAGGCTTTGCGCCGCTCCCGCACCATGCCGGCGACGCCGTACTCGGTCTCAAAAGGCTCCTTTTCCAGAAAGCGCAGCTCCGCCCCGCGGGCGTCGCAGATCAAAAAGAGGGCCACCGCCGCCGCCACCAGCGTCACCAGCGCGATGATCCCCAGCCCCACCGCCGTCTGCTCGCCGAGGGGCAGGCCGGGCGTCCTGCTCAAACCGGCCAGCATCAGCAGCGGCGTGGGTGAGATGATGCACAGCAGGGTGGCCAGCCCCATCCAGGGGGCGTTGCGCCAGCCCCGCTCGAGATAGGCGGCGGCTTCCTCCATGGTGACGCGGCGCAGCGCACCCGCCTCGTCGGGCAGCGGGGCGGTGCCGGGGCACTCCATCTCGTCTTTCAGCAGGTAGTCGGTGCTCACTCCGAACAGGCGGCTGAGCTGCAGGACGCGCTCCATATCAGGGACAGACTGCGCGCCCTCCCACTTGGACACCGACTGCCGGCTGACGTCCAGCTGACGGGCCAGCTCTTCCTGCGACCAGCCGGCCTTCTTGCGCAGCGCAATGATCTTATCGGCCAGGATCATAGTTCGTTCCTCCTTCCAGATTGGCCCCAGACGGGCCGGGCGGGGCGTCCGCCGCCTTTCTTCTGCCCCATTGTACAAAAAAGGGCGGTTACAGGGAAGAAAGCGAACTGTTCAATCTGTCAACCGGCGGTTGCGGCCTG
>DWXX01000151.1 GCA_019118985.1 Candidatus Faecalibacterium faecipullorum
GCCGCCCACCGCAGCCTCGGCCCCATGCTCTGGCAGGCCCGCAGCCTCTGCCGGTACTTTGGCAAGTGGGGGTTCAGGTTGTAAAAAAGGCGCAGATGTGTTACAATATCCGCAAAGGGAGGGATGCTTCATGCTGAAGATGATCATCCGGATGAACGACGATAAGATCCGCGCAGAGCGCCGGTACGACCTCGACGGCATCCACCGGGCCATTGCGCATGTGTTTGACGCCGCGGGCCTGCCCCGGATGGAGGACCCCTCGGGGGCGATGGTCTACCGGGACTGCGGGCGGGAGCGTGACTTCGGGCTGTTCGGCAGGGTCGTCAATACCCTCAAGCGGCAGCCGTGGTTTATGGACAATGTAGCGGTCTGGCGGCTGTGTGACAGCGATGATTCGGACAGCCCCGACGACTTCAACGAGGAGGACCTGCTGCGCCACTACTGCCGGCAGGCCATGAGGAGCTGAAGGTGGAACGAAAGACCTTCAAAGCCCTGAACTTTGATATGGACACCCAGCTGCTGCGCCCTGCGGAGGAATTTGCCATGGAAGAAGCCCTGCTGCTGCCGCAGGAAACGCCGGAAGGCGGGGTGGGCTGACCGCCCCGTCCTCAGCCCCGGGTGTTGCATTTTCCATGCGGGCAGTGTACAATAATAAGAGACCCGCCTTCCTGCGCTGGGGGGCGGGCCTTTTGACATTGTAACCAGCGGACGCAGCCTCCGCTTTGTGATCAGCCCGGCGCGGGGGACCGCGGCGCGGCTGGGAGCTGCACAACTTTTGACTGAATCCAGAATCAAAGGAGTGCGCGTAATGAAAGGCATTATTCTCGCCGGCGGCGCCGGCACACGGCTCTACCCGCTGACCATGGTCACCAGCAAACAGCTGCTGCCGGTCTACGACAAGCCCATGATCTACTACCCGCTGTCCACCCTGATGCTGGCGGGCATCCAGGATATCCTCATCATCTCCACCCCCGAGGATACCCCCCGCTTCGAGCACCTGCTGGGGGACGGCAGCCAGTACGGCATCCATCTGCAGTATAAGGTCCAGCCCTCCCCCGACGGGCTGGCGCAGGCCTTTATTTTGGGGGAAGAGTTCATCGGCGGCGACTGCTGCGCCATGATCCTGGGGGACAACATCTTCTACGGCAACGGCTTCTCCCGCATTTTGAAGAACGCTGTCCACAACGCCGAGGTCAACGGCCGCTGCACCGTCTTTGGCTACTATGTGCAGGACCCCGAGCGGTTCGGCATCGTCGAGTTCGACGCCGACGGCAAGGTCCTCAGCGTGGAGGAAAAGCCCGCCCACCCCAAGAGCAACTACGCCATCACCGGCCTGTACTTCTACAACAGCCAGGTGGCCGAGATGGCAAAGCAGGTGAAGCCCTCTGCCCGCGGCGAGCTGGAGATCACCACCCTCAACGATATGTACCTCAAGGCGGACAAGCTGGACGTGCAGCTGCTGGGCCGCGGCTTTGCGTGGCTGGACACCGGCACCATGGAAAGTCTGGTGGACGCCGCCGACTTTGTCCGGATGATCGAAAAGCGGCAGGGCATCAAGATCAGCGCCCCCGAGGAGATCGCCTTCAAGTACGGCTGGATCAGCCGCGACAAGCTGCTGGAGTCGGCCGAGCGGTACGGCAAGTCCCCCTACGGCCAGCATTTGAAGAACGTTGCCGACGGCAAGCTGAGATATTGACAATAGTGAGAGGTATGCTATGAAGATCATCGTCACAGGCTGCAAGGGTCAGCTGGGCACCGAGATCATCAAGCAGCTGCGGGAGGGGAAAAGCGAGATCGGGCCCATCCCCGAAAAGCTGCAGAGCGCGACCGTCATCGCGGTGGACCTGCCCGAGCTGGACATCTCCAACTACAAGGCGGTGGACGACTATATCCGCCGCTATAAGCCCGACGTCATCATCAACTGCGCCGCCTACACCAACGTGGACGGCTGCGAGGTAAACCACGACGCCGCCTACAAGGCCAACGCCCTCGGCCCCCGCAATCTGGCGCAGGCGGCCGAAAAGATGGGCGCGCGGCTGGTGCACGTCTCCACCGACTATGTCTTTTCGGGCCGGGAGAACGGCGGCGTGCCCCAGGATGAAGCCTGCCTGCCCGGGCCGATCAGCGCCTACGGCTCCACCAAGCTGATGGGGGAGAAGTACGTCGAGCGGTTCTGCCACCGGCACTTCATCGTCCGCACCGCCTGGCTGTACAGCTACTACGGCAAGAACTTCGTCAAGACCATCGTGAGCGCCGGCAGAAAGTACGGCAGGCTGGAGGTGGTCGACGACCAGCTGGGCAACCCCACCAACGCGGTGGACCTGGCCCACGAGATCCTGCAGCTGTGCGTCACCCATGAATACGGCCTCTACCACTGCACCGGCGAGGGGGTCTGCTCCTGGTACGACTTCGCCAAGGAGATCATCCGCCTGTCCGGGGTGGAAGCGTCGGTCGCCCCCTGCACCAGCGAGGAGTATAAGGCCAAGCACCCCGACAGCGCCGACCGCCCCCGCTGGAGCGCCCTTGACAACCGCGCGCTGCGCTGCGGGTCGGTGGGCAACCATGTCCGCCCCTGGCAGGAGGCGCTGGAATGCTTCTTCGCCCACTGGGACGGCGACAACGGTATGAAAGACTGAGAGGACAACGAAACGCTATGAAAACCTATCTGATCACCGGCTGCGCCGGGTTCATCGGCTCCAACTTTGTGTACTACATGCTGAAAAAGCATGACGACATCCTGCTGGTCAACCTGGACAAGCTGACCTACGCCGGCAACCTTGAGAACCTGAAAGGGGTGGAGGGCGACCCCCGCCACGTCTTTGTCCAGGGCGACATCTGCGACAGGGAACTGGTGGAAGGGCTCTTCAAACGGTACGACTTCGACTACGTCATCAACTTCGCAGCCGAGAGCCATGTCGACCGCAGCATCGCCAACCCCGAGATCTTCGTCCAGACCAACGTGATGGGCACCGTCAACCTGCTGCAGCGGGCCAAGGAAGCCTGGTACGACCCCGCCGCCAAGACCTGGAAGGAGGGCAAAAAGTACCTGCAGGTCTCCACCGACGAGGTGTACGGCGCGCTTGGGGCGGAGGGCTTCTTCACCGAGAGCACCCCGCTGTCGCCCCACAGCCCCTACTCTTCCTCCAAGGCGAGTGCCGATCTGTTCGTCATGGCCTTCCACGACACCTACGGGATGCCGGTGAACATCACCCGCTGCTCCAACAACTACGGGCCCTATCAGTTCCCCGAAAAGCTGATCCCCCTGATGATCAACAACGTCAAGCACCACAAGAGCCTGCCGGTCTACGGCGACGGGATGCAGGTGCGGGACTGGCTGTACGTCGAGGACCACTGCAAGGCCATCGACATGGTGGCTTCGGGCGGCAAGGTCGGCGAGGTGTACAACGTGGGCGGCCACAACGAGCGGCCCAACATCTTCATCGTCAAGACCATCATCGCGCAGCTGCACGACCGGCTGAAGGACGACGGCATCAGCGAGGAGCTGATCCAGCATGTGGCCGACCGCCTCGGGCACGACCGCCGCTACGGCATCGACCCCACCAAGATCAGGAACGACCTGGGCTGGTACCCCGAGACCCCCTTTGAAAAGGGCATCGTCCTGACCATCGACTGGTACCTCGCCCACGAGGACTGGATGCACAACGTCACCTCGGGCGCATACCAGAGCTATTACGAGGAGATGTACAAGAACAAGTAAAAGGATACAGAAAAAGCTCCCCGTCCGGGCATCCGGGCGGGGAGCTTTGCAGTTGGGGCAGTTGGGCTTCAAGCAGACGGCACCCGCCAGGTCAGCCCAGGCTGATGCCCATGCGGCGGGCGACGGTGAGCAGGTCGCAGCTCTCGGGGATGTTGCGGCTCTTGCCGGCGATGTCCTCCAGGCGGTTCTCGACCACACGGCCGTTGACCATGGCGACGGTGACGCCATACCGCTCGGCCTCGACCAGTTTGGCGGCGTGGCTGCCGAACTGGGTGGAGAGGACGCGGTCGTAGGCGCAGGGGGTGCCGCCCCGCTGCATGTGGCCGGGGATGCAGACGCGGGTCTCCAT
>DWXX01000016.1 GCA_019118985.1 Candidatus Faecalibacterium faecipullorum
GTCGCCGCTGCCGGTGAAGTCAGCCGCATCCAGCCCGGCGGCGGTCAGGGCCGCGGCCAGAGCCTCGTTGATGGCGTTGGAGGTGATGGTCGCGCCGGACACCACGTCGATGGCGCCCTTGTTGCCCGAGACGATCTCGTCGGGGGCGGCTTCCACCACCACCGAGCCGATGCCGTCGGTCTCGTCGTCGCCGACGACCTCGCAGCCGGTGATGACGCCGTCGGTCAGGGTGACGGTGACGGTGACCTCACCCATGCCGGTGGCGGTGCCGGAAAATTCGCCCGACACGCCGCCCGACGCGGTGCCGGAGTCAGCCGGCGCCGCCGTGGAAGAGGAGCTGCCCCCGCCGCAGCCGGCCAGCCCGAAGGTCATGACCGCCGCCAGCGCGAGCGCCGCAATGCGTTTTCTCATGGTGATCTGTTCCTTTCTTCTTTTACCTGTGTTTGCCTGTGCGCCCGGTGCGGGGCGCATCTTTGATTGATTGTACCGGATCGTCACAGGCTTGTCAAGGCCGCGGCGCGTTTTGATCTTTTTTTGTAGCTTTTGCCATTCTTTTTATATTTCGCCGGTCTTTTGCCCTGTCGGCTTTACATACCAGGTGCAGACAAACCCCGCCGCCGCGGCGCAGACGGCCAGCCAGTGCCGCCCGGCCTCCAGCCCCAGCGCCCCGGCCGCCAGGGGGAACAGCAGGCTGCCCGCGCTCTGCCCCAGGGCCAGAAAGCCGTAGTTCACCCCCGCGTGGGGCAGCCCGAATAAGTCGGTGGAAAAGGCGGGCAGGACCGCCGACAGCCCCGAATAGCAGAAGGTCAGCCCCGCGTAGACGGCGGCAAACTGCCACCCCGCCGCCCCGGCGAAGGCCGCCGACAGCCCCGCCGACGCCGCAAAGAGGCCGAGGTCGGCCCGCCGCCGGCCGACCTTGTCGCTCAGCAGGGGCATCAGCAGCCGGCCGGCGGTGCTGCCGGCGCTGCCCGCCGCCACCACCCAGGCCACCTGCCCTTCGGCCAGGCCCCGCTCTGCCCCGAGCCTTGCCAGGATGGGGCTGAACAGCAGCACCGCCGGGGTGGACAGGCAGACCGCCCCCGCGCACAGCCAGTACTGCCTTGTGCGCAGCATGGCGGCGGGGGGATAGTCCGGGCCGCCGCCGGGCCCTTGCTTCTGCTTCTGCGCGGCGGCGGGCGGGTCCCGCAGCAGGGCCGCTCCCGCCAGGCAGACCGGCCCGCAGAGCGCGCCCAGCGCCCGGAACACCCCGCGCACCCCCCACAGCGGCTCCGCCCAGTGGACGAACAGGGCCAAAAACGCCCCCGACAGCCCGGCCGCCGCCCCGATCACCCCGGTGGCCATCCCCTTGCGGCCGGCGTACCACTTCTGCGCGCAGGACTGGATGGCCGGGTAGAGGAAGGCCGTACCCAGCCCCGCCGGCAGGCTGAAGGCAAGGGGCATCGCCCAGCCCGCTTTCCCGGGCAGGGCGGCGGCCGTCCACAGCCCCCCTTCCAGCAAAGCGGCGCCCCAGAGGGCGGCGCAGCGGGGGCCGCGCCTGTCCTGTAAAAAGCCCCCGGCCACGCACCCCGCCCCGTAGGCCGCGATCAGTACGCTGAAAGCGGCCGCCGCCCCCGCCTCGCTGAGGGCGTACTCCTCCATCACCGGCTGCTGGAACACCCCCCACGCCGCCGGCAGCCCGGTCAGCAGCTGGATGGCCGCCCCGGCGGCCAGGATGCCCCGCCCCCGTGCCGATGCCCCGCTCGATCTCATGCGCAGCGCCCCCTCTCGGCCTTAGTATGCCCAGCTTGTTGACAAGTCAGCCCGCCGTCTTATATAATGGTAGGCGACGCGACAAGCATTTTCTGATCCTATGCGATAGAGAGGGAGTCACTATGAAAATTCAGCCGTTGAAAGGGATGCGGGACCTGCTGCCCGCCGAACAGGCCCTGCGGGACCACATCCAGGGCAGGATCCTGGAAGTCTACCGCGCCGCCGGCTTCGAGCGGATCTCCACCCCCATGCTGGAAGATATGGAAAATCTGGACAAGTCGGAAGGCGGCGAGAACCTCAACCTCATCTTCAAGGTGCTCAAGCGGGGCGACAAGCTCGCCGCCGCCCTGGACGCCGGCCGGTACGACCAGCTGGCCGACATGGGTCTGCGGTATGACCTGACCCTGCCGCTGTCCCGCTATTACGCAGCCAACCGGAACGTCCTGCCCACCCCCTTCAAGGTGATCCAGACCGACCGGGTCTTCCGGGCGGAGCGGCCGCAGAAGGGCCGCCTGCGCGAGTTCGTCCAGTGCGACATCGACATTCTCGGCGACGAGAGCCCCAACGCCGAGGTGGAGCTGATCGACGTCACCGCCCGGGCGCTGCTGGCCATCGGCTTCGACGGCTTTACCGTCAACATCAACGACCGGCGGATCCTGCGCGGCATGCTGGAGAGCATGGGCTTCGCCCCCGACAGCCTCGACTCGGTCTGCATCACCTTTGACAAGATGGACAAGGTGGGCCCCGAGGGGGTGCGGGCCGAACTGACCGAAAAGCAGATGCCCCCCGCCGCCGTCGACGCCCTGGCCGCCTTCCTGGCCGAAGGGGAGGTCACCCTGGAGGCGGTGGCCGCCCGCTGCGCCGACCCCGCCATCGCCGACGGGCTGAAGTATGTGCTGGACACCGCCGGGCGGATGGCCGCCGGCAAGTACAAGGTGGCCTACTGCCCCAGCCTGGTGCGGGGCCAGGGCTACTACACCGGCATGGTGTTCGAGGTGGTCTGCCCGCAGTTCGCCGGGGCGGTGGCCGGCGGCGGCCGCTACGACAACATGGTGGGCAAGTTCCTGGGCCAGCAGGTGCCGGCGGTGGGCTTCTCCATCGGGTTCGAGCGGGTCTGCGGCATATTATTGGAGCAGGGCTACCGGATCCCCGGCGCTAAGCCCAAGCTCGCCCTCCTCTACCCCGCCGGGGCCGACTTTACCGCCGTGCTCACCCAGGCCGAGGCGCTGCGGGCCGGCCACGCCGTCACCGTCCTGGCCCAGGGCAAAAAGCTGGGCAAGCAGCTGGCTTCCCTCGAGGCCGCCGGCTTTGCGGGCGCGGCCTTCTTCGGCAAAGAGGAGATCAAGTGGTTCGCTGCGCGGTCCTGATCAACAGCCAGACAGCAAAAGGCCCCGCCGGGGTGAAAACCGGCGGGGCCCTTTTTATGGTTTTGCCTTATTTGCGGCCGTGCAGGATGGGGGACAGCGGCTTATAGATCAGCAGGCAGAGCACCGCGTCCAGCAGGCCCTTGGCCAGGGTCCAGGGCATGTTGAAGATGACCAGGCACTCCAGCAGGCCGCCGGCCGAGGGCAGGATGGCCTGGTACATCCCGATGATGACGTCGAGGGGCATTCCGTAGATGACCACATAGGCCGGGTAGGTCAAAAAGTAGTTGAGCGGCACGCTGACCACCGCCATGGCGGCGGCGCCCAGCACCGCGCCGAGGACGGCGGTGCGGCGGCTCTTGTTCCGCTGATAGACAAAGCCAGCCACCCAGGCGAACACCGCCCCGAACAGAAAGTTGCACAGCTCGCCCACGCCGCCGGTGGAGCTTGCCAGCAGCAGGTGGATCAGGTTTTTCAGCAGGCTGATCAGCACCCCGTACATCGGCCCGAGGGCGAAGGCGCCCAGCAGCTCGGGCAGGTCGGAGAAGTCCATCTTGACAAAAGACGGCATGATCATCGGGATGGGGAAATCCAGGAACATCAAAACAAAGGCCACCGCCGACAGCATGGCTGTGACGGTCAGCTTGCGCGCGCGGTCGCGGCTGCCGGTGCGGACCGGCCGGACATCAGAGTTTGCTTGCATGGTCATTACCTCCCGGGGCGTCGCCCCACTCAAAAAATGTGTACCGAAAGCCCTTTTCGACCGGGAGACAAACAGAAAGCGCCCTGTCCGCCCGCAGGTACACTGCGGGTGCAACAGGGCGCAACGAATCATCAGATCTGTTCATCGTCTCTTCCATCCGGACTATACCGTCGGCCCCGGAATCACACCGGGTCAGCACCTTGTCAGGTGGTCGCGGGCTTTACCGCCGGTGGGGAATCGCACCCCGCCCTGAAACGAACTTTCTGGTCTTAGTATACCATACATCCCGCAGAATGCAAGAGGGAAATCCGCCCCCCGCCCCTTTGCCGCATTGCCAGCCGGCCGGTTCTGTGTTAGAATAGGGCGAAACCACTCTCATCGACAGGAGGCGCCACGCCATGCTCTTTGCCATACAGGAATTGTCCTTTGCCTTCTTCGGCCTGCTGCTGGAGGGGTACGCGGCCTTTGCGGCCCGCTGCGCCTGCGCGGCGCTGCTGGCGGCTGCGGGGTGGGCGGCGCAGCACGCCCTGCGGGTCTGGGTCTTCCCCCGGCTGCGGAAGGTGCACTGGCCGGGCGCCGCGGCCGGCATCCTGCTGGACAGCTTTGCCCGCCCGGCGGCCCGGATGGCCCTTGCCGCCGGGCTGTACCTGGCCCTGGCCTCCCTGCCGTGGGCCGCGGCGGGGGCGCGCGTTTTCCTGCTCAAGGTGTTCCGCTTTGCTCTCATCCTGCTGCTGACCCAGGGGCTGTACGGGGCCTCGGCGCTGACCGGGCTGCTGCTCGCGGGCACGCGGGACGAGCTGCGCGCCAACAAGACCCTGCAGAGCGTCCTTGTCAAGGTGTACAAAGTGGTGGTGTTCATTTTGGGCATCCTGATGGCCGCGCAGGAGCTGGGGCTGCCGGTCACCGGCCTTATCACCAGCGCGGGGCTGGTCGGCCTGACCCTCTCGCTGGCCGCCCAGGACACCGCGGGCAACCTCTTCGCCGGGGTGATGCTGCTGGTCGAGCGCCCCTTCCAGATCGGGGACTGGGTGGTGATCGGCGACGTAGAGGGGACGGTGGAGGACATCGGCTTCCGCTCCACCCGGGTGCGGGCGCTGGACAACTCCCTGTATATCCTGACCAACAGCGACGTCTGCGCCGCCACCATCAACAACGGCACCCAGCGCACCAAGCGTCTCTACCGCTTCACCCTGGGGGTGGAGTACGGCGCCACCCGCGCCCAGCTGGAGCGTCTGATGGAGGACCTGCGCGCCATGCTGGCCGCCAGCCCCCACACCTATGAGGACTCGGTCATCGTGGAGGTCAGCGGCTTCGGCGCGTCCAGCATCGACCTGCTGGTGTCGGCCTATGTCCGCACCGCCGACGCCGGCAGATTCTACCGGATGCGCAACGACCTCAACCTCGCGCTGATGGACATCGTCCGGGCCGACGGGCTGGATTTCGCCTTCCCCTCCACCACCGTGTATATCCGGGGCGGGGCGGACAACACTAACACCTGACAAAACCTGCAAGGAGGGACGCGCCCTATGGAGATCGAGCGCAAATGGATGGTAGAGGGCTGGCCCGCCGGGCTGCCCCTTGTGGAAGAATACGCCATGCGGCAGGGCTACATCAGCGTGCGGCCCACCGTCCGCATCCGGGAGGAAGCCAGGACCGGCGGCGAGACCGCCTGGGTGCTCTGCTTCAAGTCGGCGGGCGGCCTCGCCCGGGAGGAGATCGAGCGCCCCATCGACAAGGAGCTCTTCGACGACCTGGCGGGCAGGATCATCACCCGCCCCCTGATCGAGAAGGTCCGCCGCACCTACCTGCTGCCCGACGGCAGCCATCTGGAGGTCAACCATGTAGACGCCGGGCAGCCCGGCGCTTTCTGGTACGCCGAGATCGAATACCCCGCCATCGCCGACGCCGAGGCGTGGGCGCCCCCCACCGCCGCCCTTGCGGACTACCTCGAGAACGAGGTCACCGGGCAGCCCGGCCAGAGCATGGGCGAATACTGGGAGCGCACCCGGGGCCGCTGACGCCCCGATACCCCAAACAAAACCAAAGGAGGAATCCCATCGTGTATCCCGCCATCCGCCGCGGCAGGCAGGCCCTCGGCCCCGACCACATCACCGGCAAACAGTGCATCGAGCTGGTCTGAGACGCCCGCACCCCACGCAAGACATCCACCGCCCCCACCCTGAAAGGAGCCGGTCTTTACGAAACACGCCAAATTCCGCATCAGCTTCCAGTACAATTCGCCGGTGGTGCTGACCTTTTTCCTGCTCTGTCTGGCGGCCCTCGCGCTGGACGGCGCCACAAACGGCTGGACCACCACCCACCTGTTCTGCGTCTACCGGTCCTCGCTGGCCGACCCGCTGTTTTACATACGGCTGTTCGGCCATGTGCTGGGCCACGCCGACCTCGAGCATTTCCTCAGCAACATGCTGCTGTTCCTGGTCATCGGCCCCCCGATGGAGGAAAAATACGGCAGCCTGCCCCTGCTGAAGGCCATCGTCCTGACCGCCTTTGTGTCGGGGCTGCTGCAGTGCCTGCTCTTCCCGGGGGTGGCGCTGCTGGGCGCGTCGGGCATCGTGTTCATGCTGATCATGCTGTCCTCCCTGTCGGGGGGCACCGGGGGCATCCCGGTCACCATGCTGCTGGTGGCGGCCCTCTACCTGGGGGACCAGATCTACGCCATCCTCTTCGTGCAGGACAACGTGGCCAACTTCATGCACATCGTCGGCGGCATCTGCGGCACCGCCTTCGGCTTTTTCAGCGCCTACGCCAAACCCCGCAGGCGGCACTGACGCCCGCCGCCGGCGGCGCCTTCCGAGCGTTTGGCTGAAAAGGCGGCGGCGCGCCGGGGCAAAATCGTGCGTTTTGTCTATTGTATTTTGGCCGCCGGGCCGCTATAATGTATCCATGAACAGCTGTGGCGCTGTGAGTCACCTCCGACTCGCAGCGCCTTTTGTGTGTACATTCCCGGACCCGTCGCA
>DWXX01000017.1 GCA_019118985.1 Candidatus Faecalibacterium faecipullorum
CCCCGCCGCGGCCGCGCAAAGCGGGCCAGCAAAAGCGCGTCGGTGCCGAACCGGTGCGCCCGGCTGCAGTAGATGCTGGTCTTATTATACAGTATCTCAGTTGAATATTCCATAGACGGAGAGAGCTTTTCGTTGCAAAAAATTGATGTTGTGGAAAAAAGTGCTTCTCAAACGAAAGCCTGTGCAGACAGGGGAGAAAGCCGCCCACAAAAAACGGCGGGCCCTTTCGGGCCCGCCTTCGGTCTGCTTTGTGGCGAAACCGCTTACTCAGCGGTGATCGCGCCGGTGGGGCAAGCGCCCTCGCAGGCGCCGCAGTCGATGCAGCTGCCAGCGTCAACGACGGCCACGCCGTCCTCGACCTTCACAGCGCCGACGGGGCAGGCGCCCTCGCAGGCGCCGCAGCCGATGCATGCGTCACTAACCTTGTGTGCCATAAGTAGAACTCTCCTTTCGACCCGTGCCTAACGTATGTCGCGGGGGACGGCAGCCCCCAGAGGTTTGCTCCTGCACGGCCGCAGCCAGCCTCTCTATGACGGGCCCCTTGCAGACGCCCGTCCCTAGTGCCGATTGTAGCAAAGACAAACCGAAAAGGCAAGACTAACTGTGCGCGTCCGGCGGTCAGACGAAGGATTTTGGCTGAATGCACAAAACTGTCCGCCAACTTTCGGGGGTTTACCGGCGTGTTTTTCGTCGAAATTCACAAGGGGCGGCCCGGGGGTCGTTCCCTCATTCCTCGGGGGCGCCCTCGGCGACGACGGGGGCGGGGTCCCGCAGGCCGGAGTAGTCGTCGTCGGGGTCGGGGCGGCGGGGCGCGCGCTTGCCGCCCGAAATGTAGCGGCACTGCGACGCCTTGAAGTACTTCATCAGCACGGCGCCCTCCTCGCCGGCCAGGCGGACCCGCAGATAGCTGGAGATGGGGTTGACCTCCACCACCGTGCCGGTGCCCTCGGGGGTGCGCACCGTGCTGCCCACCATGGGCAGGATGCTGTTCAGGTACTCATAGGCGTCCTGCTCGTAGGCAAGGCAGCACATCAGCCGCCCGCAGGCCCCGCTGATCTTGGTGGGGTTGAGAGACAGGCCCTGCTCTTTGGCCATCCGGATGGACACCGGGTGGAAGCTGCGCAGGTACCGGCTGCAGCAGAAGGGCTGGCCGCACAGGCCCAGCCCGCCGATCATCTTGGTCTCGTCCCGGACGCCCACCTGCCGCAGCTCGATCCGCATGTGGAAGGCCCCGGCCAGGTCTTTGACCAGGTCGCGGAAGTCCACCCGGCCGTCTGCGGTGAAGTAGAAGGTCACCTTGGAGTGGTCGGGGGCGTACTCGACCTTGATCAGCTTCATCTCCAGGCCGTGGCGGTCGATGCACTCCCGGCAGATCCGCCAGGCGCGCTTGTCCTCGTTCTGGCGCTGGCGGGCGCGGCGGATGTCGACGCTGTCGGCCATACGCAGCAGCGGGCGCAGGGGATTGGGCAGCAGATAGTCGGCGGTGGGCCCGGCGGCGCGGGTCACCTGGCCGCATCTGGCCCCTTTGGCGGTGTCGGCCACCACATAGTCCCCCGCTTTGGCGTCAAGGCCGGCGGGGTCGAAATATTCTTCTTTGCCGTTTTCTTCAAAACGGACGGCGATCGCCTGTTTCATGGTGCTGTAACCTCGCTTGTGGTATCTATATAAAAAATGGGTTTGTCGTGTCAATACGGCCGGTGGGCCGTCATCATTACAGTATAGCACAAGCGGGCCGGCTTTTCCATCGGAAAAATGCCCCGCACAAAAATTTAACGCAGCGTCCGAGGAAAAATCACATTTTGGCCCTTGCAAGCGCGGCTGTTTCGTGTATAATGGGGAGAGACTGCCCGGCCTGCCCACTCCCCGTCTGCGGACAAAAATCGGGGCGTGACTGCAATAAACCGGCCCGGCCGTCCGTTTTCAAGCTGCACGCGGCGGCAGGGGCAGCACCTGCCTGCCGCTTGAGATCACGCCGGCCCCGGCGGGGGCCCGCGCATGTTAAAAAGGGAAGACTCATGGAAAAGTACAGCGTAAAAAAACCGTTCACCGTGCTGGTCGCGGTGCTGATCGTGTTCCTGATGGGCTTTGTGTCGCTGACCAACCTGCGCACCGACCTGCTGCCCGAGATCAGCACCCCCTACCTGATGGTGGTCACCGTCTACCCCGGCGCCAGCCCTGAAAAGGTGGAGACCGAGGTCTCGGAAGTGCTGGAAAGCGCCCTCGGCACCGTGGCGGGCGTGTCCAGCATCACCTCCACCTCGGCGGAGAACTACAGCATCGTTCAGCTGAGCTTCGGGGCCGATACCGATATGAACAGCGCCCTGGTCAAAGTGTCCAACACCCTCGACCAGAACGCCGACAGCCTGCCCGACATCTGCCTGACCCCCTCCATCCTCGAGCTGAGCATGGACATGCAGTCCCTGATGACGGTGGCCGTCGGCCGGGAGGGGGCCGACATCTATGAGCTGAGCGACTTTCTGGACGAGAGCGTCCTGCCCGAGCTGGAGCGGCAGGAGGGCGTGTCCAGCATTTCCGCCACCGGCCTGGTGGAAGAATACATCCAGGTGCAGCTCAACCAGGACAAGATCGACGACCTGAACGTCCTGCTGCTGGAAGAGGTGGACGAGCAGCTCGCCATCGCCAAGCAGCAGCTGGATGAAGCCGCGCAGCAGCTGGCCGACGGCAAGGCGCAGCTGCAGCAGGCCATCGATACCTTCGGCGACGTCTTTGCCTCGGGGGTGATGGACCGGGTGGCCGGCATGGTGTCGGAAGCCACCGCCGAGCTGCGGGACAAGGTGCAGACCCTGATGGACGCCATCGACAACCTGATCGCCTTTGTCAACGAGCCTGAGATCCAGGCGGCCCTGATCAACGTGCGGGACGGCCTGGCCGAGATCATGGACGAGATCGCCGACACCGGCCTGCGGGATATCAACGACCTGATCGACGTGATGACCAAGATCCGCGACCTGACCGACGAGCTGACCATCGCGCTGCAGCAGCTGCAGCAGCGCCTGGACGCCGAGACCGGCGCCACCGGCTCGACCGCCGGCGAGCTGCTGGATACTTTGCAGATCCAGGAGAGCCTGAACGTGGTCTACAGCACCATGGAGGATGTCCTCGATTCCCTCAACCGGCTGCCCGAGCTGCTGGACCAGTTCGAGACGGTCTACGCCGAGATGAGCCAGACCCAGCTGGAAGCCTACCTGCAGATCACCGAGGCGCAGCGCCAGGTGGACGAGGGGCAGAAGCTGTACGATGAATATGAAGAGCAGTACGAGCAGGCCAAGGCCAGCGCCTTTGCCAACGCGGACGTCAACAACCTGCTGACCATCGACATCCTCAGCCAGCTGATCTACGCGCAGAACTTCTCGATGCCGGCCGGCTACATCGACGACAAGGACGACAACTCCTGGCTGCTGAAAGTCGGCGAGGAATACGACAGCATCGACGACCTGGAGGGCGCGCTGCTGCTGCACGTCGAGGGTGTGGCCGACGTCTACCTGTCCGACGTCGCCGACGTGATGGTGGTGGACAACGCCGCCTCTTCCTTCACCCGGCTGAACGGCGAGCAGGCGGTGGTGCTGAACATCTACAAGTCCACCTCCGCTTCGGCCAACGCCGTCTCGGACGCCTGCCTGGCCGCCTTTGACAAACTGGAAGAGCGGTTCGAGGGGCTGAACTTCAGCGTCCTGTCCAACCAGGGCAACTATATCACCGTCCTGATCGCCAGCATCCTGACCAGCATGGCGTCGGGCGCGGTGCTGGCCATCCTGATCTTGGCCCTCTTCCTCAAGGACCCCAAGCCCACCCTGGTGGTCGGCGTCAGCATCCCGCTGTCGGTGCTGTTCGCCATCGTTTTGATGTACTTCACCGGCATCGATCTGAACATCATGAGCCTGGCCGGCCTGTCGCTGGGCATCGGCATGCTGGTGGACAACTCCATCGTCGTCATCGAGAATATCTACCGCCTGCGGGCCCGCGGCGTCGCCGCCCCCCGGGCTGCGGTGCAGGGTACCCGGCAGGTCTTTGCCTCCATCGTGTCCTCTACCCTGACGTCGGTCTGCGTGTTCCTGCCGGTGGTGTTCACCAAGCAGCTGACCCGCGAGCTGATGCTGCCCATGTGCCTGACCATCGGCTACTGCCTGATGGCCTCCCTGCTGGTGGCCATCACGGTGGTGCCCGCCTCGGCCTCCACCATTCTGAAGGAGGCCCAGGCCAAGAAGTGGCCCTGGTTCGACCGCATCCAGGACAAGTACGGCGAGACGCTGGAATGGTGCCTCGACCACAAGGCCGCCCCCATCGGCGCGACGGTGGTGCTGCTGGCCTTCTGCGTCTGGCGCGTGGCGGTGATGGGCATGGTGATGCTGCCCGACGTCTCCAGCACCGAGCTGAGCCTGTCGGTCACCACCCCCAGCGATATGACCCGGGAAGAGTCCTACGCCATGGCCGGGGAGATCCTCGAGATGACCATGGGGATGGACCAGGTGGCCGAAGTGGGCGTCACCACCGACACCACCATCTACGGCGTGGACGTCGGGATGCTGGGCAGCAACATCGCCAGTCTGCTGTCCTCCACCTCCAGCGGGTACGGCACCTATGCCTATAACATCAAGCTGGAGGAGGGCGCCGGCGCGTCCGACGCCGAGCGGGTGGGCGCCGCCCTGGAAGAGGCGATGGCCGCCTACGACTGCGAGAGCAGCGTCACCATCGACGGCATCTCTGAGATCACCAGCCTGCTGGGCAGCGGCCTGTCGGTCACCGTCTACGGCCCCGACCTCGACACCCTGACCGCCCTGAGCGAGGACGTCATCGAGATGATCGACGGCACCGAGGGCTTTGCCAACGCATCCACCGGCCTCGGCGCCGGCGACGCCACCATCGAGCTGCACATCGACAAGGACAAGGCCCGCGCCGCCGGCCTGACGGTGGCCCAGGCATACCAGGCCATCGCGGCCCGGCTGACCACCTCCACCGACTCGACCACCATCAACATCAACGGTGAGAGCATGACCGTCCGCGTGGTGGACGACCTCGACCCGCTGACCGTCGAGAACATGATGGACATGACCTTCAACACCACCAACATCGCCGCCGACGGCAGCGAGGTGGCTGAAGTGCACACCCTGCGTGAGTTTGCCGAGATCACCTACGGCACCACCCCCGACTCGATCAGCCGCGAGGACCAGACCCGCTGCCTGACCGTCACCGCCGACACCCTGGACGGCTACAACACCACCGTGCAGGCCCGGCAGCTGCAGGCCAAGCTGGACGAGTGGTCGGCCTCCGGCGCGCTGCCCGACGGGTACAGCGTCTCCCTCAGCGGCGAGACCAGCAACGTCAACGACATCATGGCCCAGATGTTCCAGTGGCTGGCGCTGGCGCTGCCCTTCGTCTACCTGGTCATGGTGGCCCAGTTCCAGAGCCTGATGAGCCCCTTCATCGTCCTGTTCACCATCCCGCTGGCCTTCACCGGCGGCATGATCGGCCTGCTTGCCATCGGCGAGCAGCTCAGCCTGATGAGCCTGATGGGCTTCATCGTCCTGATGGGCACCGTCGTCAACAACGGCATCCTCTTCGTGGACTACACCAACCAGCTCCGCCTGGGCGGCATGGACCGCCGCGCGGCCCTCGTCGCCACCGGCAAGACCCGTATGCGCCCCATCCTGATGACCGCCCTGACCACCATCCTCGGCATGGTGATGGTGCTGTTCAGCGACGACATGGCCAGCCAGCTGATGAGCAGCATGGCCATCGTCATCATCGGCGGCCTGACCTACGCCACCTTCATGACGTTGTACATCGTGCCCATGATGTACGAGATCTTCTTCCGCGGCATGCCCAAGGTCATCGACATCGGCAGCGAGGAGGACCTCGACGACGTCCCCGACGACGCAGCCGAGTTCCTCGCGCAGCAGAACGGGCCCGGCAAGCCCCAGCCCGAAGCATAACCGCGCATCCGCATCCCCCGGCCCCCGCCTTTTGCAGACAGGCGGGGGCCTTTTTGTGGGTTTGCTGTAGGAATCACCAAAGAAAGCTGCGAAAATTGTACTTGCACACCAAAAGAATTTCCTGCAAATACCGTCTTTTTGTGATATAATGATAGAGAATAGAAATAAAACCCTGACTGGGCCCGCATGCTGCGGCGGGGCCCTTCTGGAGGTGGATAGGAAATGGCTAAGATCGAGACGCGGCTCTTCGGCTTTACCCACAGCGGCGAGGCCGTCAATGAATACATCCTCTCAAACCCGGGCGGCCTGACGGTCAGCGTGCTGGACTGGGGGGCGGTCATCCGCAGCATCGTGGTGCCCGCCAAGCGCGGCCCGGTGGATGTGGTGCTGGGCCACGACACCATGCAGGAATACGAGATGGACACCGCGACCTTCTGCGGCGCCTTCGTGGGGCGGTACGCCAACCGCATCGAGGGGGCGGCCTTCACCCTCAACGGCAAGACCTATCAGCTGGAGGCCAACGACGGGCCCAACCACCTGCATGGCTGCTTTGCCCGCAAGATCTACAGCGTCAAAGCCTTTGGGGACACCCTGCTGCTGGAAGCTGAGAGCCCCGACGGGGAAGAGGGCTTCCCCGGCAGCATGAAGATCGCGGTGCGCTACACCCTCACCCCGGACAACGCCTTCCGGATGGACTACCGGGTGTCCTCCGACGCCGACACGGTGGTCAACCTGACCAACCACACCTACTTCAACCTCAGCGGCGGCGGCACGGTGCTGAACCAGCGGCTCAAGCTGTTCGCCTCCAATTACCTCGAGAGCCGGGCCGACACCTGCCCCACCGGGCGTATCCTGCCGGTGGCGGGCACCCCGATGGACTTCACCAAGGGCAAGGCCATCGGGCGTGACCTCGACCCCGGGTGCGAGCAGACCCGCCTGGCCGGCGGCGGCTACGACCACTGCTATGTCATCGACCGCCCGCGGGCCGGCGCGCGGCAGAGCATCTGCGCATGGGCCACCTGCGACGAGAGCAACATCAGCATGAAGGTCTACACCACCCAGCCGGGGGTCCACCTGTACACCGGCAACTTTTTACAGGACTGCCCCACCCCCGGCAAGGGGCTGCGCCCCATGGTCAAGTACGGGGGCTTTGCTCTGGAGACCGAGCACTTCCCCTGCAGCCCGTCCCACCCCGAGTTCCCCACCACCGTGCTGCGGGCGGGCAAGGTGTTCAGGGTGTCGAACACGCTGCGCTTTTTCACCGGCAAGCAGTGCGGCGTGATCTGAGCGCGCCGCCATGGCGACCATTCTGCATGCGGCTTTTTATAAAAACGGCGTGCGCCCATCCGCTGCGCGCGGCAGATGCAACAAAAATGTATGCGCCCGCCCGCCCCGGATATGGAACCGGCGGCCCGGATGCGGTATCCTGTAGGTAAGAAGCGCCGGGGCGCCACGGCCCCGGCAGGGCAACTTTGACTATATCGAGAGGATGGTTTTGTATGGCAATTTTGGTAGCGGGCGGCGCCGGGTATATCGGCAGCCACACCTGCGTCGAGCTGTTGGACGCGGGCTATGACATCGTGGTGGCGGACAACTATTACAACGCCTGCCCCATTGTGCTGGACCGCATCAAGCAGATCACCGGCAAGGACTTCCGCTTCTTTGAGGCGGACCTGACCGACAAGGCGCAGGTGGAGGGCATCTTCAGCGCCTGCCCCGACATCACCGCGGTCATCCAGTTTGCGGCGTACAAGGCGGTGGGCGAGAGCGTCAAGAAGCCCATCGAGTACTACACCAACAACCTCGGCACCACCCTGACCATCCTGGACGTCATGCGCCGGCACGACTGCCACAACTTCGTGTTCAGCTCGTCGGCGACGGTCTACGGCGACCCCGCCACGGTGCCCATCACCGAGGACTTCCCCACCGGCAACACCACCAACCCCTACGGCACCACCAAGGTGTTCAACGAGCGCATCCTGACCGACGTCTGCAAGGCCGACCCCACCCTGAACGTGGCGCTGCTGCGGTACTTCAACCCCATCGGCGCCCATAAGTCCGGCCTCATCGGCGAGGACCCCAACGGCATCCCCAACAACCTCATGCCCTACATCGCCAAGGTGGCGGTGGGCAAGCTGGAGAAGTTGCACGTCTTTGGCAACGACTACCCCACCCCCGACGGCACCGGCGTGCGGGACTACATCCATGTGGTGGACCTGGCCCGCGGCCATGTCTGCGCCATCCGCAAGCTGGAGACCGGCTGCGGGCTGTTCGTCTGCAACCTGGGCACCGGCAAGGGCTACAGTGTGATGGAAGTGCTGCACGCCTTTGAGAAGGCCTGCGGCAAAGAGTTGCCCTATGTCATCGAAGCCCGCCGCCCCGGCGACATCGCCGAGTGCTACGCCGACCCCTCCAAGGCAAAGCGTGAGCTGGGCTGGGTGGCTGAGTACGGCATCGACGACATGTGCGCCGACAGCTGGAACTGGCAGAAGAACAACCCCGACGGCTACCACACCGTCAAGTAAACCGAACGACCCATGCAAAGCAGGCCCCCGTCTCTCCCGTGAGAGGCGGGGGCCTTTTGCTGTGGGGCAACGGCGCGGGGTGTGGGCAGTTTTCACAATTTACCTCTTGACTTTTTGACGTCGTGGGTGTATAGTACCATCTAACAAGTTATTCAAAACCATGTGCAAGGGTTGACTGTATGCCTGAGGAAAGGATGAGTGCCAGATGGAAGCCTTCACCAACGCCGCGGCCCGGCGCCGCCACACCTTCTTCATCAAGGACCCGGCCAGCGCGCTGACCCATTTCATGGGGGCGGTGGGCTTCGGCGGGGCGGGGGTGCCCCTGCTGATCAAAGCCGGGCAGACCGGCCGACCGCTGGCCGTCTTTGCCATGACGGTCTACGCCCTCAGCCTGGTGGCCCTCTATGCCGCCAGCGCCGCCTACCACACCGTGCCCGCCGGCAGCCGGTACGAACCGCTGCTGAAAAAGCTGGACCACACCATGATCTTTGTCCTCATCGCCGGCAGCTACACCCCGGTCTGCCTGCTGGCGTTGCCGCCGCTGGCGGGGGGCGTGCTGCTGGCCGTCATCTGGGGCTGCACGCTGCTGGGGGCGGGGTGCATGTTCGCCCTGGTCCACTGCCCCAAGTGGGTGTCGGCGGTGCTGTATATCGCCATGGGGTGGGCCTGCGTCTTTGCCCTGCCGCAGCTTTTGAACTGCCTGCCCGCCGCCTGCTTTGGGTGGCTGCTGGCCGGCGGGCTGCTGTACACCGCCGGCGGGGTGATCTACGCCTGCAAGCACCCCGGCTTTGAGCGCCGGCACCCCAACTTCGGCCTGCACGAGATCTTCCACCTGTTCGTGATGGCGGGCAGCCTCTGCCACTATATCGTCATGTACGTCTATATGCTGTAAAGCGCGGCACCGCGCGGACAGACGGCGGACGCCGCGTCCTTTGGCCCTTGGGGCCGGGGCGCGGCGTTTTTTGTCGGGGTATTGCAGCGGCGTTGCAAGGTTGAAATGCGGATGGAGCGTTTCTGCAAGATGGGGCGGCCTTTGTGGGAACTGCCCCATTTTGCTCTGAAGGCGTTGTGCAGAATCGACATTGCCCCGCCCGGCCCCGCCGTGCTACAATCCAGTCAGTGGAGCAGCGCCCGCCGGGCCTGCCATCAATTCAAAGGAGTGTTGCAGCAATGGCAAATGAGTCCCCCAAGATCATCCGCATCCAGGACATGGACAACGTAGCCGTGGCGGTGCACGACCTGCCCGCCGGGGCGCAGGTGCAGCCCGGGCTCGTCACTCGGGAGGCTATCCCCCAGGCGCACAAGATCGCGCTGCGGGACATCCCCGCCGGGGGCGAGATCATCCGGTACGGGGTGGTGCTGGGCTATGCCAAACAGGACATCCCGGCCGGCAGCTGGATCAACGAGCACATGCTCGA
>DWXX01000152.1 GCA_019118985.1 Candidatus Faecalibacterium faecipullorum
AGGCCGGCGACGTGTCGGCCTATATCCCCACCAACGTCATCTCCATCACCGACGGCCAGCTCTTTCTGGAGAGCAGCCTCTTCTTCGCGGGGCAGCGCCCGGCGGTCAACGTCGGTCTGTCGGTCTCCCGCGTGGGCGGTGACGCCCAGACCAAGGCCATGAAGAAGGCTGCCGGCGCCATGCGTCTGGACCTGGCCCAGTACCGCGAGATGGAGGTCTTTACCCAGTTCTCCAGCGACCTGGACGAGGCCACCAAGCGGCAGCTGACCTACGGCCAGGGCCTGATGCGGCTGCTGCGCCAAAAGCAGTACCACCCCCTGGCCCAGCACGAGCAGGTCATCACCCTGGTGGCAGCCCTGGCCCATGTGCTGCAGGACATCCCCGCGGCAAAGATCAACGCCGCCCAGCAGGAGATGCTGGCCTGGTTCGCCGAGAAGGACGCAGACCTCTGCCAGCGGATCGACTCCACCGGGCTGCTCAGCGACGACGACCGCCAGCAGATCATCGACCTGGCGCGGGCCTTCGTGGCGGAGTACCAGAAGAAGGGGCAGTGATATGGCCAGCACCAAAGAGATCAAAGACCGGATCGAGAGCGTCCGCCAGACCCAGAAGATCACGAACGCCATGTACCTGATCTCCTCCACCAAGCTGCGCCGCGCCCGCGAGGACCTGGCCCACACCCGGCCCTACTTCGAGGCGCTGCAGGCCGAGATCAAGCGGATCTTCCGCACCTCCAGCGACATACGCAGCCGCTACTTCTACCCCCCCAACGAGGACGACATCAAGGGCGGGCCCTACGCCTGCCTGGTCATCACCGCGGACAAGGGCCTGGCCGGCGCCTACAACCAGAACGCCGTCAAGGAGACGATGAAGGTGCTGCAGGGCCACCCCAGCTGCAAGCTGTTCGTGGTCGGGGAGTACGGCCGCCACTACTTCACCCAGCACCGCATCCCCATCGAGCAAAGCTTTCTGTATACGGCCCAGAACCCCACCTTGCAGCGCGCGAGAGAGATCAGCGCCATCCTGCTGGACGGCTTCAACCGTGGGCAGTGGCGCAAGATCTATATCGTCTACACCGACATGGCCAGCAGCCTGGCCGCGGCGGCCAAGAGCACCCGGCTGCTGCCCTTCCACCGGGCCCACTTCGCCTCGGCCGACGAGGACCACGCCTCCGACCGGTTCGACTTCATGCCCGACATGGTGACGGTGCTGGACAACATGATCGAGAGCTATGTCTCGGGCTTCATCTACAGCGCCCTGATCGACAGCTTCTGCAGCGAGCAGAACGCCCGCATGACCGCCATGGACGCCGCCAACGAGAACGCCCAGCGGCTGCTGGACGAGCTCAGCCTGCAGTACAACCGGGTGCGGCAGTCGGCCATCACCCTCGAGATCACCGAGGTGTCGGCGGGCGCCAAGGCCCAGCGCCATAAGCGGGAGGCCGCCGCCCATAATGCACGAAAGGATGTGTGACCCACTTGAATACAGGTAAAATCATACAGGTATCGGGCCCGGTGGTGGACGTGACCTTCGACGCCCCGCCCCTGCCCCGCATCCGCGAAGCCCTCACCGTCACGGTGGGGGGCGCCGCCGGCGGCGAGCGGGTGATGGAAGTCGCCCAGCACATGGACGCCCACACCGTCCGCTGCGTCATGCTGGCGGGCAGCGAGGGGCTGGCCCGCGGCATGGCGGTCAGCGCCCCGGGCCACACCATCCAGGTGCCGGTGGGGGACGGGGTGCTGGGCCGGATGTTCAACGTCCTGGGCCAGCCCATCGACGGGGGCGAGGCGCTGCCCGCCTCCACCCCGGTCAAGAGCATCTACCGCAAGCCCCCGCCCTTTGAAGAGCAGAACCCCGCCGTCGAGATCCTCGAGACCGGCATCAAGGTCATCGACCTGCTGGAGCCCTACGCCAAGGGCGGCAAGATCGGCCTGTTCGGCGGCGCCGGCGTCGGCAAGACCGTCCTGATCCAGGAGCTGATCTACAACGTCGCCACCAGCCACAACGGCTACTCGGTCTTTACCGGCGTGGGCGAGCGCAGCCGCGAGGGCAACGACCTGTGGCGTGAGATGAACGAGTCGGGCATCGCCGACAAGACCGCCCTGGTCTTTGGGCAGATGAACGAGTCCCCCGGCGTCCGGATGCGGGTGGCCCTGTCGGGGCTGACCATGGCCGAGCACTTCCGGGACGAGGCCCACAAGGACGTGCTGCTGTTCATCGACAACATCTTCCGCTTTGTCCAGGCGGGCAGCGAGGTATCCACCCTGATGGGCCGGATGCCCTCCGCCGTGGGCTACCAGCCCACCCTGGCCAACGAGATGGGCGAGCTGCAGGAGCGGATCACCTCCACCAAAGAGGGCTCGGTCACCTCGGTGCAGGCGGTCTATGTCCCCGCCGACGACCTGACCGACCCGGCCACCGCCACCACCTTCACCCATCTGGACGCCACCACCGTCCTCAGCCGCAAGATCGTCGAGCAGGGCATCTACCCCGCCGTCGACCCGCTGGAGTCCACCTCCCGCATCCTGGAGCCCGACATCGTCGGGGAAGAGCACTACCGCGTCGCCCGCAAGGTGCAGGAGATTTTGCAGAAGTACCGCGAGCTGCAGGACATCATCGCCATCCTCGGCATGGACGAGCTGAGCGAGGAGGACCAGAAAACGGTCAGCCGCGCCCGCAAGGTGCAGCGGTTCCTCTCGCAGCCCACCCATGTGGCCGAAAAGTTCACCGGCATCCCCGGCGTCTACGTCCCGCTGAGCGAGACGGTCAAGGGCTTTGCCGCCATCGTGGACGGCCAGATGGACCAGTACCCCGAGGCCGCCTTCTTCAACGTGGGCACCATCGCCGACGTGGTCGAGAAGGCCAAAAAGATCGAGGCAGGTGAGGTGTGATGAACGCATTCCACCTGCGCATTCTGGCCGCCGACGACATGTTCTTTGAGGGCGAATGCGAGAACCTGGTGGTGCCCTGCCCCGACGGCGGTTCCTTCGGGGTGCAGGCTTACCACGACAACATGATCTCGGCCGTCGCGCCCGGCGAGCTGCACTACCGCCCCGCCGGCGGCGACGGTGAGGAGAAGATCGCCGCCGTCTCCTCCGGGCTGATCAAGATCGAGAACAACGACGTCCTCGTCCTGGTGGACACCGCCGAGCGCCCCGAGGAGATCGACGCCAACCGTGCCCGCCGCGCCGCCGACGAGGCCAAGGAAGAGATTCTGCAAAAGCGCAGCATCCAGGAGTACCGCATCGCGCAGTACAACCTCGCCCGGGCCATGAGCCGCCTGCGGGTCCGCAGCGACTTTGAATCCTGGCGCAAGTAACACGGTCATAAGCCCCCGCTGTCCCTTCGACGGACGGCGGGGGCCTTTTTGTCACACCAAAGCCGGCGGCTGCATGCAATAATAAAGCGGACAGGACCGTATTCAAAGTGCAAGGCCATATCCTGGCCGACTGACGAGGTGAGAGCGTATGAAAGAACGATACAACCAGAGATGGGCCGCCCTGCTGGCGTTGGGCCTGGCGGCCGGGCTGCTGGCCGGCTGCGCGCCCGCCCTGCCGCCCGCAGACAGCGCGGCGTCGAGCGAGGCCGCCTCAAGCGAAGCAGCATCGAGCGGAGCGGCATCGAGCGAAGCCGCGTCGGGCGGGGCGGCGCAGACCGACGCCGCGAACCCTCTCGACGACGGGGTGCTGCGCTATCTCTACGACCTGAACAGCAACGGCGGGGGCAGCCTGCTGCGGGGGGCGGAGCTGATCTACCGCGCCGACCCCTCCGAGAGCATCACCCTGCTGAACAGCCCCGGCGCCGACGACCCGGTGGGCTGGCAGCTGGGCTACAACGGCCCGGACGGCGGGCGGCGCACCGCCGTCTGCGACGCCGGCGGGGCGCTGCTCTGGGATGGCGCCGGCGATTGGCGGGCGGACATCGCCGAGGGGCTGCTGGCCCTTACGCCGGGGGGCTACGGGGTGGACTACGGCCCCGGCGGGCCGGCCGGCTGCCGGCTGGTCGACCTTGCCGACGGCAGCGAGATCCCCCTGCCGGCCGATGCGACCGGCTGCATCCCCGTCGGCGATGGGCGGGCGGTGCTGACGGTCAACACCGACCCCGGCGCCGGCAGCCTGGAGGGCAGCGCGGCGGTGCTGTACGACCTTGCCGCCGGGGCGGAGCTGGCCCGCATCGAGGGGGCCTACGCCTACCGCGCCTATGACGACGACGGGCTGAGCCGGTGCGTGGCCATCCAGCGGTACGAAGACGCCACCGACAACTGGTTCACCGACCTGTACATCCCCGACACCGGGGAGGTGGTGCCCCGCTTCATCACCTTCTGCGGGCCCGACACCATCTGCTATGCCGAAGGGGAGGGCGAATACGTCGTCCGCACCCTCGCGGACCCTGAGCCGCTGGCGGTCTACGGCGGGCGGTGCGCCTGGTGGCGGCCCGACCTTGCCCTGGTGGCAGACGAGGACGGCGCGCTGACCATGGTCAGCGACGGGCGCAGCGAGCTGCTCTTCCAGTACGGGACCGACACCACCAACGGCGAGGAGGCCGCCATCCTGCTGGCCGACGGCCGGCTGGTGCTGCGCGCGCCGGACGGCGCCCGGACCGAAGTGGCCACCGGGCTGGAGAGCATCCGCGACGAGGAGGGCGCCTGGGTGTCGGTCCTTGGCGTGCGGGACGGCGTCGCCCTGCTGAGCGTCATCGATGCGGCCAACCCCGAGGGCGTCTGCCGGCTGTACGATGCCTCCGGCCTGCTGTACGACACCGCCGGCACCGGCTATCAGCGGTTGAACGAGCTGACCGCCGGCCCCGACGGCCCGGTCTACGCCGCGCCGCGGTTCACCCCCGGGCGCAGCGGCCTGCTCTATGACATCGTGGACGCCCACGGCCATGTGATCCTGAGCGGCCTGGCCGATGTGTCGGCCTACGGCCTGCCCGACGGGGTGTTCAGCGCCCGCCGCGGCTACGAGCGGGGGTACATGGACCTTGCGGGCGAGTGGCTCTACCGTGAGAGCGTCTTTACCGCCCTCGGCGACGACGAGGGCTATGGCTGGTAACACAAGGAGGTACCATCATGCGCAGCGCACACCACAGCAAGATCAGCCGCCGCAGCTTTCTGGCGGCGGCGGGGCTTGCCGCAGCCGGGCTGCTGGCAGGCTGCGCCCCGGCGGGCAGCAGTTCGTCTGAACAGCCTGGTGAACAGCCGGGCGGGCAGTCGAGTGAGCAGACGGGGCCGGCCAGCTCCGCCGCTTCTCAAGCCGAGCCGGACGGCGGGGCGGCCGAGCCCTTCCTCACCCCCGAGCAGTTCCCCGGGGTGGACGGCTCCACCGCCTGCATCCCCCTCATCGCACAGATGATGGCCCGGACCACCGGCGTCCCCCTCATCGAGGCCGAGAGCGTGGTGGCGGTCAGCACCACCGCCTACGCCTGGGAGGCCATGGGGGTCTACGACGACACCAGCACCGATATGCTGCTTGTCTACGAGGCCCCCGACTATGTGAAAGAAGAGCTGGCCGCCGCCGGCGCCGACCTTGAACAGAAGGCGGTGGGCCGGGACGCGCTGGTCTTTATCGTCAACGACGCCAACCCCGTCGAGAGCCTGACCCTCGCGCAGCTGCGGGAGATCTACGCCGGCCGCGTCACCAACTGGAAGGAGGTGGGCGGGGCCGACGCGCCCATCGTGGCCTTCCAGCGGGGCGAGGACAGCGGCAGCCAGGCCCTGTTTGAAAAGCTGCTGATCGCCGGCGGCGCATTGATGGACGCCCCCACCGAGCTGGCCCCCGCCAGCATGGGCGGCCTTGTGGACAGCATCGCCGCCTACAACAACAGCGCCAGCGCCATCGGCTTTTCGGTCTACTACTACATCGACCAGATGTACAACCAGCCGGGGCTGCGGCTGCTGCGGGTGGAGGATGTGGCCCCCACCAATGAGACCATCGCCGACCAGAGCTACCCGCTGTGCAACGACTTCTACGCCGTCATCCGGGCGTCGGCCGCCCCCGACAGTCCCGAGCGGCAGCTGTACGACTGGCTGTCCACCGACGCCGGCGTCGACTGCATCCGCGCCGCCGGCTACGTCCCGGCCGTCTGAACCTGATCAGAACGCAAGACCCGCCCCGCCGTTTGGCCCGGCGGGCCTTTTTGCGCTGGGGCGCAGAAAAGCCCTCCCGGGCGTTTCACGTTTTGAAAGAACGCGCGGGAGGGCGTGGGGTGGGTTTGATTTTGTGGGCGCTCAGACCCCCGAATAGGCCTGGAAGCCGCCGTCCACCGGCAGGACGATGCCGTTGATGAAGCCGGCAGCCTCGTTGTTCACAAGGAAGAGCAGCGCGCCCTCCAGCTCCTCGGGGCGGCCCATCCGGCCGGCGGGGGTGCCGGCCAGGATCTTTTCGGCCCGGGGGGTGGGGGTGCCGTCCTCATTGTAGAGCAGGCGGGCGTTCTGCTCCGAGACGAAGAAGCCCGGGGCGATGGCGTTGACCCGGATGCCCTCCTTGCTGAAGTGCACCGCCAGCCACTGGGTGAAGTTGGAGACGGCGGCCTTGGCCCCCGAGTAGGCGGGGATCTTGGTCAGCGGGGTGAAGGCGTTCATGCTGGAAATGTTGACGATGCAGCAGCCGGGGCGGCCCAGCATCTGCCTGGCGAACACCTGGGTGGGCAGCAGGGTGCCCAGGAAGTTCAGCTCCAAAACGCTCGAGACATTCTCGGGCGAGATGGTGAAGAAGGTCTGCAGGGTCGAGTCGTCGATGTCGCCCGGCTCGTAGAACTCCTTGTCGGTGTTGGCCTTGGCGCTGTTGCCCCCCGCGCCGTTGACCAGGATGTCGCAGGGGCCGAAGTCCTCCAGCACGGCCTGGGCGGTGACCTTGCAGTCGTTCTCGACCAGGACGTTGCACTGGTAGGCTTTGGCGACGCCGCCCCCGGCGACGATGGCGTCGGCGTGGACCTGGGCTTTTGACAGGGTGCGGTTGAGCAGGGCAACCTTGGCCCCGGCGCGGGCCAGGGTCTTGGCCATGTCGGAGCAGAGCACCCCGCCCGCCCCGGTGACCACGGCGACTTTGCCGGAAAGGTCGGTGTTCAGTACGTTTTTCTGCATGATGTCTCCTTTGCAGCCGGTGCAGCCGTCTCAGTAGCCGAGGCCGAAGCCGAGCTCGTAGTAGTGGCCGGCGGCGTCGCGGTAGGCGTAGGCCTTGCCGTTTTCGTCCTTGAGGGCATCGTCCATGTACTGGTCCTTGGCAAAGCCGGGGACGTCGTTGGGGCTGGCGCAGATGCCGTCGGCGTTGACAGCCAGCACCTCGTCGCCGCGGGGCAGGGTGATGGGCAGTTTGCCGATGGGGGCAAAGCGGCCGAACAGCACGTCCAGGGTGGCCGAGGGGTAGGTGTCGAAGCCGGCGGTCAGGGCGTCGGCGTAGGGCTCGACGTTGCCCACCATCCATGCCAGGGGGAAGTTGATGTTGGCCACCACCTTGCCGCCGTGGGCATGGACCGCCGCGGCGATGGCGGGGATCCGCCTGGCCCCGGCGAGGGTGGTCTCGGTGTGGGTGGCGGGCAGGGGCTTGCCGTCGGCGCCCACGTCGTGGACGGTCTTGTCCTCGCAGATGTCCAGCTCGAGGTAGCCGGGGGTGGCGCTGAAATAAGCGCCGGAGGAGGGGCTGACCATCAGGATGGCGTAGTCGGCCTCGGCGGGGTCGTCGGTGAGGTGGATCTCAAACCGGGCGATCATCTCCCGCAGGGCTTTGGTGGCGGCGGCGCCCTTCTCGGCGTCTTTGGCGAAGGCTTCGGCGTAGACCTTGGCGCCCGACAGCTTGTCGGTGGTCAGGGGCAGGGTGTGGTCCTGGTTTTTCAGCAGGACGACGCTCTCGCGGTGGACGAGGGCGGCCTCTTTCCAGTCGTCCTCGTTGGCCACCACCGCTTCGGCGTGGGCGGGGTCGGCGTAGGGGTTCTCGAACATGCCCTGCTGGAACAGCTCGGTCAGGGTGCGGGCGACGGCGCGGTCCAGGCTCTCGTCGGTCAGCACCAGGTCCTCTTTTTTGAACCCTTCGGGCACCGGGTGGGTGTCGTAATAGCCGTTGGCGGCGCGGTCATAGGCTTCGCGCCCTTCGGCGTTGTCGAACAGGCCGCTGATCAGGTCCACCCCGGACTGGGTGACCGCAAAGCCGATCCGCTCGGGTACGTCCAGCGCCTCGACGCCCCAGCTCATGTTGTGGGTGATGCCGGTGTCCGAGTTGATGTAGCCCGCAAAGCCCATCTGCCCGCGCAGGATGCCGTCGATGAACACCTTGTTGTAGGCAAAGCCGTAGGGGTCCATCCGCAGCGGCGCGCCGTCGCAGTCGGTCTGGGGGGCGCTCTTGGCGGCGGCAGGCTTGGAGTAATAGGGCATGATGGAGGCGGCGCGGTACTTGACCGCCGGGCGGAAGGTGGGGATGTGGTACTTCTGCAGCGAGCCCTCGGTGGCGTAGACGTTCCACTGGCCGGCGGCGTAGTGGGGGTCGAAGCCGTTCTCACGCGCGCCGCCGCCGGGGAAGTGCTTGACCGTCATCGAGACGCCGTCCTTGGTGACGCCGTCCGGCCCGCCCTGGATGCCGGGGATGAGGCGCTCGAAGATCTTCTCGATCAGTTCGGGGTCCTCGCCGAAGGTGCCGAAGGTGCGCTGCCAGCGGGGGTCGCTGACGCAGTCGGCCATGTACATGTAGCCCTTGCGCAGGCCGCAGGCGCCCCACTCCCGCCGGACGCAGTCGGCGAACTTGTCCACCAGGGTCAGGTCGCCCTCCTCGCCCAGGACGGCGGCGGCGATGCCCAGGGTGCCGGGCCAGGTGGCGAAGACGCCGGAGGCGTCGTTCATTCCAAAGACCACCTCGCCGTTCTCATTGCGGGAGTTGGAGGCCACCTGCACCGGGACGAAGTGCTCGCACTCTTCCGCGACGGCGTGCAGCTGGTTGAGCCAGTCGGCCATATAGGCGGGGGTGGGGTTGGCGCGCAGGATGAGGTGGCGGTTGAACCACTCCTTGATGAGGGTGGTGGTGCCGGGCAGGTGCTGCTCGCCAAAGATGGTCCTGCCGTTGAACTCGCCGTCATCCAGCACGCCCGACTCGTCGGGGGTGGGGGTGTGGCCGGGGGCGGGGCAGCCGGGGCCCATCCGCCAGTCCGAGATGAACAGCTGGGCGATCTTCTCGTCGGTGGTCAGGGTCTTGACATAGGCGGCGGCCCGCTCGGCAGGGGAGAGCCGCCAGTCGTTGACGGCGGTCACCTCGCCGGTGCCGTCGATGTCCTTGAAGGTCAGGCCGTCCTTCTCAATGACCCGGCGGGAGACGGTGCCGATGGTGGGGCCGTTGGGGTTCTGGTAATATTTCAGGTGGTCGGATGCTTTTTTTGCCATGAAGCGTTCCTCCTTCTTGATTGCGGGCGGGGGACGGGCAGAGGGCCAGGCGTCCCATACTTGTTACTATTATCGCACAAAATGACGGGAAGAGGAAGGAATATTTTTGGCAGAATCCGTAGGATTTTTTCGACCTGCGCGCCGGCGGGCCGGGCCGTTGCGCTTTGCGGAAAATATGTTATAATAAGTGCAATGGATGAAATGGGGAAGGGGTGGCAGGATTGAAAGTCGAGATCACTCATGTATTGGAAAAACTCGCCGGCTCGCTGAACATAGGTTTTACCCGGATCGCCCCGCCGTTTGAGGGGGTCGACCGCTTCGATTACGGGCTGCGCCGCGCCCTGGACGCTGAGTTCGACTGGCCGGGGTTCGGCCGGACGCTGCTGGACGAGGTGCCGTTCAAGACGCTGGTCTTTGCGCGGGGGGTGTTCGAGCTGCGGTTCGCGCTGCTGCGCGCGCCGGACGAGGAGGACGTCCTCTACTGCCTCGGCCCGTGGGCGGACGGCCCCCGCTCCAAAGAGTCGGTGGCGTGGTGCGAAAAGTACCTGGACGAAAAGGCGCAGGCGGTGGTAGAGGAATACCACAACCGGGTCCGCCAGCTGGACGACGGCTCCATCAAGGCCACCCTCTTCGCGGTGGCGTCCCTGCTCTACCCGGAAGGGGAGCTCAAGAGCTGCGAGTGGCATGAGTTCATGCCGCTGCACTTCCGGCCCAGCATCGAGAGCTTCCGGGAGAAAGCCTTCACCGAGGACCTGCCCGCCGAGCTGATCGCCGAGCGGTACGCGGCGGAGAACAAGATGCTGGAGGCGGTGACCAAAGGGGACAGCGCCGCGGCGCTGAACGCCTATGAGAACTTCCGCCGGTTCCAGCTTTCGCCCCGGCTGCGCAGCCCGCTGCGGGACTTCAAAAATTTCAGCATCATCCTGAACAGCCTTCTGCGCAAGGCCATCGAGCAGGCCAGCGTCCACCCCTATTACATCGACCGCATCTCGGCCCGCTTCGCCCTCGAGATCGAGGCCCTTGCCAGCGTCGAGGAGGGCGAGCGTCTGCGGGTGCGGATGGTGAAGGAGTACTGCCGCTATGTCCAGCAGTACTCCCTGCGGCAGTACAGCCCCCTGATCCAGAAGGTGATCAACGAGATCAACCTGCATCTGGACGCGAACCTCTCCCTCAAGACGCTGGCGGCCCAGTGCTACATCAGCCCCAGCTACCTGTCCAACGTATTCAAGCAGGAGACCGGCCAGACCCTGACCGACTACATCAGCAGCCGCCGGATGGAGCAGGCGGCGCGGCTGCTGCTGACCACCAACGCCCGGGTGGCGGCGGTGGCCGAAAAGGTGGGCATCCTGGACGTGAACTACTTCACCAAGATGTTCAAAAACGCCACCGGCGAGACCCCCACCGCCTACCGCCGCAGCAAGCGCGCCCAGGCCTCCCTCGAAGTAGCCCCCGACGGCGCGCCCCCCCCTGCCGCCCCCCATCGAACGCGACCGCCGCGACAAACCCGGCAGGAGCTGACCCGCCCCCGCCCCGCAT
>DWXX01000153.1 GCA_019118985.1 Candidatus Faecalibacterium faecipullorum
CGATGGCGCCCTCGGCGGCGGCGAAGGACTCGTGGCCGGCCAGGAAGGCGAAGCACTCGGTCTCGTCGCGCAGCAGCATGGCGGCCAGGTTGCCGTGGCCGAGGCCGACCTTGCGGTCGTCGGCGACCGAGCCGGCGATGCAGAAGGCCTGCAGGCCGATGCCGATGGCCTCAGCGGCCTCGGGGGCGGTGGTGCAGCCCTTCTTGATGGCGATGGCGGCGCCCACGACGTAGGCCCAGCCGGCGTTCTCAAAGGCGATGGGCTGGATCTCCTTCACCGTCTTGTAGGGGTCGATGCCGACAGAGTCGCAGATGGACTTGGCTTCTTCGATCGAGCCGATGCCGTACTCATGCAGGACGGAATTGATGTGGTCAATCCGGCGCTCATAACTTTCAAACAGTGCCATTTTCTCGTCCCTCCCTCGTTATTCCTCTCTGGGGTCAATGTACTTGGCCGCGTCGGCGTACTGACCGTAGGTGCCCATGGCCTTCTTGACGGCCTCGGCGGGCTCGACGCCCTTCTTGAGCGCGTCGGTGACCTTGCCCAGGTTCAGGAACTGGTAGCCGATGATCTCGTTGTTCTCGTTCAGGGCCAGCTTGGTGACGTAGCCCTCGGCCATCTCCAGGTAGCGGGCGCCCTTGGCCTTGGTGCCGAACATGGTGCCCACCTGGCTGCGCATGCCCTTGCCCAGGTCCTCAAGGCTTGCGCCGATGGGCAGGCCGCCCTCAGAGAAGGCAGTCTGGGTGCGGCCGTAGACGATCTGCAGGAACAGCTCGCGCATGGCCACGTTGATGGCGTCGCAGACGAGGTCGGTGTTCAGGGCCTCGAGGATGGTCTTGCCGGGCAGGATCTCGGACGCCATGGCGGCCGAGTGGGTCATGCCGGAGCAGCCCAGGGTCTCGACCAGGGCCTCCTCAATGACGCCGTTCTTGACGTTCAGGGTGAGCTTGCAGGCGCCCTGCTCGGGTGCGCACCAGCCCACGCCGTGGGTCAGACCGGAAATATCCTCGATCTTCTTGGCCTGGACCCACTTCCCCTCTTCGGGGATGGGGGCGGGGCCGTGGTATGCGCCCTTTGTGACAGGACACATGTGCTCTACTTCGGCGGAATAGATCATACGAAACGTCCTCCTTTGGTATATGGTTTGGATTCCCTGGGCAGTGGGACTGAAAAGCCGAAACCAGTATAACATAAAAGCAGGCCGGGCGCAACACTTTTGCCCCATCTGCCGGGGGCGCGTCACGCGCCGGGGGCGCCGGCAGCCTCGTCGGCGGCCTCGTCGCGGCGCAGCCGGCGCAGCGCGCGGCGGATGTCGTAGGCGATCTCGCCGTCCGGCATGGTGGCCCCGAAGGAGGGCACGAAGAGGAATTTGCGTATGATGAAGATCAGCCCGATGGCGGCCACCCCCAGCAGGTTCTCGGCGGTGGTGCCGTGGCCGAGGATCATGTTGCGGGCGATGGCGTACAGCAGCACTTCCAGCGCGCTGCCGGGGCTGTGCTTTGCCAGCATCTTGATGAACTCGATGCCGATGACCAGGTTGAACGCATGGCCCAGAAAGGTCTGGAACGCCTCGGTGCTGCCGCCCGACCACAGGGACAGCATCTCGCGGGCCACCGGCACGGCGCTGATGACAAGGCCGATCAGGACAAGCACCGAGATCAGCACTTCCAGCAGGCTGGCCACTTCGGCCACCTGCTCGCGCAGAAGGTGCTTGATCTGCTCTTCGGTGCGGCGCAGAGGGGTGCGGGTGCGGTCGGACATGGGCGTCTCCTTTCTTTTCGACGGCGTTTGCATCTTGTATACAAAAGTATACCATGGCCGGGCGCCGCGCGGCAAGGCCAGGCCCGGAAAAATTTGCCCCCGCCGCCGCGCTGTGGTATACTTGTCCCAAAAGAAAGGAGCTGCCTTGCCATGTCTGACATCCATGTTCTGTCCGCGCCGGACAGCCTCACCCTCTGGTGGGAGCTGCCGGCCTGCCCGCCCGACCGGTACGAGGTCTACCTGGACGGCGCGGCGTGCGGCGCGACCGGCAAGACCCACTATACCATCGAGGGGCTGCGCCCCGGCAGCCGCTACACCGTCGAGGTGCGGCCGGTGGGCAAGATCGAGGCCGTGACCGAGGCGGAAAAGCGCCGCCTCGACGTGACAAAGCCACCCTTTGGCGCGGCGGGGGACGGCAAAGCCGACGACACCGCCGCGCTGCAGAAAGCCCTCGACGCCTGCGGGGCGGGGGACTGCGTCTACCTGCCGGCGGGGGTGTACCGGTGCGGGGCGCTGTTCGGCCACAGCGATACCGACCTTTACCTCGACGAGGGGGCGGTGCTGCAGGGCGCGGCCGAGCCGGAAGCCTACGCCCCCCGCATCCGCAGCCGGTTCGAGGGCACCGAGATGGACTGCTACGCCAGCCTGCTCAACTTCGGCGCACTCGACCACGCCGCCGGGCCGAACTGCGAGCATATCCGCATCCGGGGCAAAGGGACCATCCGGGGCGGCGGGTACGCGCTGGCGTGGGCCACCATCCAGTCTGAGCGGGAGCGGCTGCGCGGCACCCTCGACCCCGCCCTTGTGGCCAGCTGCGAAAACGAGAACACCATCCCCGGGCGGGTGCGGGGGCGGCTGATCGGCCTTGTCAACTGCCGGGACGTGCGGATCACCGGGCTGACGCTGGCCGACGGCCCGAGCTGGAACGTCCACATGGTCTACAGCCGGGACATCGTCACCGACCACTGCCTGTTCCAGTCCGAGGGGATCTGGAACGGCGACGGGTGGGACCCCGACTCCAGCGAGGGGTGCGTGCTGTTCGGCTGCACCTTCCGCACCCAGGACGACTCGGTGGCCATCAAGTCGGGCAAAAACCCCGAGGGCAACGTCATCAATCGCCCGGCGCGGCATATCCGCGTCTTTGACTGCCGCAGCGAGTTTGGCCACGGCATCTGCATCGGCAGCGAGATCAGCGGCGGGGTGGAGGATGTCGCCATCTGGGACTGCGACCTTGCCAACTCCCAGTACGGGGTGATGGTCAAGGGCACCGCCAAGCGGGGCGGCGGGGTGCGGGGGCTGACCGTCCGCCGCTGCACCGCCCCGCGGGTGATGGTCTGCCAGGTGGGGTACAACGACGACGGCATCCCCGCGCCGTGCGCGCCGGTGTTCCGCGACTTCCTGTTCGAGGACCTGACCCTGACCGGGCAGTACCGCGACGCCGACGCCGCGCTGACCGCCCCCGGCGGGGCGGCGGGGGCGCTGACGCCGTGCGCGCCGGTGGTGCTGGAGGGCTTCGACGCGCCGGGGCACCATCTGCAGAACGCGGTGCTGCGCCGGCTGCATCTGACCGGCAGCGGCGCGCAGCCCATCCAGCTGCGCCGCTGCGCCGGCGTCACTCTCGAGGACATCGAGGCCCTGTAAGAGGGCGGCGCGGGCAAAAAAACGCTTGACAGCCCCGGCGGGGCATGATAGAATAAACCCAGTTTCATCACAAACAAATGCGTTGACGGGGATAAAACGGTCCCTTCCCGCTTGTCAGAGAGCCGCCGGGTGGTGCGAGGCGGCGCGGGAGCTTCCGCCTACTGGCCCCTGAGCGGCAGAGCCGAACGGTCATCTCCCAGTAGGCCCTGACGGACGCCCACCGTTAGCGGGGCAGCGATTCGCCGGCTGTATGCTTGTAGGCTGATCGTGTGAGTGGCCGCATCATCCGCGGCAAAGAGAGTGGTACCACGGGCCGCCTTGTAGCATGTTACAGGCTCTCGTCTCTCAGGGCTTTCGCCCCTGAAAGACGAGGGCCTTTTTCTATCCGCCGCACACCATGCACACCATTCGTTTAGGAGGATTGACCGCCATGATGGACGCCACCAAGTACGCGCCTGGTTACTACCCCGCCCCCGCCGGCTATGACAGCTGGGTCAAAAAAGACCATATCGAGGCCGCCCCCGCCTTCTGCAGCGTGGACCTGCGGGACGGCAACCAGGCGCTGATCGTGCCGATGAGTTTGGAAGAGAAGATCGAGTTCTTCAAGATGCTGGTCAGGATCGGCTTTAAGGAGATCGAGGTGGGCTTCCCCGCCGCCAGCGAGACCGAGTATGAGTTTCTGCGGGTGCTGATCGAGCAGAAGATGATCCCCGACGACGTCACCGTCCAGGTGCTGACCCAGTGCCGCGACCATATCATCCGCCGCACCTTCGAGGCGGTCAAGGGCGCGCCCCGGGCGGTCATCCACTTCTATAACTCCACCTCGGTGGCCCAGCGCGAGCAGGTGTTCCATAAGTCCAAGGAGGAGATCAAGCAGATCGCCACCGACGGGGCAAAGCTTGTCAAGCAGCTCAGCGAGGAGTACGAGGGCAACTTCCTGTTCGAGTACAGCCCCGAGAGCTTCACCGGCACCGAGCCGGACTACGCCCTCGACGTCTGCAACGCCGTCATCGACATCATGCAGCCCACCCCCGAGCGGCCGATGATCATCAACCTGCCCGTCACCGTCGAGATGAGCATGCCCCACGTCTACGCCAGCCAGATCGAGTACTGCTCGGCCCACCTGCACAATCGGGACAGCGTCATCCTCTCCACCCACCCCCACAACGACCGGGGCACCGGCGTCGCCTGCGCCGAGCTGGCGGTGCTGGCCGGCGCGCAGCGGATCGAGTGCTGCCTGTTCGGCAACGGCGAGCGCACCGGCAACGTGGACGCCGTCACCCTGGCCATGAACATGTACAGCCACGGGGTGGACCCGGGGCTCGACTTCTCGGATATGCCCGGCATCTGCGAGACCTACGAGCGGCTGACCCGGATGCACGTCTACGAGCGCACCCCCTACGCCGGGCAGCTGGTGTTCGCGGCCTTCTCGGGCAGCCATCAGGACGCCAT
>DWXX01000154.1 GCA_019118985.1 Candidatus Faecalibacterium faecipullorum
AGTAACGGAAATGGCCAAAGACATTAAGAATAGTCAAAAAGATATGCAAAAGGACTATATCACTATTTTGGGTATTTTTGCCGCTATTATTTTGGCATTCACTGGTCAATTCGCTTTTTCTAGCTCTATTCTAGAGAATATAGGATCTTCTACAGCATACAGGCTGGTACTTATTGCTCTAATCATTGGATTGGTTTTTTTCAATCTCATTTGGGTCCTGATTGATTTTATTAGAGAAATTTGTGGAAAAGATATTAGTACGCAGCCCAAAAGGAAGTGGAACTGGTTTACAGTTGTCAATATTATATTGGTACTTGGAATCATCATGACGTGCATTTCTTATAAATTTGACTGGTTTAAAAAAATTGAACCTAATGACGACACTAGTATTACTGCTACTCAGACTGAATCAATAGAAATACAAGATACAGAACACATTTTGCCTTCTTCACCTGACGAATCTGAAATTGATCAATAAATCTTATATTGTATCTCTACATGAAACGGGCTAAGTTGCAATATAAAGCAAGGAGTTGGGGATTTTTTCTCCAACTCCTTGTGCTAATTCAATGATTGACTTCTAAATTTAAGATGTTCTAATTCACAACACCTTTTAAATGTGCAATTAGCGAACTTTCGAGAAGGATCTGTGCATAGGACAGTTGAACTTACAGGAAACCAATTTATCCATTTTGTTCGCTCCTTTGCTGTTTTGAAAAATTGAGGTGATTCCAAGAACAGCAATCAGATTTCTTTTCCTACCGTTGTCCTGCGTCGCCCTGGGCAGCGATACGCAAGGCACATATAAGGAGCAAAATCTGCTTTTCGTGCATCATGCACGAGGAAAAAATTAGAATCTAATGTGTGGAAAAACCGCAGTATTAAGCCAAAAATCAGGTAGAAAGCGAAGAAATCACCGGATGTTTGGCAGGGGCAGCACCAAGCCCTTGAAGTTCAGCAAGCGCTGATCGCTGCCCCGCGTTTTACCCATCCATCCCGCCCCGTGGCTTTCTGGCCGCGGGGCCTTTTGTTTGTCCGGGCGCGGGGTGCAAAAAGGCCCCGCGCCCGCCCTTTTTTGGAGAAAAGGGCAGACCGGGGCCTTGGGGTCAGGCCGCCCGCAGGGGGCCGCGGGCGGGGTCGGAGGCGGGGCGTGCGGCGGCGCGGCGCCGGGCAGACTGTGCCCGGGCGCGGCGGGCTACTGCGCGGGCTTCGGCGCGCAGGGCAAAGGCCCAGCACAGCCGGATGCCCTGTGTGCCGGCCAGCAGGCAGACGGCGGCGGAGGGCAGACTGATGGTGCCCTCGGCAAAAGCGCCCAGGACCAGCAGCAGCCCCAGCGCCAGGACGGGAATCCAAAACTTCCAGAACAGGCTCTTCATAAACAGGACCCTCCTCATGACGGTTCACAACCGGAAAGACAACCGCAAGTTGTTTTGTTGCCCTTATCATAAACCAAAAAAGAACCGTTGTCAAGAGGAAATACAACTTTTTTTCGCTTTTCTGAAAATTTGCCCTTTACACAGACGCCTTTTGGTTGTATAATAAAACCAGCAAATGACAAAGGGGCGTTTGATATGTCGTTTTCGCAGCTGCTCAAAGAGTGCCGCAAAAAGCAGGGGATCAGCCAGGCTGAGCTGGCCGCCCGTCTCGGGGTGACCCAGCAGGCGGTGGGCAAGTGGGAGGGCGGGAAGTCCTCCCCCGACCCCTCCACCGTGGCGCAGATCGCCGGCATCCTCGGCACCACCGCCGATTATTTGTTGGGGCTCTACCGCCCCGCCGCCGACCTCAGCGAGACCGAGAGCCGCTTTTTCGGCGGCTATGCCGAGAGCCTCATCCCGGTCATCGGCACCGTCAAGGCGGGCTACGGCGCCCTTGCCTTTGAAGAGGACTACGGCAAGGAGTACGCGCGGGTCAAGGACCCGGCCAACTATTTCTACCTGGTGGTCCGCGGGGACAGCATGGAGCCCCGCATCCAGGACGGCGACCTCGCGCTGGTCCACCGCCAGGACACCCTGGAAAACGGTGACCTCGGGGTCATCATCTACGGCGACGAGGGCGAGGGGACCCTCAAACGCTACATCCAGAGGGGGAACAGCGTCATCCTGCAGCCGTTCAACCCCAATTACAGCGAGCTGGTCATCAAGGGGGAGGACCTCAACCGGCTCCACATCGCCGGACGGGTGGTCGAGACCAAGACCAAGTGGTGAACCGCCCGGCTTAGGGAGGTGCGCCTTTGTGGAACAGTTGGTGATGGAAAAGCTGGTCATCCTGGCCGACAGCGCCAAGTATGACGTGGCCTGCACCTCCAGCGGGTCGAACCGCGACCCGCTGGCAGGGGGGCTGGGCAGCTGCCTTGCCCCCGGCTGCTGCCATACCTTCACCGCCGACGGGCGCTGCGTCAGCCTGCTCAAGGTTTTGATGAGCAACTGCTGCGCCTTTGACTGCGCCTACTGCGTCAACCGCCGCAGCAACGACCTGCCCCGTGCTACCTTTACCCCGCGGGAGCTCGCCGACCTGACCATCGAGTTTTACCGCCGCAACTACATCGAAGGGCTGTTCCTCTCGAGCGCGGTGGTGGGCAGCGCCGACTACACCACCGAACGGATGCTCGCGGTGCTGCGGCTGCTGCGGGAGGAGTATCGCTTCAACGGCTACATCCACGCCAAAGCCATCCCCGGCGCAAGCCCTGCGCTGATCGAGCAGCTCGGCTGTTTTGCCGACCGCCTCAGCGTCAACATTGAACTGCCCAGCGAGGGCAGCCTCCGCCTGCTGGCCCCCGACAAGGGCCGGTCCAGTATTCTGCGCCCCATGGGGCAGATCGCCGCGGCGGCTGCCGCCAATCGGCATGACCTGACCGTCTACCGCCATGCCCCCGTCTTCGCCCCGGCGGGGCAGAGCACCCAGATGATCGTCGGCGCCACCCCGGAGAGCGATTACCAGATCCTGCGCCTGACCGAGGGGCTGTACCGGAAATACAGCCTCAAACGGGTCTTTTTTTCGGCCTATATTCCGGTCGCGGAGGACAGGCGTCTGCCCGCGCTGGACACAAAGCCCCCGCTTTTGCGGGAGCACCGGCTCTATCAGGCCGACTGGCTGCTGCGGTTTTACCACTTCCGCGCCGACGAGATTTTGGACGAAGGCAGCCCCGCCCTCAGCCCTTATCTCGACCCGAAATGCGGGTGGGCGGTGCGGCATCTCGAACGCTTCCCGGTGGATGTCAACCGCGCCCCCTATGAAGAACTGCTGCGGGTGCCGGGCATCGGGGTCAAGAGCGCGCAGCGCATCCGCGCCGCCCGGCGTCAGGGCGCCCTCGGTCTGGACGAGCTCAAGCGGATGGGGGTGGTCCTCAAGCGGGCGCAGTATTTTATCGTATGCAGGGGCTTTGCCGGGGCAAGCGGCGGCCGTGGCAGCGCCCGGCGTCAGCAGATCGCCCGGGCTCTCATCGACCCGGGGGCGTTCGGCGGCGGCTGCGAGCAGCTCAGCCTGTTCAGCGCGCCGGCGGTGCAGCAGCTGGCTGCCGGGGGCACGCCGCTCCGTCTGGCGGGCCGCATGGTACAGGAGGAGGCGGTCCGATGTCTGGCGCAGGCCCTGTGAGGCCGGTCGACCTCATTTATTGCTACGACGGCAGCCTGGATGGCTTCCTCAGCTGCGTGTTTGAGAGCTTTGCGCGGCGGGAGATGCCCTTTGCGGTCTGGCCGCCCGAGGGCGAGCAGCCCTCGTTCTGCCCGGCGCGTCAGGTGCCGACCGACCCTGCGCGGGCGGCGCGGGTGCGGCGCGGGGTACAACGTCTGGGCGGTGCCGCCGCCGAGACGGTGGCGATGGGCTTCCTCTCGGGGCAGCCCGACAAGGAGCTGACATTGCTGCGCTACCTCCACTACGCTTTCAGCGAGGCGGGGGCGGCGGGGCGTCTGGGGCAGCCGGAGGTGGCGGCCGCCTGCGCCCTGGCCCGCAATGTGGGCTGGGAGCTGGATAAAATGCGCGGCTTCGTCCGTTTTGAAGAACACGACGGGATGCTGGGCGCGGTCATCCACCCCAAAAACCATCTGCTGCCCCTACTGCGGCGGCATTTCTGCGAGCGGCTTGCCGGCGAGAACTTTCTGATCTACGACGCATCCCACGGCGAGGCGCTGCTGTATCAGGGCGGGCAGGTGCAGCTGATGCGGCTGTCCGTGCCCCTCAGCCTGCCCGACCCCGACGGGAAGGAGTCCTATTATCAGGAACTGTGGAAGCAGTTTTACCGCACCCTGACCATCGCCGGGCGGGAGAACCCCCGCTGCCGCCGGACCCACTGCCCCAAGCGGTTTTGGGCCGACATGACCGAGCTGCGGGCGGAACGATAAATTGCCAACCCCGCCCGGCTGTGTTATACTGGACAAAACGATCGCGGGAGGGCGGGCAGATGAGAGAGATCCTGATTTTGGGCGGGGGCGCCTCCGGGCTGGCGGCCGCCATCGGCGCGGCGCAGACGGGGGGCGGCGGGGTGCGCGTCACCCTGGTGGAGCAGAACCCTGCCCCCGGCAAAAAGCTGCTGGCCACCGGCAATGGCCGCTGCAACTACGATAACCTTGCAAGCGGGGAGGCGGAGCGGTATTTCACCGCCTCCCCTGCGGCGCTACGCGCGCTGCTGGAGAGCATCGGCCGGCAGGACCTGCCGGGCTGGTGGCATGGTCTGGGCCTGGTGGGGCGCGCCGACGAGGCGGGGCGGCTCTACCCGTATTCCAATCAGGCGGCCGACCTGACCGGGCTTTTGCTGCGCTGGCTGGACGCTTTGGGGGTGGCCCGGCGCACCGGCTGCCGGGTGACCGAACTGGGGCAGAAGGGCCGCCGCTACGCCGTCCGGGTCGAAGCGGAAGGGAAGCAGCAGCTGCTCGCCGCCGACCGGGTGATCTGCGCGCTGGGCGGCAGCGCCGGGCCGCAGTTCGGCACCGGGGGCTTCGGGCCCGCGCTGGCCGGACGGTGCGGCGGCCGGGTGCAGCCTCTTTACCCCTGCCTGACCCCCCTGCGCTGCGGCGCACAGGCCTTGATGCAGCGGCTGACCGGGCTGCGCGCCCGGGGCGCCGTCACCCTGCTGGACGGGGACGCCCCCCTCGCCCGGGAGGAAGGGGAGATCCAATTCACACAGTACGGCCTGTCCGGCATCTGCGTCATGCAGCTGTCGGGGCGGCTGGCGCCGGGGCGCGGGCCTGCGCGGCCCGCGCTGGCGGTGGACCTCTTCCCCGGCGCGGCGGAAGATGAGCTGGCCGGGCAGTTTGCCGCCCGGGCGGGCGGTTTGCCGGGGCCCGACGCCTTCTGGCAGGGCCTGCTGGACCGCCGCCTGGGGGAGGCCCTCTGGGCTGCCGCCGGGCTGGCCGGGCGTGCCCCCGCCGATGTGGATGCAGCGGGCTGGCGGGCGCTGGCGGGCGTCTGCAAGGGGTGGCGGTTCGACGCGCCCGCCCTCTGCGGCTGGAAGCAGGCGCAGACCACCGGCGGCGGCCTCGCTTTGGAGGAGGTGGGCCCCGACTTTCAGTTCAAGGGCTGCCCCGGCCTCTATTTTGTGGGGGAGACGCTGGACTGCGCCGGCAGCTGCGGGGGCTTCAACCTGCACTGGGCCTTTGGCTCGGGGCTGACGGCGGGCCGGTCGGCGGCGGGTCCCGGGCGCGCCAGATAAAAAGCAAGAACCCCGGCAGACAGGCGGACGCATCCGCCCGGTCAGCCGGGGTTTTGTATGTTTTTGGGGCAGACGCTCAATCCTCGTCGTCGTCTTCGTCGTCCTCGTCCTCGTCCTCCATGGCGTCCTGGTGCTTTTTGTAGAAAACCTTGCACAGGACGGTGCTGATGGCGTACAGCAGGCACATGGGCAGAGCGACCATGGTCTGCGAGATGACGTCGGGCGGGGTGATGACCGCCGCCACAAAGAAGATCAGGACGACCATGACGCCGCGGGCTTTCTTCATCAGCTCGGGGCTGACGATGCCCATCCGGGACAGGATGATGACCACCAGCGGCATCTCAAAGACGGCGCCGAAGATCAGAAAGATGGTGATGCAGAAGCTGACGTAGCTGGCGATACTTGTCGTCTGCACGATGTAATCCGCGCCCTCGAGGGTGCCCATGAAGTTGAGCATGAAGGGCAGGGAGACAAAGTAGGCGAACAGCACGCCCACCACGAACAGCCCGAGCCCCAGCACAAGCACCAGACCGAAGAAGAAGCTCTCGCTCTTTTTCAGACCGGGCTTGGCAAAGGCGTAGATATGATAGGCTATGAAGGGTATGTCGACGATCAGAGCTGCGATCAGGGCCACGCGGAAGTACTGGATCAGCTTTTCCTGCGGGTCGATGGAGATGAAGTTGTACACCCCGTCGGCGATGGCTGTCAGAAAGTTGATCAGGTCGGCCGCGATGGCAAGGAAACCGACTGCCGCCACGAAGTAGATGACCGCACAGATCATCACGCGGTTGCGCAGCTCTTTCAGATGTCCGCCCAGGGTCATATTGCCCTCGGCATCCATCGCCTCAGCGCCCTTTCTGTGCTTAAATCTCGTGGCCACAGTTTACTCCTCGTCGCTCTTGCTGCTCTGGGTGGTGGCCTCTTTCTTGTCGGAGGTCTGGCCGTCCTCGTCCTCTTCCAGGCCCTCCTTGAAGCCCTTCATGGACTTGCCGAACATCTTGCCCAGCTTGGGCAGGTTCTTGGGTCCAAAGATGACCAGGACGACGACCAGGATCAGAATCAGTTCAGTGGTACCGATACGCATAATCTGTTACTCCTTTTTGCATGGACGGGCCGTTTTGGGGCCCGTGCGGCTATTCTGCACAGCCGCTCGGCGCGGCATGCTGCTTGGTTGGGGGGACGGCGTCAGACCGTCTCGACGGGTTTGGCCTCTTCAGCGGCTGCGGCGGAGGCTGCTTCGGCCGCGGGGGCGGCGTCTGCGGCCGGCTCAGCCTCGGCGGCAGGGGCGGCGGCTTCCGCAGCGGCGGGCTGCCCGGTCGGGGCGGCGGTCTCGGCGGCAGGTTCGGCTGCGGCGGGGGCGGCCGTCTCGGTCAGCTCCTCCAGCTCTTCCACAGGCTCCTCGGCGGCAGCGGCGGCTTCGGCTTCCGCCTTGCTGGTCTTGCCGATGCCGGTGAAGCTCTTGGTCACGTCCTTGACGCTGTTGTCCAGGTCCTTCTTGATGTCGGTCAGGGGGGAGATTGCCTCCTTGAGGGGCTGCTGGATCTCATTGAGGGGCTCGACGATATTCTCCTGAATGTCCTTGGATGCGCTGTTGGTGTACTTGCGCAGGTCCCGGAGCATCTTGCCCAGCTTGCGCGCGTAGGCGGGCAGCTGATCCGGCCCGATGAACACGAACGCGACGATCACAACGACAATCAGCTCGGTCAATCCGATCTTCATGTATACACGATTCCTTTCCGTCTGGTGCCGGCGGGTGCCGGCTGCTTTGACTGCATTGATACGCCCTGCCTGTGCCGGCCCGGGCCTACCTGCCCGCCGGCCAAATTGCGGACAAAGCAAGTATAGCATATTCCGCCACGCTTGACCAGATGTTTTTTGAGCAAGCGGTGAAATTTCGGCGTATTTCCGGCCTGCGGGCTGCATGCCTATCGGTTTTGTATCAAAAAAATAGAGACGGAATGTGATTCATCGGTGAACTTTTTGTGAATCCTTGCAAAAACGGCGTAACAGTGACCAAAATGCAAAATTTCGGTCAAACCGGCGCAAAAAACGGGCGGGTCAGCCCAGCTTGAGGTCGCCCTCCTTGATCCAGCCGAGGGCGCGCTCGGCCTCGCAGAACAGAACGCTGAGCACCGCCGGCAGCACCAGGCACAAAAGCACCAGCCCCGCCCAGTCCCAGGCGGTGACGGCGGCCTTGGCGCCGGCGGCGATGTCGTTCAGCCAGCCGGTGTACACCCCGATGGGCCCCACCAGCCCGCAGGTGCCCATCCCCGAAGAGACCGCCGCGCCGTTCATCTCGAGGCGGAACAGGCAGGTGGCCATCGGCCCGGTGACGGCGCTGGCCAGGGTGGGGGCGATCCAGATGCGGGGGTTGCGGACGATGTTGCCCATCTGCAGCATGCTGGTGCCGAGGCCCTGGCTGACAAGGCCGCCCACCCCGTTCTCCTTATAACTCATGACGGCGAAGCCCACCATCTGCGCGCAGCAGCCGGCCACCGCCGCGCCCCCCGCCAGGCCGGTCAGGCCCAGCGCCGCGCAGATGGCCGCCGAGGAGATGGGCAGGGTCAGCGCCACCCCCACGATGACCGACACCAGCACCCCCATCACGAAGGGGGACTGCTCGGTGGCCCACATGATCAGGCCGCCCACACGGTTGGCCGCCGCGCCGATGGGGGCGGCGATGAGCAGCGCGAGCCCCACCCCCGAGAAGATGGTCACCAGCGGGGTGACCAGGATGTCGACCCGCGTCTCGCCGCTGACGGCTTTGCCCAGCTCGGCGGCGACGATGGCGATCAGCAGCACCGCCAGCGGCCCCCCGGCGCCGCCCAGGGCGTTGGAGGCCCAGCCCACCGTCACCAGGCTGAACAGGACGAAGTTCGGCGCATGGAGGGCGTAGCCGATGGCGCAGGCCATGGCCGGGCCGCTCATGGCGGAGGCATAGTCGCCGATGGTGACCAGCAGCGCAAGCCCGGTCTGCTGCCCCGCCGTCTTGAGGATGGTGCCGATCAGCAGACTGGCGAACAGCCCCTGCGCCATGGCGCCCAGCGCCTCGATCAGGTACCGCTGCGGGGTGATGACGATGTCCTTGCGTTTTAAGAAATTGTTTACATTTGACATAAGCAGAACCGCCTTTCCGTTCAGAAGGCCCCGGCCGGGGCGAAAAATGGTCGTATACAGGCGGCAAACAGTATACCATACACCTGTCAAGACAGCAAGGGAGAGGGCGCATTTTGGGCGAAATGACAAAAATTGCCGATTCTGCGTGCAATGATTCCGTCGCCTGGGCCGTATTACACACAGTGGACCGGCGGCGTCTCCTGACGCCGGCCACCGGGTTGCGCCAGTGCAGACCTCTTTCAAGATTGACGGCAGAGCGCATTCTGGTGTATACTTAGCACAAGAATCTGGATGTATGGAGGCTGAGGGAGACGGAATGAAACGAACGATTACGACCTTGTTTTCAAAACGGGAGGAAAGGGGCCGCGATCTGGCCCGGCGTGCGGCTGCGGCAGCCCTCGCCCTGACCCTCCTGTGGACGGGGGCGGTGGGCGTCGCCGCATCTGCGGCAGAGCCGGCCCCCGCCGCCCCGGCTGTTTTGGAGGATGAGAACGGGCTGGGGGGCTTTCAGCTGATGACCGAGGAGCTGGCCGCCGAGGACCCGCTGGCCGCCCGGTACGAGACGGTCACCCCCGACGCGGCTGGCCGCATCACCCTGACCCCCGAGCAGTTCACCGCCGCGCTGGAGAATCAGAGCATCGACTGGGACGAGGAGAACTGCCTGCGCTGGCTGTTCGACTGGCTGTTTGGCTGGCTGTTCCCCAAAAAGGAGACGCCGGCCTATTCGGGCTGGCGGACCGAGGGCGGCAAGACCTACTACTATGACCCCTCCACCCACGAGCGGGTGACCGGCCTGCAGACCATCGACAACAAGATCTACTACTTCGACCCCTACGGCGTCCGGCAGGACGACGTCACCTTCGGCATCGACGTGTCGCGCTATCAGCAGAACGTCAACTGGAAGAAGGTCAAGGACGCCGGGGCCTCCTTTGTCATCATCCGCATCGGCTACCGCGGCTACGAGAGCGGCGCGCTGGTGCTGGACTCGATGTTTGAGAGCCATTTCGCCGGGGCGAAGGACGCCGGGCTCAAGACGGGCGTCTACATCTTCAGCCAGGCCATCAACGAGGACGAAGCCCGGGAGGAAGCCTTTGCCTGCGCCTACGTCCTGAACGGGCGCAGCCTGGACTACCCCGTCTATTTTGACAGCGAGTACGGCAACGCCTCCCACACCGGGCGGGCCGACAACCTGACCAAGGAAGAGCGGACCGCCTGCGCGGTGGCCTTCTGCGAAGAGCTGAAAAAGTACGGCTACGAGCCGGGGGTCTATGCGTCCACCAGCTGGTTCCGCAACCATCTGGAGCTGTCGGCGCTGCAGGGCTACCGGCTGTGGAACGCCCACTACGGCATCAGCGAGCCCGCCATGGACTGCGATATGTGGCAGGGCAGCTGCACCGGCAAGCTGAGCGGCGTCAGCAGCAGCGGCGTCGACCTGAACATCAGCTACATGGGCTGACCGCCCAAAAGGAGGCGCCGCTATGGACCGCGACCACATTGGCCTCATCGCGTCGGATATGGACTACACCCTGCTGGATGAGAACGGCCGCCTGCCCGAGGGCTTCGGCCGCCTGGTCCGCCTGCTGGAAGAGGAGGGCATCTACTTTGCCGCCGCAAGCGGCCGCCCCCTCTACACGCTGGAGGCGATGTTCCCCGACCTGCGGGACCGCATCGCCCTCATCGGGGACAACGGCGGGGCCATCCGCTGGCGCGGGCGGGACATCTACCAGTCCCGGATGCCCGCCGCCGACTACCGCGAGATGGCCGCCGCCACCCGCGAGGCGGGGGACATCGGGGTCCTCTGCGGGCTGGACTGCGCCTATGTCGAGCGGCCCTACCAGAACTATGCCCGCGTGCTGGGGCAGTTCTACACCCGCGTGACCTACGTCGACGACCTGACCGCCCTGGACGTGCCGGCCGACAAGTACACCGTCTACCTGCCCCGCGGCAACGCGCAGGGCGCCTACGACCGGCTGTACGGGCGGCTGTACGGCGGGCGGTTCTCGGTGGCGGTGGCGGGCGCCAACTGGGTGGACATCATGAACCGCGGCGTGGACAAGGGCGCGGCGCTGCGCGCGCTGGGCCGCAGCCTGGGGCTGACCGCCGCCAACCTGATGGCCTTCGGCGACACCTACAACGACGCCGAGATGCTCTGCTGCGCCAAGTACGGCTTCCTGATGACCAACGGCAGCCAGGACCTGCGGGCGCGGGTGCCCTTTCTGGCGCCGCCCCACTGGGACCAGGGGGTCGTCCGCATCATGCGGCAGGTTTTGCGCCAAAGCGGCTGGGTCGCCCCCGCCGACTTCACCCCCGCCCACTGACCGAACCAAACACCCCACCGCCCGCCGGGCCGACCGGCGGGCTTTTTTGCGCCTGCTTTTGCCCAAAAGAAAAAGTTTGTCCGTAAAAGTATACTTTTCGGAACTTGGCTTTTCCAAAAGGAGAACGGTTATGAAAGCAAAACGTATGTTATCCCTCGTCATGGCGGCCGTGCGGGCTGCCGTGCGGGAGGGCGGCGAACTGGCGGATATTCTGGCCCGGCTGAAACAGGAACTGGGCCTTGGCGGCGGCACGCTGACCCTGCGCGGGCTGAGCGGCGGCAGCATCAGCGCCACCAGCACCGGCGGCAGCGCCTACGCCGGCGGCGTGGCGGGCGACAACAACGGCGAGATAATAGAGCAGGGCTAAAAACCTACGGCTTGCGGAAGCACGACAAGCCCCGTGGCCTGACCCGCAGCGAAAGCCCCCGGCTCTCCCGCTTTGGGAAGGCCGGGGGTTTTGGTTTGGGTAGTTTGGGTACTTTCGGTACTTTTGGGAAAGGGTGTAGTTTGGGTAATTCGCCCGTTTGGAGGGCGTT
>DWXX01000155.1 GCA_019118985.1 Candidatus Faecalibacterium faecipullorum
ATGTTTGAGAACGACCTGCGGTTCCTGGGCCAGTTCCACGAATAAGAGGGAGGAGCATATACCATGAAAGTACCTTTCAGCTGGCTGAAAGAGCTGGTGGACATCGACATTACCCCCGAAGAGCTGGAGGAAAAGCTGTTCTCCTGCGGGTTCGAGGTGGAAGAGCGGGCAGACCTGTCCGCCGGCATCGACAAGGTAGTGGTGGGCGTCATCACCGCCATTGAAAAACAGGAGGGCACCCACCTGAGCAAGTGCGTCGTGGACTGCGGCGAGTGGGGCCACGACATCCATATCACCACCGGCGCGCCCAACATCTTTGTGGGGGCGCACGTCCCTGCCGCCCTGGACGGCTCGACCCTGCCGGGGGGCGTCAAGATCAAAAAGCGGATGATGCAGGGCTTTGAGTCCTGCGGGATGCTCTGCTCGGGGGAAGAGCTGGGCCTCAACGACGACCTCTACCCCGGCGCGGACGTCTACGGCCTGCTCATCCTGCCCGAGGACACCGTCCCCGGCGCGGACATCTGCCCGGTGGTGGGGCTGGACGACTCTATCTTTGACATCTCCATCACCGCCAACCGCCCCGACTGCCAGTCCATCCTGGGCATCGCCCGGGAGGTGGCCGCCGTGCTGGGCAAGCCCCTGCACCTGCCCGCCATGGACTACCAGCCGGTCTGCGAGCCGGACGCCCCCATCTCGGTGACGGTGGAAGCCCCCGACCTCTGCCCGCGGTACATGGCCCACTATGTCCGCAACATCCGCATGGGGGAGAGCCCCCGCTGGATGAAGCGCCACCTGGCCCTCTGCGGGCTGCGGTCGATCAGCAACGTGGTGGACATCACCAACCACACCCTGCTGGAGATGGGCCAGCCCATGCACGCCTTCGACCTCGACAAGGTGGCGGGGCGGTGCATCGACGTCCGCCGCGCCCGCCCCGGCGAGAAGATCGTCACCCTGGACGAGAAGGAGTTCACCCTGACCGAGAACAATCTGGTCATCTGCGACGCCGAAAAGCCGGTGGCGCTGGCCGGCGTCATGGGCGGCGCCAACTCGGGGATGGACGACAAGACCCACAGTCTTCTGTTTGAGTGCGCCACCTTTGCCCGGGACTCGGTCCGCAAGACCAGCCGCGCGCTGGGGCAGTCCAGCGATTCCTCGGCGCGGTATGAGAAGGGGGTCGACTTCAATTCCCCCAAACTGGGCCTGGCCCGCGCGCTGCACCTGATCCAGCAGCTGGACTGCGGCGACATCACCACCCTCGGCTTCGACTGCACCGACGGCCGCTCCACCGAGCGGAAGGTGATCGCCACAACCCCCGACAAGATCTGCGCCGTGCTGGGCATCCGTGTGCCCGACCAGACCATGATCGACATCCTGACCCGGCTGGAGTTTTCGGTCGAGGTGGAGCAGGACGGCGGGTGGAAGGTCAGCGTCCCGCCCTACCGCGAGGACGTCGAGGGCTACCCCGACCTGGCCGAAGAGGTCATCCGCGAGTACGGCTACAGCCATATCGTCCCCACCTTCCTCAAGACGGCGGCGGTGACGAACGGCGGCCTGAACGGCGAGCAGCAGCGCGCCCTCAAAGTCAAGCGTCTGCTGGCCGGGCAGGGCTTCTATGAGGCGTCCACCCTGGCCTTCTACTCGACGGCCGAGCTGGATATGCTGCACATCCCGGCGGGGGATCCCGCGCGGCAGGCCATCCGCATCCTCAACCCCATCAGCGAGAACCTGTCCATCATGCGTACCCTGCTGGCCCCCTCGATGCTGAACGTCATCGTCGACAACCTGAAGAAGGGCAACGGCGCCGGCCGCCTGTTCGAGATGGCCCCCGTCTACCTGCCCAAGAGCCTGCCCCTGACCGAGCGGCCCGACGAGCGGCAGACCCTCTGCCTGGGCGTCTTTGGCCCCGGGGAGGACTTCTTCACCGTCAAGGGCGCGCTGGAAGCCCTGGCCGCCTCGCTGGGGCTGGCCTTCACCTACCAGCGGGAGACCGATACCCCCTGGCTCCACCCCGGCATCGCCGCCTCGGTCTGGTGCAAGGGCAAACGCCTGGGCGTTTTCGGCAAGCTGTCCAATGAGATCAACGCCGAACTCAAGATCGCAAAGGACGAGAAGGAGAACCAGAACATCTACCTCGGCGAGCTGGACTACGAGGCGCTGAGCGGCTGCGTGGAGGGCGAGCTGCACTATCAGCCCATCAGCCCCTACCCGCCGGTCAAGCGCGACCTGGCGCTGGTATGCGACGAGGCGGTCACCTGCGGCGAGATCGAGGAGACCATCCGCAAGGCGAGCCCCCTGGTCACCGGCGTCAGCCTCTTCGACGTCTACCGCGGCAAGAACCTGGGCGAGGGCAAAAAGAGCATGGCCTTCTCGCTGGTGCTGGCCGACCCCAAGGCGGAACTGGACGCCGAGCAGGTCGAGCATGCCGTCAAGAAGATCCTGGGCAACCTCAAGTACAAGCTGAACATCGAGATCCGCTGAGCTTTATCAAACAAAGAAAGGGCCGTCTGTGCTGTCTGCATAGACGGCCTTTTTGCCGCCCATACTGAGGCGTGCGGAGGAGAAACGAGAGAGGAAAAAGAAAGATCAAAAAAATGAAAAAAGTGCTTGACAAATGAAAGCTCCGGTGCTAAAATAAACAGGTCGCCGGTCAACCGGCCGACGAACACAGGACCTTGAAAATTGAACAATATCGAATACTTGTAACGGAACCTTTTAACGTGTAATTGGACACGTAAAATTCCAAAAAGTAATTCACAGGACGCAAGCGATTGCGTTTTGAGTGGATCGGATTTAAGC
>DWXX01000156.1 GCA_019118985.1 Candidatus Faecalibacterium faecipullorum
ATCGAGGGCTTGACCAGGTATGAGCACTTGTACTCTGATTGCAAAGCAGTTTATTATTCAGTTCTGAAGGCACGTCCTTCAAAACAAAATATGAGAGATGTTCAAGCAAAGCGAATAATAAATAACGGCAGTTATTTGTTATGAATCTGGTTTGAACCGCCGGTGTCGATGACGGTGAGGTCCCACCTGTTCCCATTCCGAACACAGAAGTTAAGCTCACTTGTGCCGAAGATAGTTGGCTGGACACGGCCTGTGAAAATAGGTAGATGCCGGCGTTTCTCTATGCAAAGCCCCCGAGGAGCAATCCTCGGGGGCTTTGCGTTGTGGTTTGGGCGGCTGCGGGTCAGCCGTCGCTGCCGTTTTCGTCGTCGGGGCAGGCGGTGAGGTTGCCGTCTTTGTCCAGCCAGACCTGGAAGTAGGCGTGGTCCTTCGAGATGGGCTCGTCGGTCTTGTAGACAAGGCTGACCGTCTGGCCCAGGCCGAAGAGGACGGTCTCGAGGGTGCCGCTCTCCTGCAGGCTGGCGCGGCGGGTCAGCCAGTCGCCGCTGTCCAGCCGCTGCTTTTGGGTGCGCAGCCAATCGGGGTCGAGCTTGGAGAGGGCAGCTTCGTTCATCTGAAAGATCAGCTCCACCGCATGGCCCTTGACGGGGTAGTTAAAGCTGCAGTAGGGCGCGTTCGCCTGATAATCGCCGCCGGGGGCAAAGAGCTTGTAAAACCGCTCCAGCCCTTCCTGGTCGGTGGTGATGCAGGCGATAGAGCGCAGCTTTTGGTCGGCGTCCTGGTCGCCGCCTTCCTGCAGGTTGCTGTCAGCGCCGGGGTCGATCCAGTGGTATTCCATCTGTTCAAGGGAGGCGCCGGCTTTGATCTCTTCCCGCAGAGTGAGGAACTCGTAGTCCCCCGGCACCAGGGCAAGGCCGCGGCTCACCGCCTCCATCGCGCCGGCTTTGTCCCCGAAGTGGGCCCGCAGCTTGGCCAGATGCAGCCAGCCCCAGGGATAGCCGGGCTCTTCCTGCACGCCGCGCTCGGCGTAGGCGAAGGCTTCATCCAGGCGGCCGCAGTAGGTCAGGGCACAGGCGTAGCGGTAGAACCATACGCCGCAGCCGGCGGCGTTCTTCTCCGAGTCGGGCATCCAGAGGGTGGTGCGGTAATAGAACTCGTATTCGCCGATGTTGTTGCAGGCGTAGGCGTACCACAGGGCGATCTGCAGGTCCTCGCGGGCCTGCTGCTCCGAGAAGCGGCCCGCCTCCACCCCGTTCTGGACGAACTCAAGCAGATAGCTGAGCATCCTGTAGAAGTAGCTGGCGACTTCCCCGCAGCAATCCTCAAGAAACGCGATGTCGGCCGGGCTGAGCAGGGATCCGGTCTCGGGGTGCGGGCCGTTGGGGCGCTGTTCGGTCGATGACATAGGGGACTCCTTTCCGTTGGATGATGGGTCAGTGGGATGGGTCGGGCGGGTCAGCGGGGGCGGAGGGCCCGTCGATGGCCCGCGCAAGGACGTCGGTCAAAGCGTCGAGCTGGAACTGGACCATGGCGTCCGCCGCCTCGGGGAAGAGGAAGGGCAGGTCCTTCGGGATGCCCTTGTAGACCATCATCATGGCCAGGGCGGCGCTGCCGAAGAACTTGGGGTCGACGCTGCCGGCGGGTGCGCCGAAGATCTCGAGCAGCTGGCTGAAAAAGGCGAGCTGCGCCTGCTGAAAGGCGGCGAACCGCTCGGCGGACAGGCAGTGGTAGACCTCCTGCTCTTCGGGGATGGAGAGGACGGCCACCCCGCTCTGCGCGCCGTAGGTACACTCGAGGACGAACTGCCGGAAGGCCTGCCGCCAGGTGAGGGTGGGGTCGTCCATCAGGGCGCGGGCGCGCTCGAGCAGCCGGGGCTGCTGATAGAGCAGGGCTTCCAGCATCAGCTCCTCTTTGGAGGGGAAGAAGGTGTAAAAGAAGGTCTTGGAGATGCCGGCCTCCTTGCAGAGCATATCGATGGTGGTGTGGACCATCCCCTGCCCGGCGATGGAGCGGACGGCGGTTTGGACCAGCGCGGCGCGGACGTCGGCCCGCTGCTGCGGGGAGTAGGCTTTTCTGGACATGGGCGTGCTCCTGTTGATAAAGTCTGGAATGAAATAACGGTATGTATAGTATAGAGCATCCCGGACCGGATGGCAAGCCCTTTTGGCACAAAGGCGCAAAAATGCCGCGGCGGCCGGATGGGCCGGGCGGCGGCGCGGGGCAGGGCGGTTTACCCCGGGATGTCCCCGGCCAGCAGGGCGGCCAGGCGGGGCATATCCATGGCGGGCAGGCAGAGGTCGGCGGCGGGCGCCGGCTCGTCGGGGGAGAGGGCGGTGCGGACGTAGCAGGCGGCGAGGCCGGCGGCTTTGGCCCCGGCGATGTCGCAGGCGCCGTCGTTGCCCACCATGATGCTGCGGGCGGGGTCGAGCCCCTCTTTCGCAAGCAGGATGTCGAAAAAGCGCCGGTCGGGCTTTTTGCAGCCGTAGTTGGAGGAGAGGTACACCCCGTCGAATGCGCCGGCCAGGCCCAGCGCCCGCATCTCATAGGCGGTGAAGATGGCCTGCGCGTTGCTGAGCAGGAACAGCCGCCCGCCCCGGCGGCGGAGGGTGCGCAGCATCTCGAGGGTGCCGTCGTACAGCCGCAGCCAGTCGGTGGACATGGCCCGGAAGAACTGTCCCGCATGGAGGGCGAGGGCTTCGTCGGCATCCGCCCCGCGGCGGCGGAACAGCTCGAGAAAGACCCCGCCCAGCTCGATCTCGGGGTGGGCTTCGTGGCTGTCCTGCCGCAGGGCGGACAGGCCGGCTTCCCGCGTTTCGACCAGCCGGTGGTAGGCCGCGCGCAGCTGCTGCGGGGTATACCGCGCCCCGTAATAGCTGTAGAACCGGGCCAGGGCGGCCCAGGCGGCGGGTCTGTCCTCGTCGGTGTGGATGTCCACCAGGGTGCCGTAGAGGTCGAAGATGTAGTTCTGATAAGGCAGTCCGCCCATGGCAAAAACCTCCTGTTCAAGGCCGCGGGGGCCGTTTTTGTCCATCCTACCACAGCGGCGGGGCGCTGTCAATCGGGCGAAGGGCGGGCGGCGGTTTACATCGGGCGGCAAGTGTGGTATCCTTACTTTGACAAAGGAGGCAATGACCATGCAGACTGCGGAACTGAAGAACATCTACACCTGCTTCCCCGGGGGCAGGCACAAGGTGCTGACCATGAGCTTTGACGACGGCCGGCTGGAGGACAGGCGGCTGGTGGAACTGTTCAACCGGTACGGCATCCGGGGCACCTTCAACCTCAACAGCGGCATCCGGGAGGAAAAGCGGATCCCCGCCGCCGAGTGGAAGGACCTCTACGCCGGCCACGAGGTGGCCTGCCACACCAGTTTGCACCCTACCATCTCCCGCTGCCCGCTGGAGCAGGTGGCCCGGCAGGTGCTGGAGGACCGCATCGCCCTGGAGAGGGCGGTGGGCTACCCGGTGCGGGGGCTGGCCTACCCCAACGGCAGCTGGACGCCTGAGATCGCGGCTCTGCTGCCGGCCCTCGGCATCCGGTACGCCCGGGTGGTGGGGGACAGCCACGACTTCGGCATGCCGCGGGACTGGATGACATGGACCGCCACCTGCCACTTCCAGCACGGCCTTGCGGAGGACGGCGAGCGGTTCGCGGCGCTGTACAAGACGCAGTACCTGTACATGATGTACGTCTGGGGCCACAGCTATGAGCTGGCCACAGAGGAGGACTGGGCCGCGCTGGAGGCGTTCTGCGCCCGTCTGGGCGGCCGGGAGGACATCTGGTACGCCACCAACATCGAGATCGTGGACTACATGGAAGCCGCCGCCCGGCTGCAGTGGACGGCCGCCGGCGACGCGGTCTACAACCCCTCGGCGCAGACGGTCTGGGCCGAGGCGGACGGCATCCAATACGAGCTGCCGGGCGGTCAGCTGACCTGCCTGTAAGCGGATAACAAAACGAAACACGGAGGTTTGCACAATGGAACACATGGCATGGAAGGGCCGGGTCAAGCCCGGCTGCAAGGAGGAATACCAGCGCCGCCACAACGAGATCTGGCCCGAGATGGTCGAGGTGCTGAAAGCGGCGGGCATCTGCAACTACAGCATCTTCTATGTGAACGGCGAGCTGTTCGGCTATTACGAGTGCGAGAAGGGGGTCGCCTACGCCGAGAAGGTGCAGGCCGAGAGCCCGGTGGTGGCCCGCTGGAACGAATACATGAAGGACATCCTCGAGCTGGAGATGGACCCCGCCACCGGCGCGCAGCCCAAACTGGAGCAGGTGTTCCGGCTGGACTGAGCTTCGAGCTGAGAGGAAAGCCTTCGCAAACATGACGGCAGAGAAGGTGTTTGTATGATGTACCCGTTTATGACGCTGGATGACGGCGCGGAGATCGTCCACTCTGAAATGCAGAAAGACGGCACGGTCAAAGTCTATGTGGAAAAGCCGGACGCGGCGGACTGCTTCCATCACGCCGTCTGCTGGCTGCCGGCCTACCGGTGGGAGGACGTCTTTGGCTTTTCACAGGCAGAGCTGGCCCGCTATGATGAGGTGATCCGTTCAACGGCGCACCTGATCCTGCGCTTTGCACAGGAGGGGGGCTTCGACAGTGCCGCAAATCTTTAAGATCGGCTCTTACTGGGTCTACTTCTGGTCCAATGAAGGGGAACCCCTTGAACCGGTGCACGTCCATGTCTCGCAGGGGACTCCAACAGGCGGCGCGACCAAAATCTGGATCACTGCGGCCGGGGGCTGCTATTTGTGCAACAATAACTCGAGGATACCCGAGCGGACGCTGCGGAACATCATGGCCATTCTTGAAGCGCGCAGCGGGGAGATCATTGCCAAATGGTCGGCGTATTTTGGTCAGGCAAGGTTTTTCTGCTGACTTGACAAACCGGCGCAAACCTGTTATCTTTAGTGCTGTCTAAATGCGTTGAGGAAGAGTGCGCGCCCTTTCCCGCCCTTGCAGAGAGCCGGGCCAGGTGTGAGCCGGCAGGGCCGGGCGGCGCGCTGTCACTTCGGAGCAGGGGCGGTGAGGGGAGAGGGCTTCGCTCTCCCGCCAGCCGCCCCCGGCGTGCCCCACGTTACCGGGGCGTCAAGAGGCGCGGGGGCCCGCTGTGGCATTGGCAGGGGGCGCCGGCGCAATTTGGGTGGTACCGCGGCTCGTTGCGTTTTACAGCCGTCCCATGGAAGTTCCGTGGGGCGGCTTTTTTGTCCCCCACCGACCGAAGACCAGGAGGTTATACCATGAAGGAACTCGCAAAACAGTACGACCCCAGCCAGGTGGAGGACCGCATCTACCAGTTCTGGCAGGAGGGGGGCTACTTCCACACCAAGATCGACCGCAGCAAAAAGCCCTACACCATCGTCATGCCGCCCCCGAATGTCACCGGGCAGCTGCACATGGGCCACGCGGTGGACAACACCATGCAGGACATCCTGATCCGGCAAAAACGGATGCAGGGCTACGCCGCCCTCTGGGTGCCCGGCACCGACCATGCGTCCATCGCCACCGAAGCCAAGGTGGTGGAGGCGATGGCCAAAGAGGGCCTGACCAAGGAGATGGTGGGCCGGGACGGCTTTCTGGAGCGGGCGTGGGACTGGAAGAACCGCTACGGCAGCCGGATCGTCAGCCAGCTGAAAAAGCTGGGCAGCAGCTGCGACTGGCAGCGGGAACGCTTCACCATGGACGAGGGCTGCTCGGACGCGGTGCGGGAGGTCTTTGTCCGTCTGTACGACAAGGGGCTGATCTACCGCGGCAACCGGATGGTCAACTGGTGCCCCCACTGCAACACCTCCATCTCGGACGCCGAGGTGGAGTACGCCGAGCAGGACGGCCATTTCTGGCACCTGCTCTACCCGGTCAAGGAGACCGGCGAGATGCTGGAGCTGGCCACCACCCGCCCCGAGACCATGCTGGGCGACACCGCCGTCGCCATCAACCCCGACGACCCCCGCTATGCCCACCTGCACGGCTGCCACGTCATCCTGCCGCTGCTGGATAAGGAGATCCCCATCGTCTGCGACGAGCACGCCGACATGACCAAGGGCACCGGCGTGGTCAAGATCACCCCCGCCCACGACCCCAACGACTTCGAGGTGGGGCTGCGGCATGACCTGCCCATCGTCCGGGTCTTTACCTACGACGGGCACATGACCGGCAAGGCCGACAAGGAGGCCGCCGACGCCCTCTTTGCCGCCGGCAAGAACACCGTCAACGAGCCCCGCGTGCTGGACTGCGGCAAGTATGCCGGCATGACCACCATGGAAGCCCGCAAAGCCATCGTCGCCGACCTGGAGGCGGGGGGCTACCTCAAGTATGTCGAGCCCCTCAAGCACGAGGTGGGCAGCTGCTACCGCTGCCACACCACCATCGAGCCGATGGTCTCCAAGCAGTGGTTCGTCAAGATGGAGCCGCTGGCAAAGCCGGCCGTCGCGGCGGTGGAAGAGGGGAAGATCCGCTTTGTCCCCGAGCGCTTCACCAAGAACTATATGAACTGGATGAAGAACACCCGCGACTGGTGCATCAGCCGGCAGCTGTGGTGGGGCCATCAGATCCCCGCGTGGTACTGCGACGACTGCGGCGAGACGGTGGTGGCCAAAGACGCCCCCGCCGTCTGCCCCAAGTGCGGCTGCGCCCATCTGACCCGCGACCCCGACACCCTGGACACCTGGTTCTCGTCGGCGCTGTGGCCCTTCAGCACCCTGGGCTGGCCGGAAAAGACCGAGGACCTCGACTACTTCTACCCCACCAGCACCCTGGTCACCGGCTACGACATCATCGGCTTCTGGGTCAGCCGGATGATCTTCTCGGGGCTGGCGTATACCGGCCAGGCGCCCTTCAGCACCGTCTGCATCCACGGCATCGTCCGGGACAGCCAGGGCCGCAAGATGTCCAAGTCCCTCGGCAACGGCATCGACCCGCTGGAAGTCATCGCCCAGTACGGCGCCGACGCGCTGCGGTTCATGCTGGTGGACGGTTCGACCCCGGGCAACGACATGCGCTACAGCGAAAAGAAGGTGGAGGCCGCCCGCAACTTTGCCAACAAGCTGTGGAACGCCACCCGCTTCGTCCTGATGAACCTGCCCGAGAGCTTTGCCCCCGGCCTGCCCGACGACAGCCTGCTGGACATGAGCGACAAGTGGGTGCTGACCAAACTCGGCCAGACCGCCGGCGCCATGACCGACAACATCGACCACTATGAGCTGGGCCTGGCTGCGGCCAAGATCAACAGCTTCATCTGGGACGTCTACTGCGACTGGTTCATCGAGATCGCGAAGCCCCGGCTCAACTCGGGCGACGCGGTGCAGGCGGATACCGCCCGGCGGGTGCTGGTGTATGTCCTGAGCGAATCGCTCAAGCTGCTGCACCCCTTCATGCCCTTCATCACCGAGGAGCTGTACCAGGCCCTGCCCGGCAGCGGCGAGACCATCATGACCGCCGCGTGGCCCGCCGCCGACCCCGCCCGCAGCTGGCCCGAGGAAGAGGAAGCCTTTGAGAAGGTGATGGACTACATCAAGGCCGTCCGCACCATGCGCACCGAGATGAACGTCCACCCCGCCAAGCGGACCAGCATGATCATCGAGACCGCCGACCCCGCGCCCTTCCAGCGGGCGGAGGTCTATCTGGCCAAGTTCGCCTTTGCCACCGACGTGGCCTTCACCGCCCGCTATGAGGGCAGCACCGACGGGATGGTGCAGGTGTCCACCCACGCGGCCCGCGGCTTCATCCCCATGATGGAGCTGATCGACCGCGACAAGGAGCTGGCCCGCCTGAACAAGGAGAAGGCCAAGGCCGAAAAGGAACTGGCCATGTTTGAAAAGCAGCTCGCCAACCCCAAGTTCGTCGAGAAGGCCCCCGCCGCCCTGGTGGACGAGACCCGGGCCAAGGCCGCCCGCAGCCGCGACAAGCTGGACAACATCGAACAGAGCATCCGCGCCCTGGGCTGAGCGCCCCGCGGACTGCATCAGGAAAGAGAGACGCTACCCATGCACACCATCCACACCATCCCCGAGGCGGACGCCTTTTTCGCCTCCCTGCCCGAGGGCTTCGACACCCCGCAGGACTTTGCCGCGGCCCTGCCGCCGGCAGAAAGCGAAGCGCCGGTGGGCTATATCCCGGTAGCGGGCACCGCCGGGCGGACGGCCGCAGCGGCCCTGACGGCGGGCATCCTGACGGCGGCGGGCTTTCGCACCGGGCTGTACCGGGCGGGGGCGGGGCCGCTGTCGGGCCGGGTCACGGTGGACGGGCAGCCGCTGGGCGGCCCTGCCGCCGACGCCTACCTTGCAGCCGCCGGCCGCATCCTGGAGAACACCCTGCTCTCCCGCCCGGCGGCGGAACTGGCGGCGGCCTGCGCCTGCTTTGCGGCGGCGGGCTGCGCCTTCGCGGTGGTGGAGGCGGTGGACGGGGCGCTGGCTTCGGCCCTGCCCGCCGTGCCTGTCTGCGCCGTCACCCACATCGGCCCCGACGGCAGCGGCCGCACCATCGAGCGGCTGGCCCACGACGCGGCCTGCGTCATGCGGGCGGGGGCGGTCTGCGTCACCGCGCCGGGGCAGCCCAAAGCGGCCCTGACCGAGATCATCGTGGCCGCCGGCAAGACCGGCTGCGAGCTGGTGGTCCCCGAAGAGGAGGACATCACCTTCCCCGACGAAGGGGAAGGGAAGGTGGACTACGGCGGCTACGACCTGCCCGCCGCCTTCACCGGCTACCACGCGGCCTGCAACGCCGCGGTGGCGGTGGAGCTGGCCCTGGCCCTCTGGCGGAAGGGACGGGACATCCCCGACGAGGCCATCCTGTCGGCCCTGGCGGCCGCCGAGAACCGCAGCAGCATCCGGGTGCTGTCCCGGCAGCCGCTGGTCATCCTGGACGCCTGCCGCACCCCGCAGCAGGCGGCGGCGCTGCTGCGCGTGCTGCGGCTGTCGGGTCTGCAGGGGCTGAATGCTGTGGTCGGACTTGCTTCCGAGGCGGGGGCGGAGGAATTTTTCTCCACCCTTGAAAACGGCCTTCTGCCCGGTGAGGCGGCCAAAGACAAGGACGCCATGCCCGGCATGGGGGAGGGCGGCCCCATCGAGCGGCTGTTCCTCGCCGCGCCCCCCTCCCTGATCGGGGAGGACCCCGGCCTGCCCGGGCGCCTGGCTGAGCTGGCCCGCTTCCACTTTGAGGCGGCGGCCTGCGGCAGCCTGGCCGAAGCCCTGGCCGAGGCGAGGGCCGCCGGCGGCAGAGGGGTGCTGGTCTGCGGCAGCGAAGAGCTGGCCCTTGCGGCCGAAAAGTTGCTGCGGGAGGAAAATAGCCCCCTCGACACCGTTCACTAAAATCATCATGGCATATCCCGTACACTGGCAGCATAGTGTACGGGATTTTTTGTTTGTTGCAAAAGGAGCGGATGGCGATGGCAAATGTGAGCTTCAGCGCGGCGGGGGACACCCTCTACGCCTATCTGGCCGGGGAGATCGACCACGACGCGGCGCAGCACCTGCGGCTGTGCCTGGACGACGCCCTGACCTGCCGGGCGCCGCGGGTCCTGGTGATGGACTTCGGCGGGGTGGGGTTCATGGATTCCTCGGGAGTGGGGCTGATCCTAGGGCGGCAGCGCCGCGCAAAAGCCCTGGGGGGCAGCATCCGGGTGCAGCACGCCCCGCCGCAGCTGCGGCGTGTGCTGGCGCTGGCCCGCATCCCCTGCGCCGACCCCGGCGGCGGGCCCGAACAGCCCGAGCAGCCCGCACAGAACGACAAAGGAGGCATCCAGGCATGAAAGCGGAGAACAGCACCCGCATCCAGTTCGATTCCCTCAGCGTCAACGAGGCCTACGCCCGGGGGGCGGTGGCGGCTTTCCTGGCGCGGTACGACCCCACCGTCCCTCAGCTGGCCGACATCAAGACCGCCGTCTCGGAAGCGGTGACCAACTGCATCGTCCACGCCTACCCCGACCGGGTGGGGCAGATCGTTTTGACGGTATCGGTCTACCCCGACCGGCGGGTCAGGATCACGGTGGCGGACAAGGGGGTGGGCATCGCCGACGTGGCGCAGGCCATGGAGCCCCTCTACACCACCGGCGACCCCGAAGAGCGCAGCGGCCTGGGCTTTGCGGTGATGCAGAGCTTTATGGACGGGGTGCGGGTGACCTCCCGCCCGGCCCGCGGCACCCGGGTGACCATGACCAAGCTCCTGGCAGACAAGGCCGCCGCTACATAACAAGTAAAGAGAGGCGGCCTGTATGGTATTATCCGACGAGACCCGGCGCAGCGCATTCATTGAAAAGAATCTGGGGCTGGTGCATGCCTGCGCCGGCCGGTTCCGCGGCAGGGGGATCGAGTACGACGATCTGTACAGCGCGGGGTGCATGGGGCTGGTCAAAGCCTGCGACGGCTTCGACGAGGGGCGCGGGGTCTGTTTTTCCACCTACGCGGTCCCGGTCATCCTGGGGGAGATCAAAAAGCTGTTCCGGGACGGCGGGACAGTCAAGGTCAGCCGCTCCCTCAAGGAGCTGGGGCTGCGGGTCAGCGCCGCGCGGGAACGGCATCTCAAACTGTACGGGACCGAACTCACCGTCCCGCAGCTGGCGCAGCAGCTGGGGGAAAGCGCCGAGGCGGTGGCCCTGGCCATTCAGGCGTCTATGCCGGCCATGAGCCTGACACCCGAGAGCGACGACGGCGACGATAGGCAGCTGGACATCCCGGTGGCGTCGCCCGAAGAGGAACTGTCCGACCGGATCAGCCTGGAAGAAGTGCTGGCCGCCCTGCCCGAGGAAGACCAGAAGCTGATCCGCCTCCGCTTTTACGCCGGGCGCACCCAAAGCGACACAGCCAGGCTGCTGCACACCACCCAGGTGCAGATCTCCCGCAGGGAGCGGCGGATCCTGCAGCAGATGCGGGCAAGGCTGCTGGAAGAATAGAAAAGCGGAAGAACAGAAGAATATGTAAAAAGCACTTGTAATCCGGCACAGAGTGTGGTAAAATAAAAGCCCACGGCAGAGGATGCTGTGGAAAATCTGCATCCGGACGGATCGAAAAAAGAAGTTCAAAAAAACTCTTGACAAATCTGGACGGACATGGTAAACTAAGCAAGTCGTCAGCCGAGAGGCGAGCGGCGCAGGACCTTGAAAATTGAACAATATCGAATACTTGTAACGGAACCTTTTAACGTGTAATTGGACACGTAAAATTCCAAAAAGTAATTCACAGGACGCAAGCGATTGCGTTTTGAGTGGATCGGATTTAAGC
>DWXX01000157.1 GCA_019118985.1 Candidatus Faecalibacterium faecipullorum
TGCTCGATGGTCTCCTCGACCGCCTGCCGGACGGCCTGCAGCCAGACCGGCGGCATCTCCCGCACATCGGCGGGGACGTCCTGCCCGGCGGGGGCGTCCGGATGGGCCAGGGCCTCTTCGCGGCGGCGGCGCAGCACGTCGGGCAGCAGGATGCTGCCGCTGTCGGGGCCGGCCGGCGCGTTTTGGGTCTGGCCCTGACCGGGGTAGCCCGGGCGGGCGGGCCGAGTCTGGGGCAGCCATCCCCCCGCCGACGGCGACGAGGCGGCCCTGCTGACCAGTTCCAGCGGGCGATGGGCCGCGGCCCCGCGGGTCACCGCCGTGCCGGACGCCGCGCGGGCTGCCAGCGCCGACGCGGAGATTGCCCTGCCGCCGGCCGAAGCTGCCGCGCCGCCGGCTGCCGCCGTGCCGGGGGTCGGCTCAAAGGCCATACGGCGGGGCCGCGATTCGGCGCCCTGCGCCTGCCGCCGGGCCGCTGCGCCCGGCTGTGCGGCCGGCTGCGCTGCGCGGAGCGTCTCCCCCTGCCGCGCGGCGGGGGGCAGGTCCCAGCGGCGGCCGTCCAGACGGACTTCCAGCCGGTGGATGACCTCCTGCTTTTCCCGCAGCTCCCGCTCCCGCAGGCGGACCCGCTCAAGGATGCGCAGGTCGGCCGCGGGCTGCCGGTCGGGCTTTGCGGCCGGCTTTTCGGGGGCAGGGCGCCTGTCCTGTTTGGGGGCGGCCTTTTCGGCGGGGCGTTTGTCCGCCGGGGCTTTGGGTGCGTCGACATGGACGTCCAGATTCACCTGCACCTCCAGAGGCTGTGCGGCTTCCTCCGGTTCTTCCTCTTCCAGCAGGGTAAGAGGGATGGGCGCATAGCCGCCCGTCTCCTGCCGCACCCGCTGTTCCAATTCTTCCTGGAACAGCCTGGACAGAAGCCCGAAGGGCGACAGACCCAGACGGTCCTGCCGCATCACCGCCATATCCTGTTTGCAGAGGGTCATATCAGAGGCATCCATTGTAGATCAGTTCAATGCGGCTGACCGCGAGGGCAGCCTGGTTGCTGTTCAGTTCGGGGCCGATGTAACGCTGCAGGAACGCCCGGATAATGGCCCAGGACCGCTGGCTGTGGTTGAAGCTGTCCCTCAGCTCGATGGTACCTGTCAGGGGGATCATCTGCCCCTGGATGCAGCCTTCCATCAGCTTGGCCACATTGTCGGCCTGGGTCACCACGCCCTGCTCGAGGACGAGGGTCTGGGGCTTGGTCTCCTTGTAGAAATACCGCGGGAATTCGCTGCCCCCCTCGGTGTAGACCTCGTACTCCACCTCCATCCCCAGGCCGGAGACAGAGGTAAAGCGGCCGGTCAGCTCGATGGCATTGTTGTCAGCGTCGCGGGCCATCAAATTCACGTAGAAGTACGACCCGGACAAAAAAGGCTGTTTGCTGGCCTCCGCCATCCTCTGTCACTCCTTTCATTCCATGATGGTTCGGTCCATGCCGGTAATGGCGAACGTCATGGTCTCGACCAGGATCTCGCTGCGGGACGCATCCATCCCGCCCAGCTGATAGCCGATGGGCATGGCGTTCTTGAGCGTCCAGATGACCCCCCGTTCATACAGCCCGTCCCACGCCACCACATTCAGGTTGCGGTAGAGGTCTGCGCCGCCTTTGGGCTGACTGTTGGGCCGGGGCGCGGCCTGGAAGAGCCATTCGATGAACTCGTTGTCGCCGATCACCCCTTTGCTCAGGGTCACCGGTTCAAAGCGGGTCAAGGCCGGGATGTATTCCTGAACGCCGAAGATGTCGTCGCCGCTGCGCGCCTGGACGGTCTCCAGCGTCATATTGATGCCGGAAAACTCGGAAAATGCGCCCACGATGCGCCCGCCGCTGCTCGTCTCGGCTTCCACCATGAATTGAAATACGCGCAACGGGTCTTTGAATTCATCCTGATCCGCCATGGGGGCTCACCTCCTTGTAGGGTCTATCGCAGGGGGATGGAACGCTGCTGGTCGGGGCCGTTCAGTTTCTGGTTGACTTCAGACACCTCGTGGCACCAGCGGCGGCGTTCCCAGTGGGGGAGCTTCATGATCTCCTCCCGGGGCCAGTGCAGGTAATACGCAAGGAAGGTCATCTCCTGAAAGAGCTGTTCCTGCGGGTAGAGCACCAGCCCTAACTCAACAAAAAATCCAGCGGCACCTCGATCTCCTGGTTGCAGTGGGGGCAGACCACCTTGTAGGTGGGCAGCTCCGACATATTGATCCGCTGATACAGATCCTGCAGGTAGGCCAGGTCCATGGTGAACAGCCCCTCGATGACCCGGGTGTTGATGCTGCTCAAAGTGCCCAGGCGGGTGATCACCCGCGACAGCAGGATGATGGTCAGGTACCCCGAGTTCTGCTGGACCCGCGGGTCCCGCAGAGGCAGGATCTCATCCGCCGCCGTCGCCAGCCGCATGGTGCCGCGGCGGTGTACCTCGCCGTTTTTGTCCACGTAGCCGCGGGGCAGTTCAAATTCAAATTCCGTTTCCATACCGACTCCTAATCAGGGGATAACGGCCCTGACCCCACCGCGCCGCAGCGCGGAGACGGTCAGGGCCGCTGTCATGTCAGACTTCCAATGGGTTTGTCAGCCCGCCGTCATGCCCTGTCCGGGTGATCAGATGGGCGAGGCTTCGCCCGCCGTGCCGGCGGGGATGTGCTCCAGACCTTCATGGCACAGCTCGAGGGACTGGATGGCCACCTCGCCGCCCATGCCGTTCAGGTCGGGGACGGTGTAACCCACAGGCCAGGCGTTGATCAGCTGCCAGGCGGCGCCGGGGTTGCCGGCGTCGTCGAACAGGGTGATGGTCACATCGTGGCGCACCAGACCGGTGGGGTTGGCGTTGTTGGTGGGCGCGACCGAGTTCAGCCAATCCAGGAAGTCGCTGTCGTCCGAGACGCCCCAGCGCAGGGTGACATTGCCGAACTTGGTCAGGCCGGGCAGCTTGCGGGGGGTATTGCGCAGGTCGTCGCCCTCACGGTACTCCACCGCATCGATGGTGGTGCTCATGCCGGACACCTCGGAGAAGCCGGCGCGCTCAATGCCGTCGATCTCCACCTGGTACCGGAATACTCTGTAGGGATAATTGATCGCCATTTATCTCATCCTTTCTGTCAGGCCGCAGACGGCTGGGTTATTCGCCGGTGGCGGTCTTCTGAGTGATGCGGAAGATCACAAATTCCGCGGGCTTGACGGGGGCGATGCCGATCTGGCAGATCAGCCGGCCGTTGTCGATGTCGTCCTGGGTCATGGTGGTGGGGCCGCACTCGACAAAGAAGGCCTGGTCGATGGTCGCGCCGGCCAGGGCGCCGTCACGCCAGCAGGTGGCCAGGAAGTTCTCGATGGTGCGGGTCACGCGCTTCCACAGCGTCTCGCTGTTGGGCTCAAAGACCACCCAGTTGGTGTTGGCGCGGATGGACTCCTCGACATAGATGAACAGGCGGCGGACGTTGACATACTTCCACAGGCCGTTCGAGCTGATGGTGCGGGCGCCCCAGACGCGGATGCCGCGGCCGGGGAAGGCGCGGATCAGGTTGACGCCGATGGGGTTGAGGATATCCTGCTCGCCGGTGTTGTAGCTGCAGGACAGGCCGGTGCAGCCGCGGACCACCTCGTTGGCGGGGGCCTTGTGGACGCCGCGCTCATTGTCGCTGCGGGCGTAGATGCCGGCCATCGCGCCGGACGGCGGGAAGTAGGCCGGCCGCTTGGCGCCTGCGTCGAACATCTGCAGCCAGGGGTGATACATGGCCGCGTAGGTCGAGTCGTACATATCCCGGAAGGTGGCCACGTCGTTGGTCTTGGTCAGCTCCATCGGGATGTCCAGGATGGCAAAGCAGCTCTTCTTGCCCTCGCAGAAGGCGATCAGGGCAGACTGCACCTCCGGCATGGTGACGCCGGGGATGGCCATGATCGAGACGTTGTCGTTCTCCTTGAAGGCCTGCATGCCGGTGCGCTTGCCGGGGCCGCCGTCGGCGCCGGTGTAGACGTCGGCGGTCACGTTCTGCACGCTGCCGTTGCTGCCGCCGGCCGGGGTCAGGACCATCTCGGCGCCGGTGCCGCCGCACAGGGCGTAGGGCACGATGGTGCCGGCGTCCTCAGCGGCCGCCGCGACCTCCACCCGGATCAGATCGCTCTTGGCGGTCTTGGCGGGGGCGTAGTTCAGGGCCTCGGGCTTGAGGGACAGGCACTCATAGGTCTCGACGGTGTCGTCCAGGCGGGCGCTGATGGTGATCTCGCAGGTGCGGATGTACTTGGCGGTGCCCACCTTGGTGTCGGCGACATCCAGGGTGCAGGGCGCGTCCAGGGTGACCACGCGGTCCAGCGCGCTCTTGACGGTGGCGTAGGCGGTCTCGGTGCCGTCGAACAGCTCGACCACGTCGCCGGGGTTGAAGCCGTCGGCGTTCTTCAGGGTCAGGTCGGCGCCGTTGACAGCCAGCACCTGGGTCTTGGCCTTGCTGGCGGCCGCGACGGTCACACGCATGTTCTCAGCCCATGCGCCGGGGTTGGCGGCGGTGATGGTCAGCACGCCGGCGGTGACGGCGCCCGCCTTGGCGTCGGCGGGGACAGCGCGCATGATGTAGGCGCGCGCGCCGCCGTTCATAAAGAACTGCTCCACTGCGTAGGGCAGGAAGCGGGCGTTGCCGTAGGCGGCGTCGCTCAGGTAGCCGCCGTACATCCGCTTGTAATCAGCGAAGCTGGTGACCAGCAGGGGCTGGCCCACCACCGGGCCGCGCTCGGCCAGGCCCACAAAGCCGGCCGTGCTGGTGCTGACCCCCTGCATGGGGGACGCCCCGGAATCATACTCCTCTACGTATACACCTGGGGACAAATATTCTGCCATGTTGTTGCTTCACGCCATTTGGTTGGCTGGGGCCGGTCGTGAAGCGCCCCTCCTTTCGTCATAAAATGTCTGATGGTTGGGTTTGTGCGACGGGTAATTTATAACCAGGGCCGCCGACCCCTTTTTTACAGGGGGCGGATACCCGCGGTTTACAGCGTTGGGCCGGGCAGAAATTTCTGCCAGAACCGGCAGACTGCCGCGGCGTTGTATTCGATGGCCTCGCGGATGTGCAAGGCCGCGTCGTAGGCGTCGGGCAGGGCGGCGTCGGTGCGGCAGACCGGCTGCCCGTCCGGGGGCAGGTAGACCGCCCCCTGCACCAGCTGCGCGTTGATCTCGCAGCACTGCCGGCGGGCGTCCTCCTCATCCTCGACGGCGAAGGGCCACCGGCTGTAGACCAGCAGCCGCCCCGGGATGCACCGGCAGGCCACCTGCCAGGCTGCGCCGTCCTTTGCAAGGCAAAAGCAGATGTGCCCGGCGGCGGACGTCCATGCCGCGCCGCTGTCGTCCAGCAGCCCGGTCAGGACATCGCGGATCGCGTCCGGTTCCACAGCGGCCCTCCTCTCACAGTTCCAGCGCCCCGCCCGCGGGGAAGGTCATCCCCCCGAAGTCCGGCCCCCCCACAAGGGCGGGCGGCGCGGGGCTGCAGGCCAGCGGCGGCACAGCCTCCGCCTGCGGGATGCCCCGCCGGGTCAGCTGCGGGCCGGGGGCCGGCCGGGACAGAAGGTCCAGCATGGCGCTGTTGCCCATCTGCTGCGCCAGGGCCAGCACCGCCGCGGCGGGCAGCTTTTCGGGGCTGCCCCCCGCCAGCAGGGCCTGCAGGGCCATCTGCGGGGTAAAAGCGTCTTCATGTCGCAGGCTGCGGGCCCGCTGTGTCCTGCGGGTCGTCTCCTGCTGCTGCCGGCGGGTCGTCTCCTGCCTGCTGCTCTGCTGCATCGGCTTCCTCCTCTGCCGCAAGGGCCGGCCGGTCTGCCGGTCTGTCGGGCGGCTCGTCGGGGGGCGGCTCGGGCGGCAGCTCATCTTCGGGGGCATGGGGGGCGCGCAGCGCCGCCGTCAGGTATTCCAGCGTCTCTTCGCCTTCCAGCTCCTCCAGCGCCTCCTCGGCCTGGTTGGAGATCCAGCGCAGTTTGCTGATGAACTCGTTTTTCATCTGCCCCTTGTGGGCGATCAGCGCCCGGGTGTGGGCAATGGCGTTTTGCAGCACCGGCTTTTCCCGCTCGTCGGTGGCGGCGGCCAGCTGTTCCTGGTAGCCGGCCAGCAGCTGCTGCTCCCGACTGTCGTCCAGGAAGGGGTAGACCCTGCGCAGCGTCGCGGCGCCCTCGTCCTCTTTCAAGGAGCCGGTGCCCTGCGCCATCTCGGTCAGGCTGTCCACCACCGCCCGGGCGTCGGCCAGCACGTCCACCACCAGGCCCACCGCGCTTTCGGCGAAGCCCCGGTAAAAGACCATCTGGTCGGGCGAGCTGCCCGGCACCGTCCGCGCCTGGCTGCCCGCGCCAAAGAGGGTCTGCCGCTGCTGATTGGGTTCCCCCTGCCCCAGCGACCGCTTGAGGCAGGTGGCCAGCATCATCCGGCCGGTGCCCTGCAGCACCGACGCGGCGAGGTTCCCCCGCTGGAAGGCCGTCTCGGAAAAGGTCTGGATCGGCCCCTGGGGCAGCTCGGGGTGGTACTGCGCCTTCCGCTCGCGGGTGGGCGCCGCGCCGCGCTGCGCCGACCGGTCCGCGCCGGGGCGGGCGGCCTCCTGCTGCTGCCGGGCCGTCTCAGCCGAGAAGCCCCCCAGCACAGCCGAAAGCCCCGCGCCCCTCTCGCTTTCCAGGGTGAGCTGCGCTGCGCGCCGCCGGCCGATCCGGTCGAAGGTCTGCTGAAAGCTCTCGGTCACATGCCACAGGGGGTCGCGGTGCTGGAACGCGCCGGCGTCCACCGCCCCGGCCAGCTGCCGCTGGACCATGGGCTGGGTCAAAGGGGCGGGCGCGGGCTGCTTTTTCTTGACCTTGGTCTGCATACCGCGCCTCCCCGGTGTACTCCCGCGCTGTCACTCCCGCCCGACCAGCCGCCGGAACGACCGCTGCAGCTGCTCTTCCTCCACAGGGCGGAGCAAAAAGTCGGCCGCGTGGATCCGCAGGCAGTGGATGGCGTAGCGGGGGGTGTCGTCCACGATCACCAGGCGGCAGTCGCGGTCCTGTTCACGGATGCGGCGGGCCGCCAGGAAGCCGGCGGTATCCCCCACCCCCATCAGCACCCCGCCGAACAGCCCGGGGCGGAAGGCCGCCCACAGCTCGCCCAGCCCCTCGAAGGGGCAGACCTCGGCGGGGCAGCCGGCCTGCGCACAGTATTCCTGCAACTTGGTGCACAGGTACCGGGTCTCGCTTTGGGACCCGCCGCAGATGGCCAGCCGCATGGTCGTGTTCCTTTCCGTGTTGCCGCCGCAGCGGCCGCGGTCTGGCCCGCCGGCGGGGTGTTCTGTCGCGGGGCCGGGGGGCTTGTCCTCCGGCTGTGCTTATTGTACCAGTTTTTTTCAGGAAAGGCGGGTTTTTGGCACGAACGGCTCTGAACTGTCATAAAATGCAAAGCCCGGGGCCGAAACGGGGGTCACATCCCCCAGTTTTTGGCCAGCAGCCACTCCTGAAAGCGGCGGCGGGCCTCGGCGGCGCACTTCGAGCTGATGGGCACGCGGTCCCCGCTTTCCATCACAAAGTCCTTGTGGTCGATCTGCTGCACCCTGTCCAGGTTGACCAGGTAGCTGCGGTGGCAGCGGAAGAAGCGGCTGTCGTTCAGCTCTTCCTCCAGCGCGTCCATGGTGCGGCGCACCTCGTACACCCGGCCCGCCGCCCGCACCACCGCCGTGTGGCGGCAGATCTCGATGTAGTCGACCTCCCCCACCCGGACGGTCTCGGCGTCCTCTTCGCCCTCGGTGCCCACCCGCAGCAGACGCAGCCGGGCGGCCTCCTGCCCGACGAACCAGTCCATGGCCTGGTCCACCGCGGCCTGGCCCACCGGCTTGACCAGGTAGTCCATCACCTGCAGCTCAAAGCTCTCGAGGCCGTGTTCCTGGCTGGTGGTGGCAAAGACCAGCGCGCAGGTGCGGTCGGCCGCCCGCAGCCGGCGGGCGGTCTCCACCCCCGACAGCCCCGGCATGAAGATGTCCAGAAAGACCAGGTCCCACCGGCCGGGCGCCCACTGGGCCAGCAGCTCCTCGCCGCCGGCGGCCCCTTCGATCTGGATGGCAAGGCCATGGCGGCGGCCGTAGCTGTCCACCATCCGGGCCATGGCGGCCCGCTCTTCCTCCAGGTCGTCGCAGATCATCACCGAGATATGCATAGCTCTTCCTCCTCCCGCCAACGGGCCAGCGCCTCGCGCAGCGGCCCGATCTGCTGCCGGCTGACCGTGATCTGCCGGCCGTCCTCCGCCATGGTCAGCACCCCGCCGCCCAGGCTGCCCACCGCCGCCAGATGGACCAGAAACCCTTTCTGACAGCGGAAGAAGGGCGGGCTGGGCAGCTGCTCTTCCAATTTCTTTAAGGGGATGCTGGCCTGGATGCACCCGCCGGTGCAGAACAGGCTTACCTCCCGCCTGCAGGCCTCGGCGTACCGCAGCTGGCACAGCGGCAGCCGCACCCGATCCCGCTGGGCGGGCAGGTCCAGCCATTGCAGCCCGCCCCGCCAGGCGGCAAAGCAGCCGTCCATGGCCCGCTGCAGCTCCCGCCGGGTGGGCCGGGGCGGCAGGTAGGCCGACGCGTGCCACCGGCAGGCCGCGATGGCCCGCCCCGCCCCGCGGGAGACGACCACCACTCCCGCCCGGCCCAATGCGGCCGGCCGCTCGGGGGGCAGCGCTTCCGCCGTGTCCCCGTCCAGGAACAGCAGGTCGGGGGCGGCGCAGGGCAGCGCGGGGCTGACTGTCACCGCGGCGCGGACGCAGTTCTCCTGCGCCCAGTGCTCCAGCAGCCTGCGCAGCCGGCCGGCCAGCTCTTCATTTCGGGTACACAGCAGCAGCTGTACGGTATCCTCTTCGGGCATCGTCTCTCCCTCCCCCGCCGACGCGGGGCCTTTCGGCGCCGTTTTTTCCATCATTCGACAGGCTCATATTATCAATTTTGGACCCGCCGCGTAAAGTGTATTTCCGCAACCGGTCCGATTTTTCCGCAAACGGGAATATTTTACCGCAACTGGGACGTCCGTCCGTTTGACATGCAGGGCAAAATCCGCTAGACTTTAGGTGGGCATTTCAGACCGGGCGGGGCCGCGCAGAACAGACCGGCCCCGCCCCGGCCGTTCCCCCGGTCGGTGGACGCCCGTGAAAGGAGCCGCGCTATGTTCTGTGTCGCCTGCTGCGATGATAACGCCCCCTGGCTGGAGCAGTTCGCGCAGCAGCTCAGCCGGCTGCTGCGGGCCCGGGGCACGCCCTACCGCCTCTATACTTACCCCAACGGGGAGGCTTTGATGGCCGACCTGGCCGACCCCAACAACGCCATGCATGTGCTGTTTCTGGACATCATGCTGGCCGAAGAGGACGGCCTGGCCCTGGCCGCCCGTCTGCGCGCCGTCCGGCCCAGGCTGCCGGTGGTGCTGATGAGCTCGAGCGCCGAGTTCGCCCTGTCCGGCTATGCCGTCCATCCGGCGCACTACCTGCTCAAGCCCATCTCGGACGAGGCGCTGGGCGGCGCGCTGGACTACTGCATGTCGCTGCGCAGCACCCCCGAGCCGCTGGTCTTTCGCTGGCAGAAGGCCGAGAAGGTGCTGCCGGTGGGCGAGATCCTCTATGTGGAGGTATTCGACGCCCTGCTCAAGGTGCACACCCGCACCGGCACCGTCTACCAGACCACCGGCCATCTCAGCCAGCTGGAGCTGAAACTGCCGGCGGGGCAGTTCTTCCGCTGCCACAAGAGCTACCTTGTGAACCTCGACTACGTCGAGGGCATCCGCCGCTACAGCCTGCTGCTGACCGGCGGGCACACGGTGCCTGTCAGCAAGCAGAACTACACCGCCGTCAAGCAGGCGTACCTGAGCTACAGCAGCCGCCGGCTGGGCTGAGCGTCCCCATTCGTACCGTTTGACCCATTTGATAAAGGAGCGTAAACCAAGATGAACATCACGAAACAGGCTGACGGAACCACCCTGACCCTCGCGCTGGAGGGCCGGCTGGACACCACCACCGCCCCCGAGCTGGAGGCTGTGGTGCGTTCCTCTCTTGACGGCGTCAAAAAGCTGGTTTTGGATATGAAGGCGCTGGACTACCTGTCCTCTGCCGGGCTGCGCGTGCTCCTCTCCGCACAGAAGATGATGAACCGCAGCAAGGGCAAGATGATCGTCTGCCATGTCTGTGAGCCCGTGATGGAAGTTTTCGACATGACCGGCTTTTCGGACATCCTGACCATCGAGGAATGACCTGCCCGGTCGCGGAGGCTTTCACTTGACAGGCAAAAACAAGACAGGCAACAACAAGGCGGAGCCGCAGTGGCGGTCCCGCTTATTCGTGTTTATCCCGGCGCTGCTGCTCTGCCTGGGGCTGCTGGCGATGGTGCTGGTCTATATGCGGCAGGTGGGGGTTGCCGCCCCGCAGGCCGAGCTGGACCTCGCAAGCTGGCAGATGACCCTGGCCGACGGCACGCCGGTCGCCCCCGGCGCAGACGGCGCGCTGGACATCGCCCCGGGGCAGACGCTCTACCTCACCGGCGCGCTGCCCGTCGGCTGGTCGGGGCCCTGCGTCCTCTCGCTGGAGGGGGCGGGGGTGGACGCCGCCGTCCTGGTCGACGGCGAGCTTATGCTGAACCCCTCAGGCCGCTTTGTGCCCGGGGCGGGGTTTGACGGCACCCCCTTCGACCCCGCCGGGTGGGAGTGGGTCTGCACCTTCGCCTGCCCGCCCGGCGCGGCCCTGACGGTGGCGGTGCAGTTTGCCTCGGCCGGCCCTGCAGCGCCGGCGCTGCCGCAGGCCGTCCTCTACCCCGACCTTGCCGCCTACAACGACGACCTTGTCTCCCGCTCCATCATCGCGGCGCTGCCCACCGGCGTCCTGCTGGCGGCGGTGGCGGTGCTGCTGCTCATCTTCCTGATGCAGAGCTGGGCCGCCGCCCCCGACTGGAACAACCTGCTCCTGGCCGGCACAGCCCTGGCCTTCTGCCTCAACCGCACCGTCATCTACGCGGTGGACCAGCCCTTCACCAGCCTGCTGGCCGCCCGCTGCCTGCCGCTGACCTTCCTGCCGGCGCTGCTGTGGAGCCACCTGCAGGGCCGGGTGAAAAAGCTGCTGGCCCCCTTCGCCCTGGGCGGCCCCGGGCTGATGATCGTGCTGCTCTTCCTCAACCGGTACGGCTCAGGGCCGGCCCATGCGGCCGCCCTGCAGATGCAGCACCGGGTGCTGCCGCTGCTGTTCTTCGCGCTGCTGGCCGCCGGCGCGGCGCAGGCCGTCCCCTGCAAGCGCCGCAAGAGCCCGCCCAACCCCTGGTACCGCCGCTTTTACCCGCTGCTGGGCATCGTGTTCGGCGGCATGGCGGCCCTCGTCATCCCCATCTACCTGGTGTTCAACTGGCTGACCGGCGCGCGCAACCGCTTTTTGACCTACGCGCCCAGCGTCGCGGATATGCCGCTGCGCCCTTCCTTCTTCCCTGCAGCGATGCGGTGCGCCTACCTGATCTTCATGGTCTGCCTGGTGCTGGCCCTGCTCGACTTCATCCAGGCGCTGATGCGCCAGTACAGCGAGCGCCAGGCCCTCGAGCTGCAGAACCGCTTTGCCACCGAACACGCCGAGGCCCTCTACCGCACCCTGCTCGAGACCCGCGCCGTCCGCCACGAGATCCGCCACCAGGCCGAGACGCTGCGCATCCTCTGCCAGCAGGGCGACTTTGACCGGGTCAAAGCCTACGTCCAGCAGATGGCCGGCGAGTCCCGCATCGTGCAGGGCCTGTACAGCGCCAACCTGCTGGTCAACGCCCTGGTCGCCCCGCGGCTGCAGGCCGCGCAGGACGCCGGCGTCGAGGTCAGCGCCATCATCCAGGTGCCCGAGCAGCTGCCCATGGCCGACATCGACCTGTCCACCCTGCTCATCAACATGCTGGACAACGCGGTGCTCGCCTCCTCGGCGGTGCCCGACGCCGCCGCCCGCACCCTGACCCTGCGGATGGAGTACGCCCGCGGCCGGCTGCTCATCCTCTGCCGCAACAGCTATACCGGCGCCGTCCAGATGAGCAAGGACGGCCTGCCCGCCTCCCACCGGGGGGAATGGCACGGCCAGGGCACCCGCCTGATGCGCCGTGTGGCCGAAAAATACGGCGGCGTGCTGGACGTCCGCGCCGACGGCAGCGCCTTCACCCTGCGCACCGTCCTCACCCTCGAGACCACCCCGCCCGCCCCCAAAACGTGACCCACGACCCATGCCCCGCGGCCCTTCCGCCGCGGGGCTTTTTGCGCAAAAACCGCCGTATATTCTGCAAGTTATGACAGTTCAGCGCCGTTCGTGCCAAACGCATTGACGGCGTGCCGGCCGGCTGGTAAGATAAAATCAGCGCAATCTGCTTCCCACCCCAGACGATATGACAAGGAGGCATACCATGGGTCAACATACATACCAAAAGCGCTTTTCCAGCGCCGACCGCCAGCCGGCCGAAGTTTCGTCCCCCGAGGGGCTGCACTATTCCAACAGCGCCCTCGCCGCCATGACGGGCGCGGACAGCCCGTCGGGCAACAATCTTTCCGACATCCACGACAGCATCATGCAGCGCTTCTCCGCCCCGGTGCGGGAGAGCGTCCAGGCGCAGATCCCTACCGCCTCTGAACCTGTAATTCAGATGAAACGTCGTGGCGAACCGGCCTCCGGGCCCAAAGGTTCAGAATCTTCCATCATTTCTTCTCTGGAATCACAGTCCGGCGTAGATTTGAGCGGAGTAAAAATCCACAGAAATTCTCCCAAGCCTGCAGAAATCGGTGCCTTGGCTTACGCCCAAGGTGAACAGGTTTACCTTGGGCCAGGTCAAGAAGCTCACCTGGGCCATGAGCTCACCCATGTTGTACAGCAAAAACAAGGCATGGTGCGTTCCACCGGCACGGTAGACGGCATGCCCGTAAATACGTCCCCGGCATTGGAACACGCCGCGGACGCTATGCAGGTTTCTTCTGCACCGGCGGTTTCCGCGCCGGGGCCCGGCATCGTGCAGGGCGTATTTATAGACCCTACCGGTAAAAGACACGATGACCGAGATGTCAAGGGAATGAAACGGATGCTGAAGGGCTCTCTTGATTCTATGATGCAGGAGATCAATGATTCTCGCATGTCTCGTTCCGAGAAAAAGCGTACGCTTAAGACTCTTTCCAAAGCGAGAAAAAAAGTAGGCAAACGACTCAAGGCAGCCCAAAAATCCAGCCAAGAGTTCTCTGCTGCCGACGAGATCAGAGCGGTGATAAACGACGCATTCTCCGGCATCAAAATGGACAGTGCAAAAGACTCCAGTGATATGAAACTTCTGTTTGCCGACAAATTTGGCGGCAAAAAGGCACTTGAAACCTACGTCCAAGCGCATCCTCTGGAGCGCGATACCAATGTTGGCCTAGAGAGGACAATGTCCACCTTCACACTTCCTACAAAAGCAGCGGATGGAATTGAAGATATTGGAGAGTACGACCCCAATGATGCCATGGAAGAGCTGACCGAAGCCCGTATGGGAAATTCCACCTCGTTGGCCGCCGAATTGGCTACTACACCAGAAGCACAGGCTAAACGGCAAAAGTCTATGCAGCAATTCAATGATGGCGCCACTGTCGCACGGCAAGGTGCTGCTGCCATGAAAGAAGATGCAGACAACATCAGTTTTGACAGCCTGATGAATTTATTCTCCAGTATCAATACACAAGTCCGTGGCGGCGAAAAGGGTGCAGGTCAGCTGCGCGGAAAGAAAGTTGGTGTTGGGCAGCTAGCACCCCCCAGAGCGGCCGGTCTGTCAGAAGATGCATACCGGACATTTGCCATGATTGCTAATCAAATGAAACTCATCAAGGCCAACCCGGATAAAAAACTAGCAAAAACTCAGGCCATTCATCTGGCTGCTTTCGCCTATCAGATGACCATTTCCGAACATATGTTTGCCGACGGCAATGGACGCACCTGCCGTTTGTTCGCCGACTCTATTCTTCAGACCTTTGGGTTGCCTCCTTCTACACCGGTTAAAGAACTTTCTCACGTAGGTGGCAATATCGGCGATACCTTCGATTTTAATGCTGGTGCAGATGCCATTATGGCCGGCGTCCGTCAAAGTGACCAAACCTTGAAGGCAAACCGTCCAGCTCAGCCTGCAACTCCTGCCCCCGCGCCGCAAGCCGCTCCTGCGCCGGCACCTGCGGCACCCAGCCAGCGTCAGTGGGTGTCGGCCAGACCCGCGCCGGCGGCACCCGGGGCTCAGCTCGTGAACCCCTCGCCGGGGCCGGGGAGCAAAACCACAAAGGACACCATGCTCTACCGGAGCGACCGCATCGGGCAGATGGCCGCCGCCCCCCTGGTGGACTTTGACCCCACCACCTCCGACCCTGAACAGCTCGCTTTGTTTGCCCGGCACCTGTACGACCAGATCCAAAACCCCTCGAAGGAGGACAGCGAAGAAGATATCAGCAAGCGCAAACAGATGTTTGCCGCGGTCCGCGCCCGGCAGATAGAGGACGAGGACCGCGCCCAGCAGCGTGCCGCGGCGCCGCCGCCGGCACCCGCACCTGCAAAGAAAAAGCACGGCTGGTTCCACCGGAAGAAAAAGTAACCATCCGCGCTTTGCAGACCACCCCCGCCCGACCCCTGCCCCGGGGCCGGGCTTTTTGGCGCTGTACTTGCATTTTATGACAGTTCAGCGCCGTTCGTGCCAAATGCATTGACAGCCCGCCCCCAAATGGATAAGCTAAAAGTGCCGAGATCT
>DWXX01000158.1 GCA_019118985.1 Candidatus Faecalibacterium faecipullorum
GATCCTTGCCGGCCTCGATGTACTTGCGGGTGGCCTCGGCAAAGACCAGCTGGCACTCGGTGTTGATGTTGATCTTGCACACGCCCAGGCTGATGGCCTTGGCGATCATCTCGTCGGGGATGCCGGTGCCGCCGTGCAGCACCAGAGGGATGTTGTTGGTGGCCTTGTGGATGCGGTCCAGGGCCTCAAAGTCCAGGCCCTTCCAGTTGGCGGGGTAGACGCCGTGGATGTTGCCGATGCCGGCCGCCAGGAAGTCGATGCCCAGCGCGGTGATGCTGGCGCACTCGGCGGGGTCGGCGATCTCGCCGGAGCCGACGACGCCGTCCTCGACGCCGCCGATCGAGCCGACCTCAGCCTCGATGGACATGCCGTGGGCGTGGGCCAGGGCGACCAGCTCCTTGGTCTTTTCGACGTTCTCCTCGATGGGGTAGTGGCTGCCGTCGAACATGATGGAGGAGAAGCCGGCCTCGACGCAGGCCTTGCAGCCCTCGTAGGTGCCGTGGTCGAGGTGCAGGGCCACCGGCACGGTGATGCCCATCGAATCCACCATCGCGCTGACCATGGCGGCGACGGTCTTGAAGCCGGTCATGTACTTGCCGGCGCCTTCGGACACGCCCAGGATGACCGGGCTCTTGGTCTGCTCGCAGGCGGTCAGGACGGCCTTGGTCCACTCGAGGTTGTTGATGTTGAACTGGGGCACGCCGTAATGGCCGTCCCGGGCTTTCAGAAGCATTTCAGTTGCATTTACCAGCATTGTTCTTACCTCCACATCAGTTGACTTGTGTGCAACAAGCGTTCAGCTCCCCCGGCTGCCGCCGGCGGAGGTCCTGCTTTTCTCAGTATAACCGAAACAGCAGGCAAAATCAATCGCGGCGGGGGTTTTTCTGGGCCTTTTTTGTCAAAGTCCTGCGCTGCGGGCCGTTTTTGCCCCCGGCTGCCGGCAGCTCGGGCAGGCCGGCGGCGCGGGCCCATGCAAAGATGTACTGCTGCGCGATGCCGGCGCAGCCCCCGGTCTTGCGGTTGAGGTAGGCAGCGGGGTCTTTGACCCGCGCGGTGAAGAGGGCGCGGCCGGCCCGGCGCATCCAGACGTCCACCGGGTAGGCGTCCCACCGGCCCAGGCCGTACAGCAGGGTGCAGTCGGCCACTTTGGGGCCCACCCCCCGCACTTCCATCAGGCGGGCGCGGGCGTCGGCGAGGGGCAGAGCGCGCAGCGCCTCCTCGTCCAGCTGCCCGGCGGCTGCCCGGCGGGCGGCGTCCAGGATGTAGCCCGCCCGCCACCCCGCCCGCAGAAAGGCGAGGTCCGCCTCCTCGAGGGCGGCCAGCCGCCCCGGCGTCGGGAAGGCGTACAGCCGCCCCGCCCCGTCCAGCGGCTGGCCCAGGGTGCGGCAGAGCCGGTCGACGATGCCGCGGATGCGGGGGATGTTGTTGTTCTGGCTGATGAGGAAGGTGACCAGCGTCTCAAAAAAGGGCTGCCGCAGCACCCGGATGCCGGGGGCGCACCCGATGCAGCCGGCCAGCCCCCTGTGGGCCGCGCGCATCCGCTCCAGCAGGGCGGGGTAGTCGAGGTCGAGGGCGAAGTACCCCGCCCAGAAGTCCGGCTCCAGGGCGGGGTCGGGGCCGGCGAGCCCCTCCAGGCAGAGGCGGCCGCCCCCTTCGCCCGGCAGGATGGCCGCGCGCACCGCCCGCCCGGCCACCACCCCCTCCCAGCTGCCGTCCGGCTGCCGCTGCCAGCGGAAGCACTGCCCGCAGCCGAAGGTGGCGTCAAGGTCGAGGCCGTTTGGCTCCAGCAAAAGCAAAAAGATCATCCTTTCCGCGCGGTGCGCTGTGTTTTGCACCGCCTTTTCAACAGTATAACACAGCCGTCAAAGCCCTGTGGGCATTTTTTGCAAAGGCCGCCAAATTTTGGGCGCGAAAATAGTCAGCTTTCCATCTTGAAAAATACGGAACGTAGCCCGCGGCGGGCCGCCCGCCCCGCCGCCTGTGTGGAAAACCGGGTGGAAAGAGTTGAATTCCACACCGCAAAAAGGCATTGAGCCTTGTGTTTTGCACCCATTCCACCGGGTTTTCAACATGTGGAAAACAAAAGCCCCGGTTTACAAGCCGTATTTGTTGAAAACATCCCCCCTGACTTGCGCGCCGCCGGCCGGCCCATACTCTGCAAAAGACTGCCCCGCCCCCTGCCGCGGCGGTGAAAAGTCTGGTAATACCTGTCGGCTTATGTTATAATTTATCTGCATCACCATCTGAAACAAGCCGGGGGCCGCCGCCGCGCGCCCCCAGGGAGGATACATTATGCAAGACAACCGTCCGCGCCCTGCCCGCGCCCCCGAAGAGGGCCGGGAGCCCAAGGGGGCGCCCGCCGCCCATGAGCGGCTGGTCTATGGCAAAAACCCGGTGGCTGAACTGCTCAAGGGCGGCGCCGGCGTCGATACCGTGCTGCTGGCCGAGGGGATGGCCCCGGCGGTGGCGGCCTACTACACCGCCCTGGCCAAAGAGGCCGGGGCCGCCGTCAAGCGGGTGCACCCCAACAAGCTGCGGCTGCTGACCGGCACCGACAGCCACCAGGGGGTGGCCGCCTTCGCCAGCGAGATCGCCTACGCCGAGGTGGACGACCTGCTGGCCGCCGCCAAAGCCAAGGGGGAGCCGCCCTTCCTGGTCATCAGCGACGGCATTGAGGACCCCCACAACCTCGGGGCCATCATCCGGTCGGCGCTGCTGTGCGGCGCGCACGGGGTGGTCATCCCCAAGCGGGGGGGCGTGTCGGTCACGCCCACCGTCATCAAGGCGTCGGCCGGCGCGGCCGAGCGTCTGCCGGTGGCCCGGGTGGTCAACATCGCCGAGACCATCCGCCGGCTGAAAGAGCAGGGGGTGTTCGTCTACTGCGCCGACATGGACGGCGTCCCGCTGCAGAAAAACAACCTGACCGGCCCCATCGCCCTGGTCCTCGGCAGCGAGGGCAGCGGCGTGTCGCAGCTGGTCAAAAAGCGGTGCGACGGGGTGCTGCGGCTGGAGATGGCCGCCCCCGGCACCGGCGTGGACAGCTACAACGTCTCGGTGGCGGCGGGGATCATCCTGTATGAGATCCGCACCCAGCGCGCCGGGGCTGCACAGAAATGACAGGGGCGCACGCCGCCCCAGTTGGGAGGGATAAGGATGCCAAAGGATGCTGACCGCCGGGACCCGACCCGGCCTGCAGCGGAACAGCTCGAACAGGAACAGCGGGAGAAGTTCAAGACCTTCTTCACCACCAGCGTGGCCCAGGTGCCGGAGGAGATGATCCCCCGGGACGAGAGCCGGCCCGACCGCAAGCACGGGCTGCTGGCCCGCTTCTTCGCCAAAAAGGAGAAGGAGGCCGGCGGGGCGGCCCCCGACGGGGCAGGGAAGGTGCTGTTCCGGGCCGAGACCCCCGCGCCCCCCACCGGCGAGATCGTGCTGGACGGCGCGATGGCCCGCGAGAAGGCCGACGAGAACCTGGCCCTGGCCCGGCCCACCCTCGAGGAGCTGACCCTCGAGCTGGAAGAGCCCCCCGCCCCGCCGGCGCAGCCTGCCCCGGCGGAACAGCCCGCCCCGGCGGCGGAGCCTGTGAAAAAAACGGAGCCGCCCCCGCAGCCGGCGCCGGCCCCAAAACCGGAGCCCGCGCCGCAGGCTGCCCCCCAGACCGTCAAAGAACCGGAGCCTGCCAAAAAGCCGGCCCCCCAGCCGCCCCGCAAAAAGCAGG
>DWXX01000159.1 GCA_019118985.1 Candidatus Faecalibacterium faecipullorum
GCTTGCGCAGGATGGCCCGCCGGGCGGTGACCCAGTTCTCCTTGGCCTCCCGCACCGGGTCACCCCCCTCATGGAAGGTGTCGGGGAAGAAGTAGGGCAAAAACCGCCCCTCGGTGTACTTCACCCCCTCGATGTCCGAGATCAGCCGCAGGGTCGCGCCGTTGCCCACGCTGCCCACCACCGCGTCCAGGCCGATGGTCTTGAACTCGGGCATGAAGGGCTCGGTGCCGATCCAGTGGTCGCCCAGGAACATCATGGCCTCGCACCCGCATTCGTGGGTGATGTCCACCATCTCTTTGGCGAGCTTGGCCACCTCCCGCCGCTGGAAGGCCATGAAGTCGAGGTACTCTTTGCTGGGCACCCGGTACTGGTTGTTGTAGTAACCCTGGTCGATGATGTACTCGGGGCGGAACTTGTACCCCACCTCTTTTTCAAACTGTTCGAGGATATAGGGGCTGACCGATGCCGAATAGCCGTACCAGTCCACATACTTCTCCCGCTTGAGCTGGTCAAAGATCAGGGTGAACTGATGGAAGAAGGTGGTGTACCGGATGACGTTGACGTAGGGGTGCTCGGCGATGAACTTCCGCAGCCGCTCCATCGAATAGGCGTGGGTCTTGGGCTGCCGGACGTCGAAGGTGATCTGGTGCTCAAAGTCGGTCCACCCGTTGGTGGTGGCGTTGTACATGTGGACGGGGTCCCAGATCAGGTAGGCCAGGAAGCTGACGGTGTACTCGTGGTAGGGCTCCGCCTGCACCGTCACCGCGCCGTCGGCGTAGCTCCACCGCTCGGGCGGCACCGGGCAGCCGGCGGTGCGGTCCATCACCTCCCACCAGCGGGCCATGTCGTCCCGGGTGTTGACCTGTATCAGCTCGGGGCTGATGCCCTCCATCAGCGGGATGGTGACGGTCGGCCCCGCCGCGGTGTAAAAACCGGTCATGATGTAGCACTGCTGCACTTCATCGGGGTTGGCTTTGGCCCAGGCGTTGTCCTTGCGGGTGGTGTAGTAGGTGGAGTAGATCTTGGCGCCGGTCTGCTGCAGCTGCGCGGGGAACTCGGTGCCGTCGCAGTCCCGGATGGCGTCCGCCCCCCACCGCCGCATGATCTCCAGGGTCTCGGGCACCACGTCCAGGTCGGTGGGTATGGTCACCCGTCCTTTTTTGGCGGTATCGTTCATGTAGTTCCTCCTTCACGTTCACTTGTCCTGAAAGGGCCGGTTGTACAGCGCCAGCACCACCAGCAGCAGGGCCACCCCCGCCACCATGATGCCAAGGCCCGCCAGCTCGCCGGTCATCTTCCAGCCGGCCACCACCAGCGCCATGGCCAGGACAAACAGCACCGCCATCAGCACGATGCGCAGCGCCGGGTGTTCTTTCCAGAATTGCATGGTATGTCCCCCTTTCTCAGCCCTTCAGGCCGCCCACCGTCATGCCCTGGGTCAGCTGCTTCTGCACGCAGATGTAGAGGATCAGGGTGGGCAGCATCACCAGCACAAGGCCGGCGTACATGGTGCCGTACTGCGCCGCGCTCTGCTGGGCCTGCATCAGGTTGAGCAGGCCGACCGGCAGGGTGCGGGGCGCGCTGGTCGAGCTCATCAGGGTCATCGAGATGATGTACTCGTTCCAGAACGACAGGAAGTTGAACAGGATGATGGTGATGATGGAGGGCTTGGCCATCGGGAAGATGATCCGCACCATGGCCGCAAAATAGCTGGCCCCGTCGATGTAGGCCGCCTCTTCAAAGTCGTGGGGCAGGGTGGCGAAATAGCTCGACAGCAGGTAGATGGTGAAGGGCAGCGCCGTCGCGGCGTAGACCACCGCCAGCACCACCAGGTTGTTGAGCAAAAAGCCCTCCCCCATCACACCGCGCAGCCAGGTGTCGCCGTCCCGCAGCATCAGGAAGATGGGCACCACGATGTAGTTGACGTTGATGAACAGCCCCGCCATGAACAGGACGTTCAGCAGCCGGCTGCCCCGGAACTTGAACCGCGACAGGCAGTACGCCGCCGGCAGGGCGATGACCAGCAGCAGCGCCAGCGCCAGCGCGGTGACCAGCACCGAGTTGAGCATGTACTGGCCCATCTTGGCGCCGTTCCACGCATCGACGAAGTTCTGCCAGTAAAAGCCGGCGGGCAGGGCCCAGGGGTTGCCGTAGAACTCCGCATTCTGCTTGACGGAGGCCATGAACACCCACGCCACCGGCACGATGATGGTGACGGCCAGCAGGATCAGCACAAGGTAGATGAAGAATTTGTACAGCTTTTCACCCGAGGGGGCGGCAGCTTTCTGCTGTGTTTTCTGCATGACGTTCCCTCCTTAGAATTCAAGCGGCTCGCGGCTGGTGGCCTTGTTGACGCAGGCCGACAGCGCGAAGGAGAACAGGAAGATCACCACGCCGATGGCCATGCTGTAGCCGTACAGGCCGGCGTTCTTCTGGCTGTACATGTAGTTGAGGGCCACGTCCGACGCGCCGTTGGGCCCGCCGCTGGTCATGGCGGTGACGAACAGGAAGGCCATGTTGATGGTCGAGATGATGAAGAAGGTCAGCGTGGTGCGGATGTTGGTCCAGATCAGCGGGATGGTGATGCGGAAGAACTGGGTCAGCCGGCCCGCGCCGTCCAGGTTGGCGCTCTCATACAGGCTGGCGGGCACCGACGACATCGACGCCATGTACATCACCATGTAGTAGCCCACCGCCTGCCAGACCATCGCGATGATGATGGAGGGGATGACCAGCTTTTCCCCCTTCCACAAAATGGGGTTGGTCATGTCGCGGAACAGGCCGATGATGCTGTTCAGCATGCCGTTCTCGGGCTTGTAGATGGCCGAGAAGATGCCCGAGATGACCACCACCGACAGGATGTTGGGGATGTAGAACACCACCCGGAAGAAGTTCTGCCCGCGGATCTTCTCCCGCGTGAGGATGGACGCGAAGATCAGCGCCAGGGCAAAGGTGACGATGGTGACCACCACCACCAGCAGGATCATGTTCTGCATCGAGCGGATGAACTGGGTGTCCCGCATCAGCTGCTGGAAGTTTTTCAGCCCCACGAAGGTCTCGTCGGGGGTATAGGCCCCCCGCTCGTACAGCGACATCCGAAAGACGTTGAGGGTTGGCAGGATCATAAAAATGAAAAAGAGGATGGTCGCGGGGGCGACGCACGCCACCAGGAACAGGCTGCGGCCCTTGTTGTGCTTCATGGCGGGAACCACTCCTTTCAATACATCAAAAAAGCGGAGGCGGCTTTGACCGCCCCCGCTGGGCAGGGCTTTGTGTTCGGTTACTCGATGATGTTGGCCCGCATCTGGTCGCTGGCCGACTTGACGCCGTCGATCCACTCCTGCTCGGTGATGCTGCCCGACACAAGGGAGTTGACCGGGTCGAAGAAGGCGGTGCGCACCTCGACGCCGGGGATGGCGGTGAAGGCCGCGAAGTTGCCCATGGCCGCCTTGGCGCCGTTGTCGTAGATGGAGTAGAACAGCTTGTTGTCCCCCTCCAGGCTGTCGGCGATGCCCAGCACCGGCTGGATGGCGCCGGCGGCGGCGAACAGCTCGCAGGCCACGTCGCTGTACAGGAAGGCGACGAACTGCTTGGCCGCATCGATGTGCTCGGCGCCGGCGGGGATCCACGCCTGCTCAAACCAGGTGTAGCTGTAGCGGTCGCCGCCCTCTTCCAGGGCGGGCAGGGCGGTCATCCCCCACTCGAAGCCGTCGGCGCGGGGCGCTTCGGCCATTTCGCCCACGATCCAGGTGCCGTTGGGCATGAACAGGGCCTTGTTGTCCAGCACCAGCTGCTGGTTCTGGGTGAAGTCCTGGTCGTTGGCCTGGGCGGGGGTGATGGGGTTGGTGTAGGTGGCCAGCTTTGCCACGATGTCGAAGCACTTCTGCGCCTCGGGGGTGTCCCAGATGCCCTCCTCGTAGTGGGTGGCCTTGTCGAAGAACTCGGGCCCGCCGCAGACGTACATCAGCGCGTAGAAGAAGGCGTCGAAGTAGCCGGTGGTGGGGTAAGTAAACAGGTAGGTGCCCGCAGCGGCAGCCGCGTCGCCCAGCGCCCACATCTCGTCCCAGGTCTGGGGCACCTCCCAGCCGTTCTCAGCCAGGAAGCCGGCGTTGTAGAACAGGCCGCAGGGGCTGTAGAACATGGGGGCCAGGTAGGTCTTGCCGTCGCCGTAGGGGTTGGTGAGGGAGGTGTCGGTGAAGCCGCCGGCGATCTTGTCGCCCACCACGGCATCTTCGCCGGGGACGGTCATGCTCAGCACGTCGGTGATGTCGGCGATCAGGTTGCCCTTGATGAACTGCTCGGTCAGGGCGGCCTCGCGGCCGGTGGCCAGGTGGATGACGTCGGGGTAGTCGCCGCCCTGCATCGAGGGGCCGATGACGTCCTCGAGGTTCTTGTCGGTGGTCAGCTCAACGGCGATGCCGGTCTCGGCGGTGAAGGCGTCGGCCACCTGCTTCCACATCTCGGAGCCGTAGGCGGTCTCGATGGCGGCCACCTTGATGGTCTGGGCGGGCGCCGCAGAGGAAGCAGCCGACGAAGCGCCGCTGCTGGAAGCCGCGGTGGAGCTGGACGAGCTGCCGCCGCAGGCGGCCATGCCCGCAGCCGCAGCGGCGGCGCCGACGATCTTGATAAAGTTGCGACGGGAAATGCGTTTCATAGTTCAATCCTCCCACAAGGTTGGTTGACGCCCGGGGTCCTGCCCCGGGCTGTGCGGCCGGCCGGGCTGTGCCGGGCGCGCCGCGTCCTTCTCTGCCTCCCACTATAGAAGATTTTCCGCCCGGCTACAAGCGCATTCTTGCCCCGTTTTTTAGAAATATTGCTTTCAATAAAAATCGAGCGGTCAAATTGTCTGTCTTTTGCCCAAAACTTTGTGCAGAACGCCCGATTTCTGCCATTTCTTACAAAAAAGTTACAGCAATGAGAAGATCAGCCTTGCATTCCGCCCGAAAATCCCCCTTGCAAAAAACGGCAGGATTCTCTATAATAGGGGCGTGCCGGCCCGGCACAGCGCCGGCGCCGTCGTGATATATTGCTTTTTGTTTTATTGATATTGCTTTTATCTGTCGGGCCGTGAGAGGAGGCGACACAGTGAGCACCGACCGCTTTGACATCAGCTACGCCCCCGCCCCGCGGGAGGCCTTCCGCCTTTTGTACATCAGCAAGAGCCGCTTTGGCGGCGACTGGAACAGCACCGCCCACACCCACGCCTGCACCGAGCTGTTCTACTGCCTGAGCGGCGAGGGGCAGTTCTACATCAGCGGGCAGCTCTACCCTGTCCGCCCCGACGACCTGGTCATCGTCAACCCGCAGGTCGAGCACACCGAGCTGAGCCTCAACGCCGCCCCGCTGGAATATGTGGTGCTGGGCATCTCGGGCATCGAGGTGCTATTCGGCAAGTCGGACGACCCCTACGCCATCCTCAACTGCAAAGACCAGCGGGAGCGCCTGTGTACCCTGCTGCACATGCTGCTGGCCGAAGCCGACCACAGCCTGGACGGCTACGAGACGGTCTGCCAGGACCTTTTGGAGGTGCTTTTGATCTGGCTGGTCCGCACCAGCACCCTGTCTTTGCAGCTGCAGAAGAGCCCCGCCCGCTCGGACAACCGCGAGTGCGCCGAGATCAAGCGCTACATCGACACCAACTACCGCGAGGACATCTCGCTGGACAAGCTGGCCGCCCTGGCCCATCTGAACAAGTATTACCTGGCCCACGCCTTCCAGAAAGAGTACGGCGTCTCCCCCATCACCTACCTGAGCCGCCGCCGCATCGAGGAGAGCAAGTACCTGCTGGGCAACACCGGCCACACCCTGGCCCAGGTCAGCGAGCTGCTGGGCTTTTCGTCCCCCAGCTATTTTTCCCAGTGCTTCCGCAAGGCGGAGGGCATCAGCCCCAACGAATACCGCCGCCAGGTGCGGGCGGGCCAGCGCCCCGCCCCACCCAAGCGGCGCTGAACCCACACACATCATTTACGGAGGGATCGCACCATGAAACCAGTCACCCAGCCCCTGCTGCAGCAGGCAGCCGCCGCCTTCGCCTTCGGCTGCCCCACCGGCGCAGCCGAACGCTACGGCGCCGGCCACATCAACGACACCTTCGCGGTCTGGGCCGCCGACCGCAGCCGCCGGTGGATCCTGCAGCGGATCAACACCGACACCTTCACCGACCCGGCCGGCCTGATGGAGAACGTCTGCGGGGTGACGGGCTATCTGCGCCGGCAGATCATCGCCCGGGGCGGCGACCCCGAGCGGGAGACTTTGAACGTCATCCCCACCTGCGACGGCAAGCCCTACTGGACCGACCCCGACGGCGGCGCCTGGCGGGCCTACGTCTTTGTGGAGGGGACGGTCTGCCTGCAGAAGGTGGAAAGCGAGCAGGACTTCTACACCGTGGCCGAGACCTTCGGCGCCTTCCAGAACCAGCTGGCGGGCTACCCGGCGGCGACGCTGCACGAGACCATCGCCCGTTTCCACGACACCCCCAACCGCTACGCCAACTTTGAGAAGGCCCTCGCCGCCGACGTGATGGGCCGCGCCAGGGACGTCGCCCCCGAGGTGGCCTTCATCCGCGCGCGGGAGGCCGACTGCCATGTCCTGACAGACCAGCTCGCGGCGGGGGTGCTGCCGCTGCGGGTCACCCACAACGACACCAAGCTGAACAACGTCCTGATCGACCAGGCCACCGGGCGGGGCATCTGCGTCATCGACCTCGACACCGTCATGCCGGGGCTGTCGGCCTACGACTTCGGCGATTCCATCCGCTTCGGGGCCAACGACTGCGCCGAGGACGAGCCCAACCAGAGCCGCGTCCACTTCAGCCTGCCCCTCTACCAGGTCTTTGCCCGCGGGTACCTCAAGGCGGCGGGCGGCTCGATGGACGAGGCCGAGCGCCGCAGCCTGCCCTGGGGCGCCCGGCTGATGACCCTTGAGTGCGGCATCCGCTTCCTGACCGACTACCTCGAGGGGGACCACTACTTCAAGATCAGCCGCCCGGCCCAGAACCTCGACCGCGCCCGCACCCAGTTCACCCTCGTCGCCGGGATGGAGCGCGCCTTCGACGAGATGACCCGCCTCGCCCTCACCCTGTGACGGGCAGCCCGGGCGGCCTGGGCAGAGTTTACAAAAGATTCATAGATTCAAAACACTTTATGTATAAATCTTTGGTATCCTATAGTCACAGGAACGGCGGGGCCGCAACCGCCCCCTGTAACACATGATTCCTCCTCATACCAAACCGAATACCGCAAGGACCCGCCCCGTGCAGCCGCAAGCACGGGGCGGTTTCAGTTTGGGGCGCACACCAATTTATCATTTGTATTACTCTTTCGTTTGTGGTATACTAAGTTTGAGTTACCATTCGCCCGCCGCCGCGGCACGGCTGCCAGGCGGGCTTCAGCGATAATCAGCGATAAGGAAAGGGAGGCTTCGGAATGTCTTATCAACCCAAATTGACCTATAAAGGCAAGCCCCTCGTCCGCAAGGACAATGAGCTCTACTACGGCTGGATGAGCGACCCCTATGTGTTGTATCTGCAGGTGCTGACCACCGCCCCGGTGGACGGGCAGGACCTGCCCGACAAGGTGCAGGTGACGCTGCTGTCCACCGACCTGTCCAAGTCGGTGCGGGAGCGCACCGCCCGCCAGTCGGTCCGCCACGGGCTGTACAACGCCCTCGACATCGGCTCCATCTGGCTGGAAAAGGCCATCGCCGCCACCCGCTGAGCGGCGCAAAAACGCCCCACAGACGCAGAAAGCTCCCCTGCCCGGTCGCCCCGGGCGGGGGAGCTTTTGCTCTTATACTGCTTTCCTGCTGTATGCAGCGGGCAGGGGGCGGGTCAGTTGCCGTCCTCTTCGGTCTCTTCGCCGTCCTCGTCGTCGGGCATCTCGATCTCGAGGGGGCTGCCGCAGCTTGCGCAGCGCGCCTTGCCGGACAGCAGGGTCTCTTCGTCCAGCACCGTCACCGCGCCGCAGCCGGGGCAGGTGACCTCATAGCTGACGTCCTGTTCTTCCGCATCGGGCGCGTCGGGGGCGTCGTCGTCCGCCTCCCCGTCGTCCAGCATCACCTCAAAGGTGCAGCCGCAGTTGGGGCAGAACGCCTCCCCTGCGTCCAGGTCCTCTTCGGTGACGTAGACCGTCTCGCCGCAGCCGGGGCAGTCCACCTCGTAGCAGGGGGCGTCCTCGTCGTCGTCCTCATAGACGTCGGACTGCAGCTCCTCCACGTCGTCCCGCAGCAGTTCCAGCTCATCTTCCGCCTGGGTGATGTCCTGCTCCATGGTCTTGATGGCGGCGGCCATATCGGCCAGCAGATCGCTCATGGCGTGGAAGACCTTGCCCTCCTTAGTGGACTCATCCAGCTCGAGCCCTTCCAGCAGGCCCTGCAGATAGGCGGCTTTCTCGATCAGTTCCATACGCTGTACCTCCATCCGGGGGCCGGCAGAGCCCCCGCAGATCAATCAAAAGAGCCGGGCTCGCAGGATGCAGGGCCCGGCTTACGGATCGGTTTAGACGCGCTCCATATACTCGCCGGTGCGGGTATCGATGCGGATCACGTCGCCCTCGTTGATGAACAGGGGCACACGCAGGGTGGCGCCGGTCTCAACGGTGGCGGGCTTGAGGGTGTTGGTGGCGGTGTTGCCGCGGATGCCCGGCTCGGTCTCGGTGACGGTCAGCTCGATGAAGTTGGGGATCTCGACGCTGAACACCTTGCCCTTGTAGCTCAGCAGCTTGCAGACCTCGTTCTCCTT
>DWXX01000160.1 GCA_019118985.1 Candidatus Faecalibacterium faecipullorum
CCCAGCGCCCCGAATGGCCGGTCAAGCCGTCCTTTCTTGGGATAAACATACCATATAGACCAGATATTGTCAACAACGGAACTTCGGTTTGTGTGAATTTTGTGAAGTATACAAAAACCCCCGACGGAAAATACCGCCGGGGGAAGGTTCGGTACGTCGATCAGAGCGGCAGAACGGCCCAGGAGCAGATGATCCAGATCACCTCGTCGTCGGCGTTTTCGACGCTCATGGCGCAGGCGTAGTACTCATAGCCGTCGCCGTTGGTCTCCTGCTGGGTGACACAGCCCGAAGCCGCGATCTGCTCGGGCGAGCCGCCGTCAGCCAGCACGTCCGCTTCTGTCAGGACGGCGGTGGAAAGCCGCCAGGTCAGGTTGGGCAGAAGGTCGACCATGATGTCGTTCGCAGCAGCAGCCGAATAGGTGCTCCGGCGGCGGAACTCATTGGCCACGGCGCGCACGGCGCTGTTCAGGCGGCCGTCGTTTTCAACCACGGCGTCGCCGCCCATGCTGACGACCTTTGCGTTGACGTCGTCCATATCCAGTTTGTTGCTGCCCCCGCCGCAGGCGGTGAGAATGGTCAGCGCCATCAGCGCGGTGAGGAAGAGAACCAGTAACTTTTTCGCTTTCATAAAATCGGTACACCTCATTTCCTAAATAATCCGTTCCAGAGTGAAGCAACCGCTTCACTTTCAGAAAACTCTGCCAAGGGGAAAGGTCACATGCTTCAGTTTCCGGCTGCGAGGGCAACCCAATATCTTGTGCCGGCTTCGTCGACCAGTGTCTGCCCGCTCACCGAAACATTCAGGTCGCTGCCAAACTCCTGCGTCAGCTCCCGGACACACCGTGCCGCGGCGCTTTCCAGCGACGGTTCATCTGTCTCTACACCGCTGTAGATGGTCCAGCAGGAAAAGCCCAATGTAGTCATCGCAGACCCGACGCCGTTGGCCCACTCTGCGGTATCCAGCAGATAGAACTTCTCCCTGCGCATCTCACCCACAGTGGTATTCAGCGCAAAGTCCAGCGCGGGCGAGCTTTTCACCTCGACCGTGTATCCCTGCTGTTCCAGAATATCATTGACATTCTTTACATTCAAATCGCCGCCCCCGCCGCAGGCGGTGAGCATCGAAAGGGCCATCACAGCGGAAAGGATCAAAGCCAACAGTTTCTTTGCTTTCATGGTCTGTCACACCTCCATGGTTTTCTGCATTCCGTCCCGGAGCGAAGCAACCGCTTCACCTTGATGATGCATCAAACATAGCACCGTTTTCACAATTTGTCAATCTTTTTATCACAATTTCGGCCATATCCACAGAACGGCGGCGCATTTTTGTGCATTGCGCACGCCTGTACAGCAAGAAGCCCCCGGCAGAGGCATTCGCTCCGCCGGGGGGTATATGCAAAGGGTCCGTTCAAAGCATATCTTCTGCCGTCTGCGCCGCTGTGGGGCGGGCGGCTTACCGAAGTGATGTACAAATCATATCATAGTTTTCACAAGTTGTCAACATTTTTATCACACATTTTTGACTTCTTGCGGGCGCGTTCCCGGCTGGCTTTGATGTAGGGGTCGTTCCAGTAGCTGCAGACCAGCTGCACGCACATGAAGCACCAGATCACCGGCTCGCAGAGGATGACCGCGTTGTAGCCGAACCGCGGGATGAAGAACAGCATGAAGATGATCTTGCCGATCAGCTCGATGACGCTGGAGAACAGCGGCAGGATCTTCTGCCCCAGGCTCTGCAGCGCGTACCGGGTGGCCAGCAGCACCCCCAGCACCGAGTAGAAGGGGGCGGTCCAGCGCAGGTAGCGGGCGCCGTTTTCCAGCACCACCGCCGCGTCCGAGCCGGACACCAGCTTGACCAGCACCCCGGCGCACAGCCACATCAGGGCGGTCATCACCACCGCCACCCCCAGCCCAAACAGCCAGACCTGCCGCATCCCGCGGCGGATGCGGTCGGGCTTGTCGGCGCCGCGGTTCTGGGAGACAAAGGTGGAGCAGGCGGTCGCCATGGCGATGACCGGCATATCGGTGAAGGTGAACAGCTTGCGGGCGGCGGTGTGCCCCGCGATGGTCAGGGTGCCCAGGCCGTTGATGCCGTACTGCAGGATGACCGACCCCGCCGAGACGATGCTGCTCATCAGGCCCATCGACAGGCCCTGGGTGACCAGCTCGGCGTAGAGGCCGCGCTCGGGTTTGAAGTGCTCCCGCCCGGGGACGAGGTGGGGCGCCCGGCGCAGGATGTAGAGGATGCACAGCGCCACCGACAGAGCCTGCGACAGCACCGTCGCCACGGCGGCGCCCCGCACCCCCATCTCAAGGCCGGCCACGAACCAGTAGTCCAGCCCGACGTTCAGGCAGGAGGAGAAGATCAGGAATACCAGCGGCATGACGCTGTTGCCCACCGCCCGCAGCAGCGCGGCGCAGAGGTTATAGCTGAACATCACCACCACCCATTGGGCGATGGGGCGGATGTAGCTGTAAGCCTGGTCGATGATCTCGGGCGGGGTGTCCAAAGCCCGCAGCAGCGGGCGGAGGAACAGCAGCCCCGCCAGGGTGATGAGGGCCGACGCCGCCAGCCCGATGATGATGGAGCCCGCCACCGTCTTTTTGACCTTTTCGGGGTCCTCGGCGCCGTAGGCGCGGGCGGTGACGATGGCCAGGCCGTTGCCGATGCCGATGCCGAAGCCCACCAGCAGCTCATAGATCGAGCCGCAGGCGCCCACCGCCGCCAGGGAGGTGTCCCCCAGCACGTTGCCCACGATCATGGTGTCGGCGGCGTTGTAGAGCTGTTGGAAGAGGTTGGAGATGAAGATGGGGATGGCGAAGATGAGCAGGTTGCGGAAGATGGGCCCGTGGATCAGGTCCACCTGCCGGCCCGGCCGGATGGAATGTATGGCTTGCATGGCGCCTCCTTGCAGCGTCTTGTCAGGGATGGGCGGCAGAGCCGGGGCCCCGCCGCACAAAAGCACGGCCCCCGCAGGACGGGGGGCCGTGGTTCGTTCGGTCTGATTACAGTTCCTGCGTCTCGAAGCCGGCGCCGGTCAGCACCTGCACCGCGCCGAAGCCGGCGGCCTTCACCTGCCGGGCGGCCTCCTCATAGCCGAAGGTCAGCCCGTCGGTGGAGTGGGCGTCGGCGGTGATGATCACTTTGCCGCCCATCTGCTGCCACGCACGCAGCAGCCAGTCGCTGGGGTAAAAGTCCGACCGGTAGCCGCGGAAGACCGCGCCGGTGTTCACTTCCAGCAGGCAGGCGGCGTCGCGGGCGGCTTCCAGCGCGCCCATGGCGGCGGCGCGGTAGCGGGGGGCCTCCTCGTCAAAGAAGTCCCCGTCCCGGTTCAGCTTTTTGATCAGGTCGATGTGGCCCAGAATGTCGGGCCGCAGGGCGGCCACCTCGGCCACCGCGCGGAAATACGCCTCCGCCGCGGCCAGGCCGTCCCCGCCGAAGTCGGCGTCGATGCACGCCTGCAGGTCCTGCTTGCGGAAGTCGATCTCGTAGTATTTGCCGGTGTTCGCCCCGTGCAGGTAGTGCACGCTGCCGATCCAGTAATCGTAGCCGGCGCGCTTGTCGTCCGAGAACTGGTCCCATTCGATGCCGCAGAGGATGTCCACCTTGCCCTTGTACTCAGCCTTCAGCTTTGCGATGGTGGCCTTGTAGAGGGCGGTGCGGCGGGGGCTCATGCAGTATTCGCGGTCGATGGGGGTATGGCTGTGCCCCGTGAAGCCCAGCGTGGTCAGCCCCTGGGCGCAGGCGGCGGATGCCATCTCCTGCAGGGTATTTTTGCCGTCGCACAGCGTCGAGTGGCAGTGGACGCTGGATCTCATGAAGTCTGCCATAGCCTTGGTCACTGCATCCTTTCCTGTTTGACCTTGTGGTCGATGACGTGTCGTTGTTCCAGCTCACGGGTGATGTCCTCCACCGTGATGCCGGCGTTTGCCATCAGCACCAGGACGTGGTAGGCAAGGTCGGCGATCTCATAGACCGTCTCGGCCTTATCCTCCTTTTCGCCTGCGATGATGACTTCGGTGGCCTCTTCGCCCACCTTTTTCAGGATCTTTTCCTTCCCTTTCTCGAACAGGTAGGAGGTATAGCTGCCGGGCTGCGGGTCGGTCCTGCGGCCTTCGATCAGGCGGTAAAGGCCCTCGAGGCTGAAGGGGCGCAGCTCTTCACTGAGGTAGACGGGGTTGAAAAAGCAGCTCTCGGCGCCGGTGTGGCAGGCAGGGCCGCTCTTGACCACCTCCACCACCAAAGCGTCGCCGTCGCAGTCGGCGGTGATGGACACCACCCGCTGCAGGTTGCCGCTGGTCTCGCCCTTGCGCCAGACTTCGCCGCGGCTGCGGCTCCAAAAGACCGTCCGCCCCTCGGCGATGGTCAGCGCCAGGGTCTCGGCGTTCATGTAGGCGAGGGTCAGCACCTGCTTGGTGTAGTGATCCTGCACGATGGCGGGGATCAGGCCCCGGTCGTCAAATTTCAGTTCCATACGCTCTCCTGTCCCGTGAAGGGAACTCATTACTAGTTTATCGTATTCCGGCCCGAGATGCAAGGGGTCAGAGCCGCATTTCCACACCATTTTTTGCAAGATATTCCTTCAGCTCCCGGATGGAGAGCAGTTTCTGGTGGAAAATGCCGGCCGCAAGCCCCGCGTCGATCCCCTTGTGGCGGAACAGCTCGAGGAAGTCCTCCTTTTTGCCCGCGCCGCCCGACGCGATGATGGGTACACGCACCCGGGCGGCCACCGCGTCCAGCATCTCGAGGTCGAAGCCCCGGCGCACCCCGTCGGTGTCGATGCTGTTGAGGCAGACCTCCCCCGCGCCGTGTTCGGCGCACCAGGCGATCCACTCCAGCGCGTCGCGGCCGGTGTCCTCCCGGCCGCCCCGGGCAAAGACCCGGAACTGCCCCCCCACCCGCTTGACGTCGGCCGAGAGGACCACGCACTGGCTGCCGTACCGCTCGGCCGCCGCCGGGATGAGGGCGGGGTCGCGCAGGGCCCCCGAGTTGACCGAGACCTTGTCCGCCCCGCACTTGAGCACCCGGTCGAAGTCCGCGAGGGTGTTGATGCCGCCCCCCACCGTCAGCGGGATGAACACTTCCTGCGCCACCCGCGTCAGAATGTCGGTGAAGAGGGCCCGCCCCTCAAAGCTGGCGGTGATGTCGTAAAAGACCAGCTCGTCGGCGCCGGCGGCGTTGTACATCCGGGCCATCTCGACCGGGTCGGCGACGTCCCGCACCCCTTCAAAGTTGACCCCCTTGACCACACGGCCGTTCCGGACGTCCAGGCAGGGGATGATGCGCTTGGTGATCATGGCTGTCCTCCTTCCCGTTCAAAGCGGCAAACGCAGGCGGCCAGGTCCAGCGCGCCGGTGTAGAGGCTCTTGCCCAAAATGGCGGCGTCCACCCCCATCCCGTCCAGTTCGGCCAGTTCTTCCATCCGGCTGATGCCGCCGCTGGCGGTCAGGGCGACGTCCGGCACAGCCCGGCGCAGCCTGCGGTAGAGATCGAGGTTTGTCCCCTGCATGGCGCCGTCCCGCGCGATGTCGGTGACGATGAGGGCGGCGCAGCCGGCGTCGGCCAGTTTTTTGCAGAAGGCCGCCCCCTCGATGGGGCGGGTCTCCTGCCAGCCGTGGATGGCGACATACCCGTCCCGCAGGTCCACCCCCACCGCGATGCGGGGGCCGTACTTTTGCAGCATCCGGGCGGTGAAGGCAAAGTCGGTGACGGCCACGCTGCCCAAAATGCACCGCCCCGCCCCCAGGCTGAGGTAGGCGTCGATCTGCGCCTCGGTGCGGATGCCGCCCCCCACCTCTACAAACAGGCCCCCCTGCCGGGCGATGGCCCGGATGGCCTCAAAGTTTGCCGGCGCGCCGTCTTTGGCGCCGTCCAGGTCGACCAGGTGGAGGTGCTTCGCCCCCGCCCGGCGGAAGGCGTCGGCCTGTGCGGCGGGGTCTGCGCCGTAGACGGTCATCCGGTCGTAATCGCCCTGGGTCAGGCGGACCACCCGCCCGCTGCGCAGGTCGATGGCTGGGAACAGTTTCATAGATACTCCTTTACCTTTATAACTCCGCAAACGCCTGTAAGATGCGCAGCCCGGCGTCCCCGCTCTTTTCGGGGTGGAACTGCGTCCCCCACGCAAGGCCCGACCGCACCGCCCCGGTGACCGGGATGGAGTAGTCGCTGACCGCGAGGGTGCTCTCGGCGCAGTGCTTGGCGTAATAGCTGTGGACGTAGTAGACATACTCCCCCTGCCGCAGGTAGCGGAAGAGCGGGTCGGGGCGGAGGATGCGCAGGGCGTTCCAGCCGATCTGCGGCACCTTGAGCGCCGGGTCGGCCAGGTCGGCGGCCAGCGGGCAGACCTGCCCGGGCACAAGCCCCAGCCCGGCGTGCTCGCCGTACTCGCAGCTTTTGTCGAACAGCAGCTGCATCCCCAGGCAGATGCCCAGCAGCGGCTTGCGGGCGGCCTCGGCGCGGATGACGGGGGCAAGGCCGCTCTCGTTCAGGCGGGCCATGGCGTCCCCAAAGGCCCCCACCCCCGGCAGGATGACCCGGTCGGCGGCGCGGATGGCGGCGGGGTCGGCGGTGACGGCGGCCTCCAGCCCCAGGCTGCGCAGGCTGGAGCGCAGGCTGAACAGGTTGCCCACCCCATAATCGATGACGGCGATCATACCAGCAGTCCTTTCGTTGAGGGGATCTCGTCCCGGTGTGCGCCGTCGATGCGGACGGCGGCGGCAAGGGCGCGGGCCGCCCCTTTCCAGCAGGCTTCGAGGATGTGGTGGCTGTTCTCACCGGCCAGCTGCACAAAGTGGACAGTAGCGGGGACGCTGCGGGCAAAGCCCAGCCAGAACTCCCGCGCGCACTCGACGTCGAAGTCGCCCACCTTCTCGGTGGGGCAGCGCACCGACCAGTTGAGGGTGCACCGCCCCGACAGGTCCGCCGCGCAGAGGATGAGGGCCTCGTCCATCGGCAGGTGGCAGCTGCCGTACCGGCAGACCCCCCGCATCTCCCCCAGCCCCCGGCGGAAGGCCTGCCCCAGGGCGATGCCCACGTCCTCGGCGGTGTGGTGGTAGTCCACCTCCACGTCCCCGCGGCAGGTCAGCACCAGGTCGAACCGTCCGTGCCGGGCGAACAGCTCCAGCATGTGGTTGAGAAAGCCGCAGCCGGTGTCCACCTGATAGATGCCGGCGCCGTCCAGACCCAGCGTCAGCTCGATCTGGGTCTCGGCGGTGTTGCGTTCCAGTCGTACTTCCCGCACAGATCATCCCTCCTGTAAGATCCTGTCGACCCGCTCCAGCAAAACTTCCATCTGCTCCTGGGTGCCGACGCTGATCCGCACCCAGGGCCGGATGCGGGGCAGGTCGAAATAGCGGATCACCACGTTTTTCCTTCGCAGCGCCTCGGTGAAGGCGGCGCCGCTCATCCGTCCGTTGTTGACAAAGAGGAAGTTCGCCAGGCTGTCGGTCATGGCAAAGCCCCGGGCGGCCAGCTGTTCGGCGGCCCAGGCGCGGGTCTCGGCGATCTGCCGGCAGGTCTCCTCAAAATAGCCGCGGTTGTACAGGGCGGCCGTCCCCGCTGCCTGCGCCGTCCGGCTGACGTTGTAGGGGTTGAGGCTGCCCCGCACCCGCTCAAGGTCGGCGATCAGCTCACGGCTGCCGATGGCAAGGCCCAGCCGCGCCCCGGCCAGCTGCCGCGATTTGGAAAAGGTCTGCACCACCAGCAGGTTCTCGTACCGGCGGGTGAGGGGCACGCAGCTTCTGGCGCCGAAGTCGACGTAGGCTTCGTCCACGATGACCACGCAGTCGGGGTTGGCCGCCGCGATGGCGCCGATCTCCTCGGGGTCGAGGGCGAGGCCGGTGGGGGCGTTGGGGTTGGCGATGACGATGGTCTCGTTCAGCCCCCGGTAGTCGGCGGGGTCGATGGTGAAGTCCTCCCGCAGGGGGAGGATGCGCTGCGGCAGGTGGAGCAGCTGGCAGAGGGTGTCGTAAAAGGTGTAGGTGATGTCGGCCCGGGCGATGCCGTGGCCCCCGTCGCAGAAGGCCCGCAGCGCGAAGAAGAGGACCTCGTCGCTGCCGTTGCCGGCCATCACCTCGTCCTCGGCGACGCCGTAGAACCAGGCCGCCGCCCGCCGCAGCGCCGCGCAGCCGGGGTCGGGGTAGAGCTGCAGCCGCCATTCCTCGTCGCGGATGGCGTCCACCACCGCCGAGGAGGGCGGGTAGGGGTTTTCGTTGGTGTTCAGCTTGACCAGGCGGCGGTTGACCGGCGGCTGCTCGCCGGGGGTGTAGGGCCTCAGACCGGCCAGGGTGGGTGTGATGAAACGGCTCATTGCTCTGCGCCTCCTTCATAGCGGATGGTCAGGCTGCGGGCGTGGGCGTGCAGCCCCTCCGCCTCGGCGAAGGCCGCCACCTGGTCCTTGACCCTGCCCAGCGCCGCGCGGGTGTAGTAGATGAAGCTGGACCGCTTGACAAAGTCGTCCACCCCCAACGGGCTGGAAAAGCGGGCGGTGCCGCTGGTGGGCAGGGTGTGGTTGGGCCCGGCGAAGTAGTCGCCCAGCGCCTCGGGGACGTTCCGGCCCAGAAAGACGCTGCCCGCGTTCTGCACCCGGCCCAGCAGCCCGAAGGGGTCTGCGACGCACAGCTCGAGGTGTTCGGGCGCGATCTGGTTGCAAACCTCCACCGCCTCGTCGAGGGTGCGGCAGAGGATGATCTTGCCGTTGGCCTCGACGCTGGCCCGGGCGATGTCGGCGCGGGGCAGCCCGCACAGCTGCCGCTCCACCTCGGCCTGCACGGCGGCGGCGAGGGCCGGGCTGTCGGTGACAAGGACGGGGCTGGCCAGCCGGTCGTGCTCGGCCTGGCTGAGCAGGTCGGCGGCCACCCAGGCGGGGTCGCAGCCGCCGTCGGCCAGGACCAATATCTCGCTGGGGCCGGCGATCATGTCGATGCCCACCCTGCCGTAGACCCGCCGCTTGGCGGTGGCGACGTAGATGTTGCCGGGGCCGACGATCTTGTCCACCGGGGGGATGGTCTCGGTGCCGTAGGCGAGGGCCGCCACCGCCTGCGCGCCCCCGGTCTTGAAGATGCGGGTCACCCCCGCCACATGGGCGGCGGCCAGGATGGCGGGGGCCGCTTTGCCCTCCCTGCCGCCGGGGGTGACCATATAAATTTCAGGCACGCCGGCCACCTTGGCCGGGATGACGTCCATCAGGACGGTGGAGGGGTAGGCGGCGGTGCCCCCCGGCACATAGACGCCCGCCCGCCGGACGGGGGTCCACCGCTGCCCCAGCACCACCCCGTCCTGTTCGGTCAGGACGAAGTCGTCGTGCAGCTGCCGGCGGTGGAAGGCCTCGATGTTGGCGGCGGCCTGCCGCATGGTCTCGATCAGGGCCGGGTCGACGGCGGCGAGGGCGGCGTCCATCTCCTCGGCCGTCACCTCGAGCTGTTCGGGGGCGGCCCCGTCGAACTTGAGGGCGTAGTCCCGCAGCGCGGCGTCCCCCCGCGCGCGCACCTCGGCGATGATGGCGTCGACGGCTTCTTCCACCCCGGGTTCGGCCTGCAGGTCGCGGTTGAGGATCTGCTGCGGGGTCAGCTCTTCCAGGCGGTACAGTTTCATCATCTTGTTTCCTCCTTGTTGTGCGCGCGGCGGGCGATGGCCCCCCGCAGCCCTTCCAGCAGGCGGTCGGTCTGCCGCCGCTTGAACTGATAGCTGGACTTGTTGGCGATCACCCGGGCCGAGATGGGCATGAAGCCGGTCAGGACGGCCAGGCCGTTCTCCTGCAGGGTGGCGCCGGTCTCGACGATGTCCACGATGACGTCGGACAGCCCCAGGATGGGGGCCAGCTCGATCGAGCCGTTGAGATGGATGATCTCGATGTCGCGGCCCTGCCGGGCGAAGTACTCTTTGGCGATGCGGGTGAATTTGGTGGCCACCCGCAGCGGGCGGCCCGGGTCGTCGGCAAAGCCCGCCGGCCCCGCCACGCACATCCGGCAGCGGCCCAGCCCGGTGTCCAGCAGCTCGTAGACGTCGGCCTCCGACTCGGCCAGGATGTCCCTGCCCACGATGCCGATGTCGGCCGCCCCGTGCTCGACGTAGATGGCCACGTCGCTGGGCTTGACCAGGAAGCAGCGCACCCCGGCGGCTTTGTCCTCCACCACCAGCCTGCGGGTGGCGTTGTAATCCTCAGGGGCGAGGCACCCGCCCTCGGCCAGCAGGCTGTAGACCTTGTCCCCCAGCCGCCCTTTGGGCAGGGCGATGTTCAGCATGGCGGGGGCGGCGCTCTGCGCGGGGGGCGGCGCGGCGCGGTCCAGCTCGTCGAGGTAGACGGCGAAGCCCACCGCCCCGGCCCCCGGCGTGAACTTGCGGGCCAAAAGGTCGTACCGGCCGCCCCGCAGCGCCGGCCGCGGCGCGCCCTGCAGGTAGCCCTGAAAGATCAGGCCGTTGTAGTATTCCATCTCCCCCGACAGGGCCAGGTCCAGCCAGACCCGCCCCCCGGCCCCGCCGGGCAGCGCCTGCAGGGCGCCGCGCAGCTCGCCGAGGGCGGCGGCCATGGCGTCCGACCGGCAGGCCGCCGCGGCCCGGGGCAGCACCTGCGCCGCCGGCCCCGACAGCTCCAGCAGCCCGGCCAGGGCCTCGGCCCCGGCCTGCCCCACCCCGGCGTCCAGGGCGGCGGTGCGCAGCTCGTGCCCGCTGCGGGCCCGCAGCCGGCTCAGCAGCCCCTGCCGGGTGTGCGCCGGCGCGCCCACCGCGTCCAGCAGCGCCGAGATGTACCCCATGTGCCCGGCCACCAGCCGCCAGTCGGGGCCCATCGCCCGGGAGAGGATGTCCAGCGACTGCGCCGCCAGCGCCACCGCCTGCCCGGTCTCGGCCCCGCCGACCTGCCCAATGATCTCCAGCCCCATCTGCGCGATCTCCTTGAAGGCGCCGCTCTCGGCCGAGGGGCGGTAGACGTTCTCGTTGTAATAGAACCGCCGCGTCTGCCCCGGCGCGGGCTGCGCGCTTTTCGCGATGGACAGCGTGACGTCCGGCTTGAGCGCCAGCAGCCGCCCGTCCAGGTCGGTGAAGGTGATGACCTGCCGCGAGGGCAGAAAGCTCTGGTTCTCCTGATAGAGGGCGTACTCTTCAAACTGCCCCATGTGGTACTTGCGGCACCCCGCCGCCTCATACAGCGCCCGCAGCTCGAAGGAGGCGCGCTCCTTCGGCTGCAGCAGCTTTTCAAGCTCCATCCCTGTGTTCCCCTTTCAGCACATTCTGTCTTTCTGCCCTCCATTATACTTTACTTTGCTATCAAAGTAAAGCACAACCTGCGCAAAAAACAGAAAAGCCGCCTTCCCGGTTTGGAAGGCCGGGGGTTTTGCTGTGGGTAGTTCGGGTACTTTCGGTACTTTTGGGAAAGGGTGTAGTTTGGGTAATTCGCCCGTTTTGAGGGCGTTTTACCGAAAATACCCATACTCTAAAAAGTACGCAAAATACCGGAAGTACGCTCTGGGGGGTGGCAAGGGGGCAGGATGCGTCAGACAGCACCAGGCTGTACAGGCCGGATTCGTTGATGATGGTGGGATGCTGCTCCCGGCCGATGGAGTCACGAATCGTTACCCCATCGCCCTGCATCTTATCTTCGGGGTCAACGTGTC
>DWXX01000018.1 GCA_019118985.1 Candidatus Faecalibacterium faecipullorum
CAGGATATACAGGCGGCCCTTGCGGCACTTCTCAAAGGCGTCGGCGATGATGTCGTAGGTCAGGCCGTCGATCTTGATGTCCATCTGAATGGCGGTGATGCCCTTGCGGGTGCCGCCCACCTTAAAGTCCATGTCGCCGTGGAAGTCCTCGACCCCCTGGATGTCCAGCATGGTCATCCAGCGGTCGCCCTCGGTGATCAGGCCGCAGGAGATGCCGGCCACCGGCGCCTTGATGGGCACGCCGGCGTCCATCAGCGCCAGGGTGGAGCCGCAGATCGACGCCTGCGAGGTCGACCCGTTGGAGCTCAGCACCTCCGACACGCAGCGGATGGTGTAGGGGAAGTCCTCCATCGAGGGCAGCACCGGCACCAGGGCGCGCTCTGCCAGGGCGCCGTGGCCGATCTCACGCCGGCCGGGGCTGCGGGGGCTGCGGGCCTCGCCCACCGAGTAGGGCGGGAAGTTGTAGTGGTGGATATACCGCTTGGTCTGCTCGTCGGTCAGATCGTCCATCAGCTGGCTGTCCTTGGTGCCGCCCAGGGTGCAGGTGGTCAGCACCTGGGTCTGCCCGCGGGTGAACATGCCCGAGCCGTGCACCCGGGGCAGGATGCCCACCTCGGCGGCCAGCGGGCGGATCTCGTTGATGCCGCGGCCGTCCACCCGCTTGCCCTCGTCCAGCAGCCAGCGGCGGACGATCTGCTTTTGCATCTTGTAGCTGATCAGGTCGAGGTCGGCGTCCGACAGGTCGGGGTACTCGGCGGCGATGTCGTCCAGGATGGGCAGCAGCGCGGCGTCGCGGACGTTCTTGTCGTCGGTGTCCATGGCCGCCTTGAAGCGGTCGAGGTACTTGTCGCGGACGGCGTGGAAGATGTCCATGTCGATGCCGGCGGTCTGGAACTGCACTTTGGGCTTGCCCCGCTCGGCCACGATGCCGTTGATGAAGGCGATCACCTTCTTAATCTCGACATGGGCGGCCTTGATGGCGTCGAGCATGGTGTCCTCGTCCACCTCGTTGGCGCCTGCTTCGATCATGACGATCTTGTCCATGGTGCCGGCCACCGTCAGGGCCAGGTCGCTCACCCGGCGCTGCTCATAGGTGGGGTTGAGGACGATCTCGCCGTCCACAAGGCCCACCTGCACCCCGCCGATGGGGCCGTTCCAGGGGATCTCGGAGACGGCGGTCACCAGCGACGCGCCGATCATGCCGGCGATCTCAGGGCTGCAGTCGGGGTCGACGCTCATCACCGTCATGGTGATGCACACGTCGTTGCGCATCTCTTTGGGGAACAGCGGGCGCATCGGGCGGTCGACCACCCGGCTGGTGAGGATGGCGCGCTCGCCGGGGCGGCCTTCCCGCCGCATGAAGCTGCCGGGGATGCGGCCGGCGGCGTAGAGCTTCTCCTCATACTCGACGCTCAAGGGGAAGAAGTCCACCCCTTCCCGGGGCTTGGGGCTCATGGTGACGTTGCACAGCACCACCGTCTCGCCGTAGCGGATCATGGCGCTGGCGTTGGACAGCCCGCACATCTTGCCCATCTCGGCCTTGAAGGGGCGGCCAGCCAGTTCCATCTCGTAGACCTTGTAATTGGGGAAGGTCTCAATGCGGGAGCCGAATTCGATTGCCATTTGGTTACCTCCTTGTCGGCGCGGGCGCTGTGCGTCCGGCGCCATGTTTGATCCCATATCTCCAAGGCCGGCCCCGCCGCGGGCTATAGCAATAAATCCGCCGCCCGAGCCGCTGCTCAGGCGTCCGATTTACTGCTGCAACACGCAGCGGGCGGCCCTGTTTCCTTCATCAGGCCGTCTGCGGCCCCCGTGGGCCCCTGTTGGATGCAAGCAAAAACGCAAAGGGCAGGCACCCATGCATGGCGCCTGCCCCTCCGTTCATTGTAGTGATTACTTGCGCAGACCCAGCGTGGCGATCAGAGCGCGGTAGCGTTCCACATCCTTCTTCTGCAGGTAAGCCAGCAGATTGCGGCGGCGGCCGACCATCTTGAGCAGGCCGCGGCGGCTGTGGTGATCGTTGGGGTTCTTCTTGAGGTGCTCGTTCAGCTCATTGATGTGAGCGGTCAGCAGCGCGACCTGCACCTCGGGGGAGCCGGTGTCCTTCTCGTTGAGGGCGACCTTGGCCATAACTTCCTGTTTGTTCATTTGCAGATACCTCTTTCTGATTTTCTGCCGCGACAGGGCGGTGGGAACCGGTCTCTCCCTGTTTGTGGGCATACTCCCATCGCTGCGCCGCGGTAACGTTGATAGTATAGCAAAAACCCGCGCAAAAAGCAAGCGGTAAATCCGTGAATTGTTAAAACAATCTGCCCGCTTACATCCGGCCCTTGCGCCGGGCGGATTTTCCGGTATACTGAAAGGGTAAAACAGGAAGGATGTGACAGAGATGGAACTTTCACGGCGCAGTTTTCTCAAGGCGGGCGGGACCCTTGCCGCCGCCGGGCTGTGCGGCGCGCTGGATGCGGACGCCGCCGGCGCGCCGCCGATGCAGACGTCCGCCGGCGCCGCCCGCCCCACCGCCTATGGGGCGGTAACGGGCCGCGGCCTCGGCGGCGGGGTAAACGTCTGGTACGGGGTGCCCTATGCGGCGCCCCCGTCGGGGGGCCTGCGCTGGCAGAGCCCGCAGCCGCCCGCCCCCTGGCGCGCCCCCCTCGACTGCACCGCCCCCGCCCCCATGGCGCTGCAGCCCTGCGGCGGCGCGGCGGCCGGCAGCGAGGACTGCCTGCGGCTGGACATCTACGCCCCCGCAAACGCGGCGGGGCTGCCGGTGGCGGTCTACTTCCACGGCGGCAGCAACCGCACCGGCACCACCCTGGAGATGAACGGCGCCCGCCTGGCACAAAAGGCCGGCTGCGTCGTCGTCTCGGCGGGGTACCGGCTGGGCCTGCTGGGCTTCAACAGCCTGCCCGCCCTCTGCGCCGGGCCGGACGCCACCGGCAACTTCGCGCTGCTGGACGCCGCCCGCGCCTTTGACTGGGTGGAAGAGAACATCACAGCCTTCGGCGGGGACCCCCGCAACGTCACCGCCCTCGGCTTTTCGGCCGGCGGGCGGGACGTGCTGGCCATGCTGGCGAGCCCGCTGTTCGCCGGGCGGTTCCACAAGGCGGCGGCCCTCTCGGCCGGGCTGACCATGACCGACCCCGCCGCGGCCGCCCGGCAGACCGCCCGCGCCTTCGCCCCCCTCGCGGTGGAGGACGGGCTGTTCGCCGCTGAATCCGACGCCCTGCCCTGGCTGCTCACCGACGGCGGCGACGTCCGCCGCTGGCTGTACGACCTCGACCCCGCCCGGCTGTGCGTCCTGATGCCGGAGGGCGGGGACCTCCGGCTGAACCATTTCCCGCAGCTGTTCGCCGACGGGGTGACGCTGCCGGCCGGGGGCTTTGCGCAGGCGGCAAACAGCGGCGTCCCCCTGCTGCTGGTCACCGGCGCGACCGAGTTCAGCCTTTTTAATCCGATGCCCGACTGGTATCAGGGGCAGGGCCTCTCCCCCGCCGACGCCGCGGCCGCTCGGCAGACCGCCTGCGGGTACGGCTCGGCGCTCTACCGGGTGTTCAACGGCGCAGCCGCGGCCGCAGCCCTTGCCCCCCGCACCGGCGCGCCGGTCTGGCTCTGTGAGCTGGACTGCGGCGCGCCCGGCAGCCGCAGCCCCATCACCGCGCTGGGCCTCGGCTCCTACCACGGCATCAGCCTGCCCCTCCTCACGGGGGAGAACAGCCTGGCCGCCGTCGCCCCCCTCGACGGAGCGGGCTGGCAGGCGGTGTCCGACGCCCTCACCGGGGCGCTGGCCGCCTTCCTGCGCAGCGGCGACCCCGGCGGCAGCCCCCTGCCCGTCTGGCAGCCCTGGACGGCCGGCGCGCCGCAGGCCATGGCCCTGGACGCCGACGGCGACGGCCTTGCCGCCGCGGTGCGCCCCGCCCCCGCCGACTGCGGCCCCATCCTCGACGCCCTCGCCGCCGACCCCTGCCCGCCGGCCGCCAAAGACCTCGTCATCCGCCGCGTCCTCAACGGCCGCATCTTCTCCGCCCCCCTCGACGCCCGCTTCGGCAACGAGAGCTTGTGGGTATAAAAGACAGGGCTGTATACTTTTGTACATAGTTATGCTATAATAGTGTACAGAAAGGGAGGTGCCATTATGCCGCAGATCAGACCCATCACAGACCTTCGCAACACCAACGAAATTTCAGACATCTGTCATTCCAGTCACGAGCCTGTGTTCATCACCAAAAACGGCTATGGAGACCTGGTCGTCATGGGCATCGAAGTCTATGAGGCAATGGTTGAGGACGCCGCAGCCGACGCCGCGATCACGCAGGCTGAAGCGCAGCTCAAACAGGGCGGCAGGCTGTATGATGCGAGGGAGGCCCTGGCTTCCTTGAGGAGAAAGCACTTTGGAACACTATAACGTCAAGATCTCCGAGCAGGCTTTTCAGGACCTCGACCGCATCTACGCCTACATCGCGCATACCCTTCTGGAACCGGCAACCGCCGCCGGTCTGCTGGACCGCATTGAAAAAGCCATCCTGTCCCTGGAGCAGCTGCCGTACCGCTGCCCGGAACGTGCCCGCGGCATCTATGCCGGCAAAGGCTACCGGCAGCTTTTGATGGAACATTATACCATCATATTCCGCGTCAGCGAACAGACGAAGGACGTCATCATCGTCACGGTTCGTCATGCCAGCTCCCGTTTTTAGCACCAAAAAAGCCCGCCGTCGGCTGACGGCGGGCTTTTTGGTTCAGATAGACTGGGCGAAATATGCCTCGGCGCGGCGGGCGGCGTTCTGGATGCAGTCCCGCAGCTCGGCGAGGGTGTCGAACTTTTTGCTGGGGCTCAGGTAGGCGAAGAATTCCACCACCGGGTCGGCGCCGTACAAGTCGCCCGAAAAGCCGGGGATGAAGGTCTCGCAGGTGACCTTGGCCGGGTCGTCGTTGACGGTGGGCCGGCTGCCCAGACCGGTGGCCGAGGGGTAGGCCCTGCCGTCGATCCAGGTGCGGGTGATGTAGATGCCGTACCGCGGCAGCTGGTAGCCCTCGGGGTAGACCTGGTTGATGGTGGGCACCCCCAGCTTGTGGCCCAGCCCCGCCCCGTGCTGCACCGGGAACCGGATGGCATAGGGCGTGCCCAGCATGGCGTTGGCCGCCGGGATGTCACCGCCCTCCAGCGCCTGGCGGATGCGGCTGGAGGAGACCGGCCTGCCCTCATACTGGGCCATGGGCAGCACGTGTACCTCCACCCCCAGCGGGGCGCAGAGCTTTTGCAGCAGGGCCGGGTCGCCGGCGGCCTTCACCCCGAAGGTGAAGTTCTCGCCGCAGTAGAAGGCCCGCGCCCTGCAGTCGGCCACCAGGCCGTAGACGAACTGCTCGGGGGTCATGGCCTGGATGTCGGCGAAGGTGGGCACCAGATAGTGCTCTATCCCGAGGCCGGCGATCAGGCGGCGCTTGTCCTCCACCGAGTAGAGGCGGCGGCCCTTGATCTTGCTGCCGCCCGGCAGCTTGAAGGTGAAGAGGGCGGGCGCGGCGCCGTGGGCGCGGGCCCAGTCCACCGCGCCGCCGATCACCGTCCGGTGCCCGATGTGGATGCCGTCAAAGTAGCCCAGCGCCACCGCGCTGCCCTGCTTTTCCCCCAGGTCGAGGGGCGACATATTGGTATAGATCTGCATAGTCCTTCCCGTTCCCCCAGCGGCTCTCACCGAGCCGGTCATTCCGTACGTTCCACAAACAGCTTTTCCACCCGCAGCGCCCCGCCGGCGACCTTCGCCAGGCCCAGAAACTGCCCGGCCTCGTCCCGCACACGGTAGCGGCCCTCGGCGGCGGGGTAGCGGCTGGTGGGGCAGCCGTTGTACAGCCTGGCTGCCGTGGGCCCGTCCACCTGCAGAAGGGGCAGCGGCTCAAAGACCCGCTCCACCGGCAGCAGCAGCGCCGCGAGGGCGTCGGGGCCCTTTTCACCGGCGGCGACGATCTCTTCCATGCTGTGGGCGTCCGCCTCGGTGAAAAGGCCCGCCCGGGTGCGGCGCAGCCCGCTCATGGCGCCGAGCTGCCCGATGGAAGCGGCGATGTCCTCCAGCAAGGTGCGGATATACGTCCCTTTGGAGCAGCGCACCGTCAGGACATACTCCCCGGCGGCGGGGCTGCCCCCGTACTCGATGCCGTAGACCTCGATGGGGCGGGCTTTGCGCTCCACCGTCAGGCCCTGCCGGGCCGCCTTATAGAGGGGCTGCCCGTTGACCTTGACCGCCGAGTACATGGGCGGGGTCTGCATCTGCGGCCCCACAAACCGGGGCAGCGCGGCGATGAGCTCCGCCTCGCCGGCGGTGACGGGGGCGCACTCCAGCACCGTGCCGGTGACGTCGCCGGTGTCGGTGCGGCAGCCCAGCCGCAGCACGGCGCGGTAGGTCTTGTCGTGGTCCAGCTGCAGGTCCACCGCCTTGCTCGCCCCGCCGCAGAAGACCGGCAGCACGCCGGTGGCCATGGGGTCCAGCGTGCCGCTGTGGCCCAGCCTGCGGGTGCCCAGCACCCGGCGCAGCTTTGCCACCACGTCGAAACTGGTCCAGCCGGCGGGCTTATCCGCCACAAGGATCCCCTGCATCAGCGCCCCTCCTTCTGGTCGGGCTGTTCGGGCTCCGGCCCGTCCAGCACCGCCGCCGTCTCGGCGAGGACGGCGGCCTTGACGTTGTCCAGCGCGCCCTGCAATTCACAGCCGGCGGCCCGCAGATGGCCGCCGCCGCCCAGCCGCCGGGCGATGGCGCAGGCGTCCACCCCCTGCGCGGTGCGGATGCTGACCCGCCAGCTGCCGCCCGGCTGCTGGCGGAAGGTCAGCCCCGCCCGGACCCCCTCGATGCCGGCGGGCAGGCTGGTCAATTCGTCCAGGTCGGCGGGGTCGGCCCCGCTGGCGGCAATCTCTTCCCGCGTCAGCCAGAGCAGGGCGCAGCGGCCGTCCAGGTGGTATTCCAGGTGGCTGCGGGCCACCCGCTCGGCCTCCATCTGGCCGCGGCTTTTGGTGGCGAAGAGGATGGTGTTCAGTTCATCCACCCGGGCCCCCGCTTCGATCAGCCGGGCCGCGGCGCGGTGGGTCTGCGCCGTGGTATTGGCAAAGCGGAAGCAGCCGGTGTCGGTGGCAAGGCCGGTGTACAGGCAGGCGGCGATCTGCGGGGTGAGCTGCACCCCCATCGCCTCGATCACATCGCACAGCAGCTCGGCGGCGGCAGCGGCGTCCGGGTCGACCAGGCTGTACTGCGCGTAGCCGCTGTTGCCGGCGTGGTGGTCGATGCACAGGTCCACCCGCCGGGGGCCGGCGGTGGTCTGGGCCACCGCGCCCAGCAGCTGCAGGCTGGCCACATCCACCGCCACCGTCAGCGCGGGCTCGAAGTCGCCGCGGTACAGCCGCGGCCGCAGATAGCCAAAGCGGGGCGGGATGGGGTCGGCGCAGAGGACGGCCGCCGTCCGCCCCAGGGAGGCCAGCGCGTGGTACAGGGCGCTGGCGCAGCCGAGGGTGTCGCCGTCGGGGTTTTTATGGCACAGGATCAGGACGCTGCCGGCTTCTTTCAGCCGGGCGGCGGCCTGCTGCACTGGCAGCGGTTGGGTCATGGCGTACCTTCCTCCCCTTTGCGGGTCACTCTGCGTCGGCGGGCGCTTCGGCGTCCCCGCCCTCGACGTGCAGTTCTTTCAGCAGCTCGTTGATGTGGGCGGCATAGGCCGCGCCGTCGTCCTCCACAAAGACAAAGCGGGGCGCCTTGCGGATGTGCATCTTGCGGCTGATCTCGGTGCGGACATGGCCGGCGGCCCGGTTGAGGGCCTCCACCACCGGGGCGGGGCCGTCGGGCGCGCCCATCACGCTGATATACACCTTCGCCACATCCAGGTCGGGGGTCACGTCCAGCCGGGTGACGGTCAGCAGGCCGCCGGCCAGCCGCGGGTCCTTGAGGCGGGAGATGATGGCGATCAGCTCCCGCTTCATATCCTGGGCCAGACGGCCCATGTTCTTTTCAGACATTCTGGTTCTCCTTTGCGTTCAGGCGGGGCGGGGGTTCAGTCCCGGTACTCCTCCATCCGGAAGGCCTCGTAGACGTCGCCCTCCTTCACGTCCGAGAACTTGGCCAGGGTAACGCCGCACTCGTAGCCGTCGGCCACTTCCTTGACGTCGTCCTTGAAGCGGCGGAGGGAGGCGATCTCGTCCTCGGCGATGACGATGCCGTCGCGGACCACCCGGATCTTGCTGTCGCGGGTGATCTTGCCCGCGGTGACGCGGCAGCCGGCGACGGTGCCGACGCTGCTGATCTTGTACACCTGGCGAACCTGCAGCTCGCCCAGGGACACCTCGCGGTACTTGGGCGCCAGCATGCCCTTCATGGCGTCGGACACGTCGTTGATGGCGTCGTAGATGACGCGGTACATACGCATCTCCACCTTGGTGGCGGCAGCCTCTTCCTTGGCGATGTTGTCGGGGCGGACGTTGAAGCCGATGATGATGGCGTTGGACGCGTCGGCCAAATCGACGTCCGACTTGCTGATGGCGCCGACGCCGGCGTGGATGACCCGCACCCGGACTTCGTCGTTGGACAGCTTTTCGAGGGACTGCTTGACGGCTTCGGCCGAGCCCTGGACGTCGGCCTTGACCACGATGGCCAGCTCCTTCATGTCGTTCTGGGCCATCTGGGTGAACAGGTTATCCAGGGTGACCTTCTGGAAGGCGGAGAACTGCTTTTCGCGGGCGGCGGCGGCGCGCTTTTCGGCCAGCTCACGGGCCAGGCGCTCGTCCTCGACCGCCTCGAACAGGTCGCCGGCTTCGGGCACGGCGGTCAGGCCGGTGATCTCCACAGGAGTGGAGGGGCCGGCGGAGGCGATGTTGCGGCCCTTGTCGTCCCGCATGGTGCGCACGCGGCCGACGGCGGTGCCGGCGATCAGCACGTCGCCGGCGTGCAGGGTGCCGTTCTGGACCAGCAGGGTGGCGATGGGGCCCTGGCCCTTATCCAGCCGGGCCTCGACCACGGCGCCCTTGGCGCGGCGGTTGGGGTTGGCCTTCAGCTCCATCACCTCGGCCTCGAGGGCGATCCGCTCCAGCAGGTCGCTGATGCCCTTGCCGGTCAGGGCCGAGACCGGGATGCAGGCGGTGTCGCCGCCCCAGTCCTCGGAGATGAGGCCGTACTTGGTCAGGTCCTCCATCACACGCTCGGGGTTGGCGGTGGGCTTATCCATCTTGTTGATGGCGACGATCACCTTGACGTTGGCGGCCTTGGCGTGGTTGATGGACTCGATGGTCTGGGGCATGATGCCGTCGTCGGCGGCCACCACCAGCACCGCGATGTCGGTCATGTTGGCGCCGCGGGCGCGCATCGAGGTAAAGGCCTCGTGGCCCGGGGTGTCGAGGAAGGTGATCAGGTCGTCCCCCACCTTGACCTGGTAGGCGCCGATGGCCTGGGTGATGCCGCCGGCCTCGCCCGCGGTGACGTTGGTCTTGCGGATGGCGTCGAGGATGCTGGTCTTGCCGTGGTCGACGTGGCCCATGACGCAGACCACCGGCGGCCGGGCGACCAGGTCGGCCTCGTTGTCCTCTTCCTGGACGAACAGGCGCTCCTCGATGGTGACGTGGACCTCGTGCTCGACCTTGGCGTGGAACTCCTCGGCGATGAGGGCGGCGGTGTCAAAGTCGATGACGTCGTTGATGGCGTGCATCTCGCCCATCTGCATGAACTTGGCGATGACCTTGCCGGCCTGCTGCTTGAGCCGGGCGGCCAGCTCGCCCACCGTGATCTCGTCGGGGATGGAGACCTTCAGCTGGGCGTTGCGGGCCTTCTCGAGCTGGATGCGCTGCATACGCTCGGCCTCGGTCTCCCGCTTGCCCTTCTGGAACTGCTGGCGCTGGCGCTGGCTGCGCTGGGTGAACTTCTGCTTGTTGCCCTGGGGGGTGGGCTTGCGGCGGTTCTCGGTGTTCTTGGTGGAGGCCAGGTCGTCGTACCGCACGTCGAAGCGGTCGACGTTGACGTCCACCGTGCGGGTGTCCACCGTCACCTGGTTGCTCTCGCGCTTGACCTGCACCGCCTCGGCGGCGCCGGCCTTGGTGCCGGTCTCACGGGCCAGCTCGCTGAAGGAGACGGTCTTTTCGTCCCGCTTTTTGGGGGGCTGGCTGTTCTGGTTCTTGCGGTTCTGGCTGTTCTGGCCGCCCTTCTGGTTCTGGGCCTTGGGCTGGGCGTTCTGGGCAGCCGGGGCGCTCTGGGCGGCAGGCTGCGCGTTCTGGCCATTCTGGGCGCTCTGGCCGTTCTGGGCCTTGGGCTGGCTGCCGCGGCCGCCCTTGTTCTGCCCGGCGTTCTGGCCCTTGGGGGCATTGCCGCCCTGGCCCTTGGGCTGCGCCTTGGCGGGGGCGGCCTTGGGCTCGGGCTTCGAGCTGTTCAGGAAGGCGGACAGGTCCGCCTCGCTGTTGTCGCGGCTGAGGCGGTCCAGCAGGGCGTTCAGCTCCTTTTCCTCCAGGATGGAGCTGTTCTTCTTGTCCTTGACGCCGACGGCGGCCAGGGTGTCGAGGATCTTCCTGACGGGCAGGCCGGTGTCCTTTGCAAAATCGGTCACTTTATATTTTACGATCATTCAGTCATTTCCTCCTCGTGTTTGGTGGCGGCGCAGGCGTCAAGGCGGTCGTAGCACAGCCGTGCCAGGTTGCGGTCGGTCACGGCGCAGACGGCCACCGGCCGCAGGCTCAGGGCGGCCAGCCGCTCCATCCGCAGGGGGGTGGGCAGAACGTCCACCAGGTCCCCCACATTGTGGGTCAGCCGCTGCACCGTCTTGGGGCTGGCGTCCGCCGCGGCCAGCACCAGCCAGGCGCGGCCTTTGAGGGCGGCTTCCTCCACTGCGTCGAAGCCTGTCACCAGCTTGCCCGCCTTGCGGCAGAGGCTGAGCGCCTGGAACAGCCCGTCCTCGGGGGGCAGGGCCGGCTTTTGGGGGGCGGCGTTATGCTTTGGCATCGGGCGCCACCTCCTTTACTGCAGCCAGCTGGGCGGCCAGGGCCTCATACACCTCAGCGGGGATGGGCTGTTCCAGGCTGCGCTCCAGGGCCTTTTTCTTTCTGGCTTTGGCCAGGCAGTCCGGGTCGGGGCAGAGGTAGGCCCCCCGGCCCGGCTTTTTGCCCACCGCGTCGATGCTGATGGACCCGTCCGGCGCGCGGACGACGCGCACCAGTTCCTTTTTGGGGCGGCTGGTCTGGCAGCCGATGCACTGGCGCATGGGGATCTTTTTCTGGGGTTTGGGCTGCATTCCTTTCCCTCCCCTTCGGTCATTCTTCGGCGGCGGGGGCGTCGGGCGCGGCGGGGGCCTTGTCCTCCTCCTCGCCGTAGTAGCCGCTCTCGGGCCGGATGTCGATGTTGTAGCCGGTCAGCCGGGCGCACAGCCGGGCGTTCTGGCCCTTGTTGCCGATGGCCAGGCTGAGCTGGCCGTCCGGCACGGTGACCCGGCAGGAGCGGCCGTCCCCGGGCAGCAGCTCGACCTTGAGCACCTTGGCCGGGCTGAGGGCCGACGCGATGAAGGCGGCGGGGTCCTCGCTCCACTGCACGATGTCGATCTTCTCGCCGTGCAGCTGGTCGACGACGGCGGCCACACGGTCGCCGTGGGGGCCGATGCAGGCCGAGACCGGGTTGACGTTGGCGTCGCGGCTGGCCACCGCCATCTTGGTGCGGGTGCCGGCCTCGCGGCTGATGGCCTTGACCTCCACCGTGCCGTCGAAGATTTCGGGCACCTCCAGCTCGAACAGGCGCTTGACAAGGCCGGGGTGGGTGCGGCTGATCATGACGCGGGGCCCGCGCTCGGTGGAGACCACGTCGATGACGTAGACCCGCAGCTGCTGGCCCTCGATGTAGCTCTCGCCGGGCACCTGCTCGCTGCGGGGCAGCACGGCCTCGCCGCCCTTGCCCATATCCACCGCGACGATCCCCCGCTCGTGGTCGATGCGGGTGACGGTGGCCATGACGATGTCGTGGCTCTTGGACTGGATCTCGCTGAGCTGCTGGCTGCGCTCGGCCTCGCGGATGCCCTGGCGGATGACGTGCTTTGCGGTCTGCGCGGCGATGCGGCCGAACTCACGGGTCTTGAGCGGGGTGATCACCCGGTCGCCGGGCTGGTAGGTGCGGCGCAGCGTCTGCGCCTTGCTGAGGGGGATCTGGGTGTGCTCGTTCTCCCAGTCCTCGTCGGCCACCACGTCCTGCACCAGCGCCACGTTGAAGGCGCCGGCCTCGGGGTCGATCTCGACCGAGACGTTGTCGTCCTCGACGTCGTAGTTTTTCTTGACGGCGATGACGATGGCCGCCTTGATCTTCTCGATCAGGTATTCGGCGGTGATGCCGCGCTCATGCTCCAGCATGGTCAGCGCTTCAAAAAATTCGTTGTTGCCTGCCATTTTCCAGTTTCCCTCCGGTATATGTTAAAATTCAGTGTCAGAACAGGTCCTCGTCGTCGGCGAGGCGGGCGGTGCTGACGGCGGCAAGGGCCACCCGCGCCTCGCCCCCGTCCTCGAGGGCGAGGGTGACGGCGTCCCCCTCATGGGCGGTGAGGATGCCGGCCAGGTCCCGCCGGCCGGCCTCGTCGGGGCGGTACAGCCGCAGCCGTACCTTCTGCCCCAGCACCGCGTCGTAGTGCTCGGGCCGCGTCAGCCGGCGGCCCAGCCCGGGGGAGCCCACCTCGAGGTAATAGCTCTGGGGGATGGGGTCTGCCTCGTCCAGCACCGGGTCCAGCGCGTGGGACACCGCGGCGCAGGTATCGGTATCCATCACGCCGTCCCGGTCGATCAGCACCCGCAGGTACCAGTCGGGGCCCTCCTTTTCAAACACCACGTCCCACAGCCGCAGGCCCATGCCCTCCACGATGGGGCGGACCAGCGCCTCGACCCGGCGGGCGGTATTGCCGCCAGCTTGTTTTGCCATCCTGCTCATCCTCCATATCAAACAAGAAAAGCGGACCTTGCGGCCCACTTTCCATGCAATCAACTATTCGTACTATCAGAATATACCACACATCGGCGGATTATGCAAGGGTTTTTCCAAAAGTAACCCGCCCCGGGCTTGTCACCTGCCGCTGATTGTGGTATTCTATCCATAAGGGTGCTGTCGACAAACGGCAAGCGGTGCGTTCCCCCGGCCCAATCGGGGGGAGCTTCTTTACCCCCCCGATCGCTAAAGAAAAGGGGGGTTGACAATGATTACTTATTCCGATCTCATCCAGACCGGCATTTTGGTCGTTGCCATTATTAGCCTGTTTTTTCAGGCCAATAAATAAAAAGAAGTAACCGCCCAAGCTTTCCCGAGCAAGCGGTTACTTCTTTCAACCGGACCGGGGGAGCCACCGTTTGTCCGGCAGCAGCCGTTTCTATAGTCAGTATAGCGCAGGGCGGGCTGTTTGTCAACTGTCCTGCGCTCTTTTTATTTACAGCCCAAACAGCCGCGCGGCGTCCAATACCCACTATGCCGCCAGCTCTGGTATCATTTTTATTTTCACCTGTCACACTTCCACCCGTAAAGCAGCAGCCTGTAATCCTCGCGCTATTCTTCCCCGCTACGCCGCCGACGCAACTCTCACCGGTAACACTGCCCGACACGGTACAGCCCGTGATAGTGCCTTTATTTGTACCAGCCACGCCGCCAACCTGGCCGCCAGAGATATTGACGGTCACATTCACAAGGTTCAGATTTTTCACCTTGCCATTCTCGCCGATATAACTGAACAGGCCAAAACTGTTGGTCGATGCGTCCGCCACCTTCAGATTGGAAATGGTATGCCCGCCGCCGTCAAGGTACAGTCAAGAGCCGGATTCTCTTTAACTGCTTGGGCCCATGTTCTCAGGCCGTTCTCGTTGGAAACTTCGTACTTGGTCACTTTGCCCGTTTCATCTTTTACTTCCACATAACCCGGGCCAGTTTCCTCCTGTTCGGGGGGCGCAGAAGAATCATCATCGCCGCTGTCGCTGTCGTGGCTGGGCCGGCTGGGGCTGCTGGAACTGCTGGACGGTTCGGAGGATGCGGCATCGTCTTGTTCCCACGGGCAGCCGGTCAGCAGCGCGGTGGTCAGCGCGGCGGCGGCGGTCAGGGTCAGGATGCGTTTCAGTTTCATATAATACCTCACAAAATCACAGTTTATATTACTTTAGAAAGAAAAGGCCAGACTTTTCTTTTTAATTAGTACCATTAAACCATACTCCCCCCGGTATCAAGACGCTCGGTAAAGTTTTTTGTGATTTTGCTTTATTTTATAAAGCGCCCCTTTTTGCGGCCCCCACCTTGCGCCGCGCGCCCGGTTGGGATATACTGAACACAGCATCACCAGAAAGGAAGGCAAACGCACTATGATCGAACAGTTTGACAGCCTGTTGGCGAAGTACGCCGACTTCATCGTCCGGGTGGGGGTCAACGTCCAGCCCGGGCAGACCCTCATCATCGCCGCGCCCATCGCGGCCGCCCCCCTGGCCCGGCTGTGCGCGGCCAGCGCCTTCGACGCCGGCGCCCGGGACGTCCGGGTGGACTGGTCGGACGAAGCGCTGACCCGCATCCGGATGGAAAAGGGCGCCGAGGAGGCCCTCTGCGACGTCAAACCTTACGCTCTGCGCAGCTACCTCGACTATGCCGAGAGCGAGGGCGGCGTCTGCGTGCTGAACATCCACGCCGACGACCCCGACGCTTTGGCCGGCCTGGACGCCGGCAAGGTCAGCCGGGTGTCGTCCGCCCGCCGCCGGGCCCTCAAGCCCTGGCGCAGCTACACCATGAACGACCGGGTGCAGTGGTGCATCGCGGCCATGCCCTCGCCGGCGTGGGCCAAAAAGCTCTTCCCCGACCTGGGCGAAGCCGACGCGGTGGAAAAGCTGTGGGGCCTCATCTTCGACACCTGCCGGGTCACCGGCGGCGATCCTGTCAGGGAGTGGCAGGCCCATCTGGCCCGCCTGACCGACCTGCAGAACAAGATGAACGCCCTCGACCTCGCGTCGGTCCATTTTGAGAGCGCCAACGGCACCGACCTGACGGTGGGCCTTGCCGACGGCGCCGTGTGGGAGAGCGCCGCCTCGGTCAGCGAGAAGGGGGTCACCTTCCTGCCCAACATCCCCACCGAGGAGGTGTTCACCGCCCCCCATAAAGACAAGGTGGAGGGCGTCGTCTACGGCACCAAGCCCTATATCCATGGCGGGCAGACCATCCGGGACTTCCACGTCACCTTCCGGCACGGCAGGATCGTCGAGTACGGCGCGGCCGAAAACGAGGCCCTGCTGGGCGAAGTGCTGGACACCGACGAGGGCGCCCGCCACATCGGCGAGGTGGCGCTGGTGCCGGCTTCCAGCCCCATCAACCGCAGCGGGGTGATCTTCTGCAACACCCTCTTTGACGAGAACGCCGCCTGCCACATCGCCTTTGGGGCCAGCTACCCCGGCACCACCCGCGGCGGCACCGCCCTGACCGAAGAGCAGCTGCTCGCCCGCGGGATGAACCAGTCCCTCATCCACGAGGACGTGATGATCGGCGCGGCCGACACCCGCATCACCGGCCATACCCGGGACGGCCGGGACGTAGCCATCTTCGACGGGGGCGAGTGGGTGCTGTAAAACCCTTGCCATTTTGCGCAGAACATGGTAAAGTAGAGAGGTATTGCGCCCGGGCGCGCCGGGCGGCCACACACGACGCGGCAAACCAGCCGCGGACGGAAAGGATGTAATTGGATATGCAGCATAGCGAAAAGACACTGGACATGATCGTCGCCCTGTGCAAGAACCGGGGCTTCATCTTCCCCGGCTCCGAGATCTACGGCGGCCTTGCCAACAGCTGGGACTACGGCCCCCTCGGCGTCGAGTTCAAGAACAACGTCAAGAAGGCGTGGCTGAAAAAGTTCGTGCAGGAGAGCCCCTACAACGTCGGCCTGGACGCCGCCATCCTGATGAACCCCCAGACCTGGGTGACCACCGGGCATGTGGCCAGCTTCTCCGACCCGCTGCTGGACTGCCGGGCCTGCAAGGCCCGCCACCGCGCCGACAAGCTGATCGCCGACGAGTTCCCCGACGTCAACGTCGACGCCATGAGCTTTGACGAGATGGACCAGTTCATCGCCGAGCACGAGCAGGTGGTCTGCCCGGTCTGCGGCAAGCACGACTTTACCCCCATCCGCAAGTTCAACCTGATGTTCAAGACCGCCATCGGCGTCACCGAGGACAGCAGCTCGGTGTGCTACCTGCGGCCCGAGACGGCGCAGGGCATCTTCGTCAACTTTGCCAACATCCAGCGCACCACCCGCCGCAAGCTGCCCTTCGGCGTCTGCCAGGTGGGCAAGGCCTTCCGCAACGAGATCACCCCGGGCAACTTCACCTTCCGCACCCGCGAGTTCGAGCAGATGGAGTGCGAGTTCTTCTGCAAGCCGGACACCGACCTGGAGTGGTTCGCCTACTGGAAGGAATACTGCAAGAACTGGCTGCTGAGCCTGGGCATCAAGGAAGAGCACCTGCGCCTGCGGGACCACGAGCCCGCCGAGCTGGCCTTCTACAGCCGCGCCACCACCGACATCGAGTACGCCTTCCCCTTCACCGACTGGGGCGAGCTGTGGGGCATTGCCGACCGCACCAACTACGACCTGAGCCGCCATCAGGAGGCCTCGGGCAAGAGCCTGGAGTACTTCGACCCCGAGACCGGCGAGCACTATATCCCCTACGTCATCGAGCCCTCCCTGGGCTGCGACCGCGTGGCCCTGGCCTTCCTGTGCGAGGCCTACGACGAGGAGCGCCTGGTGGACGCCAAGGGCAAGGAGGACGTGCGCACCGTGCTGCACCTGCACCCGGCCCTGGCCCCCTTCAAGTGCGCCGTGCTGCCCCTGAGCAAGAAGCTGGGCCCCAAGGCCATGGAGATCCGCAACGAGCTGTCCAAGTACTTCATGGTGGACTACGACGAGACCGGCTCCATCGGCAAGCGTTACCGCCGCGAGGACGAGATCGGCACCCCCTACTGCATCACGGTGGACTTTGACACGGTGGGCGACGAGGCCAAGGGCATCGCTGCCGACCACTGCGTCACCGTCCGTGACCGCGACACCATGGAGCAGGTCCGCCTGCCCATCGACCAGCTGAAGAGCTGGCTGGAGGAGAAGATCGCCTTCTGATCTTCCTCCCTTCCCCCGCGCCCCAAAGCTCCCGCCCGCCGTTTTCCACGGCCGGCGGGAGCTTTTCCGTTTCCTCCATCCGGGTCAAAACGGAACAAGACCGCCCTTCCCCGGCAGACGGGCCGGCAGGGCGGTCTTTTGCTCACTTGTGGTACTTCATCCCCGCGTTGATGGTGCAGGCGCGGTAAAGCTGTTCGGTCAGCACCAGGCGGGCCAGCTGGTGGGGCAGGGTGATCCGCCCCAGGCTGATGCGGGCCGCAGCCGCCCGCTTGACCTCCTCCGACAGCCCGTGGGACGAGCCGATCACAAAGGCCACGTCCCCCGCGCCGCTGGCCGCTTTGTCCGCCAGCAGGGCGGCCAGCTCCTCGCTGGAGATGGGCTTGCCCTCCACGCACAGGGCCACCAGGCTCTGCCCCCGGCGGAGGTGGGAGAGGATGGCTTTGCCCTCTTTTTCCAGCGCGCGGGCCACCAGGGCCGGGGAGGCGTTTTTCTCCTCGATCTTTTCCTCCGGCAGCTCGACGATCCGGAAGTTGGCGAAGGCGGACAGCCGCTTGGCGTATTCCGCCACCCCCTCGGCGCAGTACCTGGCGTTCAGCTTGCCCAGGCAGATCAGGTCGATGGTTTGCATGGGAATCCTTTCTTATGCAATGTGGGCATCCTGAACCGGAACGCCTTTCTCATACAGATACTCGGGCGAGATGTCGATCGCTCCGTCGTTCCACACCGTCACGCCGTAATCGATATAGACGCCGCGGAATGCTTCCACATCCCGCAAAGGCGCAAAAGCCGGTGTGTCGAGCAGGCTGCTGCAATCAAAAATCTTGGTCTCGCCGGTGGAAAAGCGCACCCACAACCGGTAGCCGTCCAGCGGGCGCACCCCGCTGACCTTGACCGGCTGCTGCGGCTGCCCTGCGTAGACAACGCCATCTTTGAGATACATACGCTTCCTCCTTCCGTTTCAGCGCAGAGGCTCGATCTTTCCGAATGGGATATTGCGGACGGCATTGTTCCAGGCTGCATACAGTTCCTCTTCATGGATGGCAGCCCAGGCCTGCACCAGCTTGAACTGCTTGAGCGGCAGGCTGCCGGCCAGCAATTCGCCGTCGATCCCCACCGAAGCCTCATATTCCGCATAGTACACATGGAAATGCGGTTTGTGATGCTGCCCGCTGTCGCTGTAGATCATCTTGATCACGATGTTATAGAACCTGCACAGCTCCGGCATAACGCCGCCTCCTTTTATTCAGTATAACACACACGCCATTTTTATACAAGGCATCGTTTTTTCTCACAGCAACGTGGTCTGCTCGGCGATGTCGTCCCCGCGCAGGAGCGCTCCCAGGGCCGGCAGGGTGCGCACGCGGTAGCGGTGGGGGTCGGCCAGGTCCAGGCCGGCCGCCGGGCGGACCGAGGTGATGGACTGGTTCTTTTTCAGGGTGACCACCGCCACGCCCTGGCTGTCCCGGGTGGCCTTTTCGGCGATCTGGGCCGAGCCCACCAGCAGCAGCCGGCCGGCGCTGGTGCGGATGGCCAGCTCCTGCTCCTCCGGCAGGAAGAGCAAAGCCGCCAGCGGCTCCTTGTCGCTGTAGGCCCGCAGCAGCTTGCGGCGGTTCTGCTTGGTGGCGTAGGAGGCCAGGGGCACCTTGGCGCATTTGCCGCTGGCAAAGAAGAACAGCATCCAGCCGCTGTAGTCGGCGGTCAGGACCATGGCGATGGGCGTTTCCCCTTCTTCCATGCCCAGGCGGGTGGGCAGGTAGACGCCCATCTGGCTCACCTTGCCGTCCTCGAACTCGGCCAGGCGGGTCTTATAGACCTGGTGCCGGTCGGTGAAGAAGAGGGCCTCCAGGTTGTTGCGGGCCTCGGCCTGGACCAGGATCTCGTCCCCTTCCTTCAGCTTGTGGGCGCCGGCGGTGCGCAGGCTCTGGGGGGTGATCTTTTTCAGGTAGCCCTCCCGGGTGAAGAACACCGTCACCGGATAATCGGGCACCGCATCCTCTTCGGCGGCGTCCTCCCCGGCGGGCAGGTCGTAGAGGATCTCGCTGCGGCGGGGCTGGCCGTACTTTTTGGCCGCCGCCGTCAGCTCCTGGATGATGATCCGGCGGATGCGGGCGGGCTTGGCCAGGATGTCGTTCAGGTCGTCGATCTCCTGTTTCAGCTCCTCGATCTCGCCGGTGCGCTTGAGGATATACTCCCGGTTCAGGTGGCGCAGCCGGATCTCGGCCACATACTCGGCCTGGGCCTCGTCGATGCCGAAGCCGATCATCAGGTTGGGCACCACCTCGTCCTCTTCCTCGGTCTCCCGGATGATCCGGATGGCTTTGTCGATGTCCAGCAGGATGGCCGCCAGGCCCTCCAGCAGATGCAGCCGCCTTTCCTTGCCGTGCAGGTCGTAGTAGGTGCGGCGGCGGACGCATTCGGTCCGGAAGGCCGTCCACTCCCGCAGGATCTCCCGCACCCCCATCACCCGGGGCTGGCCCGAGACCAGGATGTTGAAGTTGCAGCTGAAGCTGTCCTCCAGGGGCGTCAGCCGGAACAGCTTGGCCATCAGGCGGTCGTGGTCCACGCCGCGCTTGAGGTCCAGCGTCAGCTTGAGGCCGTTCAGGTCGGTCTCGTCCCGCATGTCGCTCAGCTCTTTCAGCTTGCCGGCCTTGGCCAGCTCGGCGATCTTGTCCATGATGGCCTCCACCGTGGTGGTGGGCGGGATCTGGGTGATCTCGATCATGTTTTCGCCCGGGACCGACCGCCACCGGGCCCGCACCTTGACGCTGCCCCGGCCGGTCTCGAAGATGTCCCGCATCTGGGCCGCGTCGTACAGGATCTGCCCCCCGCCCACAAAGTCGGGGGCGGGCATGGTGGAGCCGATGTCGTGGTTCGGGTCCTTGAGCAGGGCCACGGTGGTGGCGCACAGCTCGGCCAGGTTGAACGAGCAGATGTTGCAGGCCATGCCCACCGCAATGCCCAGGGTGTTGTTGGCCAGGATGGTGGGGAAGGTGACCGGCAGCAGGGTGGGCTCGGTGGTGGTGCCGTCGTAGTTGGGCACAAAGTCCACCGTCTCCTTGTCGATGTCCCGGAACAGCTCCTCGCAGACAGGCTCCAGCCGGGCCTCGGTGT
>DWXX01000161.1 GCA_019118985.1 Candidatus Faecalibacterium faecipullorum
CACGGCCTACGCATGAAAAGACAGGAGAACTTCCGCAAGGAAAACATCATCATAAGAGCAGCGGCGTTTTTTACGAGCCAAGCTTATTTTAGCGGGATGTTGTTTCAAAGCGTCCAGAGCAATACGGCGAACAACCGCCATATTCTCAGCAGAATGGTCTTTTCTCATCCGGCTGTAGTCCTCATGAAAGGTTACGTCCAGACACCAGTGGAGAGAATTCTCGATGCCCCAATGCGCTCTTGCTGCTTGTGCAAATTGTTTTACATCTGTCAGAGAGGAGATATAATAGCGACGTTCTACGGATGTTTTTTCTCCGGTCGTTATTTTTGAGACTGCCATTCCCAGACTATTCAGAGAAGTCCAGCCATCCGCATACTGCACCCAGCCAAGGTTTGTTGTTAGATAATAGTCTCTGATCTCACTTCTGCCATGACCTTTATCTGCTGTATGGAAATGTGTGACTTCCGGGAAGTTTTCAGGCGCAGTTAGAAAATCATCGAAGAATTCAGCACATTCTCTTTTAAGGTTTGGCTGGTTGTCTTTCAAACCAATCACATAATCTGCATCTTTTTCGACAATTTTTGCCGTGATTGCTTTTTGACAGCTCATAGCGTCCGCCGTGATGATACAGCCTTTAACGTCCAAAGCGTCAAGAAGCTGAGGAACAGCCGTAATTTCGTTGGATTTTTCGTCTGTGCAAAGCTGGCCCAAAACAAGCTGATTCTGATTTGCCCATGCGCTCACCAGGTGAAGCGGAGATTTGTTTGCATCACGGCTCCCACACAGCGTTTTTCCATCGATGCTGATGATCTCACTGTCTTCGATACTGCATACACTTGCTACCCATGACCGGAAGCAGGATTCGAATTCTTTTGGCTCCAGCATTCCCCATACACGCTGCAACGTATCGTGCGAAGGTATGCCGTTTTCAAGTTTTATATGAAGTGATTCCTTGAACCAGTTCTTCTTTACTCGACAATAATCGGCAATATCTTCCCATGCTTCACAGCCTGCTATCACTGCACAAATCGTCATCACTACGATTTCCAGTAGATTGTGCTTCACTTTGCCAGCCTGCCGCATATCGGTCAAATTTTCAAAATATTCGAACATCGTGGTATTCAGCCCCCTTTGGACTTACTTTACCATATTGTTCTCTTTTTGACTATACCCTTTCATGCGTAGGCCATGCAAAACCCCGCCCGCCCCATTGACAAAGCCGCGCAGACTCTGTAATATTAGGGGTGGCAAAAGTCGGATGTATGCAACTTTTGCCCTATGGAGGTGTGAAAGATGCTGTTAAAAGACGCGCAGACCGGCGGGACCTATGTGGTCGAGCGGATCGGTCTGCCCTTTCAGCTCGAGCGCCGGCTGGAGGCGCTGGGGATGACCCGGCAGACGCCGGTCACCGTGCTGAACCGGAAAGGGAAAGGAATATTGATCATCAAGCTGCGGGGCACACGGTTCGCCCTGGGGTACAACATCACCAAAAACATCGAGGTAAAGGAGGGCGAGCCGGATGCCTGAACGCGACAAACAGCCCGCGCCGGCCGGCCGCGGGCAGGAGATGACCGTCGGCTTCATCGGCAACCCCAACTGCGGTAAGACTACCCTCTTCAACGCCTACACCGGGGCGAACCTGAAGGTGGCCAACTGGCCGGGGGTTACGGTGGAAAAGGTGGAGGGCGCCATCAAGCACCACGGGCTGAACATCCACCTGGTCGACCTGCCCGGCACCTACAGCCTGACCTCCTACACCATGGAGGAGACGGTGTCCCGGCAGTTCATCCTCAGCGACGAGGTGGACGTCATCATCAACGTGGTGGACGCCTCGGCGCTGGAACGGGGGCTGTACCTGACGCTGCAGCTGCTGGAGCTGGGCAAGCCGGTCATCATGGCCCTGAACATGATGGACATCGTTGAAAAGCGCGGCATGGAGATCGACATGCACCGCCTGCCCGAGATGCTGGGCATCCCGGTCATCCCGGTGTCGGCCCGGCAGCGCCGCGGCCTGGACGCGCTGCTGCACGCCGCCGCCCACCACAAGGACAGCACCGGCCCCGACCATCTGGTCCATCAGCACCGGACGGTCTCCCACCACCAGCACGACCACCACGCCGAGTACGCCATGGTCTACTCCGACGTCATCGAGGACAAGATCGATCAGATCATCCCGGCGCTGCGGGCCCGCTACCCCGGCCTTGACAACCTGCGCTGGCACGCCATCAAGCTGCTGGAAGGCGACCAGGAGATCACCCGGAAATACCCCGTCGACCTGCCCGCCGTCCTTGACCGCAGCTATGAGTCGGACATCATCAACCAGAAATACGACTTCATCGGCGAGATCATCGACGAGGTGCTGATCCACAAAGAGCGCCAGGACGAGCTGACCGAGCGGGCCGACCGCCTGCTGACCGACAAGGTGTGGGGCATCCCGGTCTTTCTGGGCATCATGGCGGTCATCTTCTTTCTGACCTTCACGGTGGGCGACTGGCTCAAGGGCTACCTCGAGCTTGCCATCGGCTGGCTGAGCGACGGCGCCGCCGCCGGCCTCGCGGCCATCCAGGCCGGGGACGTGCTGACCGGCCTGATCGTCGACGGCATCATCGCGGGGGTGGGCACCATCGTCACCTTCCTGCCCAACATCCTGATCCTGTTCCTCTGCCTGGCCCTTCTGGAGGACAGCGGCTACATGGCCCGGGTCGCCTACGTCATGGAGGGGGTCATGTCCCGGCTCGGCCTGTCGGGCAAGGCGTTCATCCCCATGCTGCTGGGCTTCGGGTGTACGGTGCCGGCCATCATGGCCTCCCGCGCGCTGGAAAACAAGCACGACCGGCTGAAGGTGATGCTGGTCACCCCCTTCATGAGCTGCAACGCCCGGCTGACCATTTACATCCTCTTCTCCGAGATGTTCTTTGCCGAGCACGCCATGGTGGTGGCCTACGCCATGTACCTGATCGGCATCGTGGTGGCCATCCTGGTGATGGCCCTGCTCCATCTGTGGGACCGCAAAAAGCAGGTCAACTACCTCTTGATCGAGCTGCCCGAGTACAAGCTGCCCGACGGCCGCACCGTCGCCATCTATGTCTGGGAGAAGGTCAAGGACTACCTTGAAAAGGCCGGCACCACCATCTTCATCGCCACCCTGATCATCTGGGTGGTGCTGAACTTCGGCCCCGGCGGCTACACCGCCGACATGACCGCCAGCTTCGGCGCTCTGGCCGGCCGGGTGCTGACCCCCTTCTTCGCCCCCATCGGCCTGGGCTACTGGCAGATCGCGGTGGCGCTGATCGCCGGCATCTCGGCCAAAGAGGTGGTGGTCTCGAGCTGCGCGGTGCTGTTCGGCATCGTCAACGCCAGTTCCCCCGCCGGCATGGCCGCCTTCGCCGCCGCGCTAGAGGGGATCGGCTTCGGCCCCTTCAACGCCCTCTGCCTGATGATCTTCTGCCTGCTGTACATCCCCTGCGCGGCCGCCCTCGGCACCATCCAGAAAGAGTCGGGCAGCTGGGGGTGGATGTTCTTCACCGCCGCCTTCCAGCTGGGCGTGGCCTGGCTGGTCACCTTCCTGGTCTACCAGGCCGGGATGCTACTGTAAAGGGGGCGCGCCGATGGCCTCCGTCCTCTCTACCGGCCTTTTCACCGGCCTGCTGATCGCCGGCATTGCCGCCTGGGCCGTCTGGGCGCTGCGCCGCATCCGCCGCCGCAAAGGCTGCGCCTGCTGCCCCCATGACTGCCCCCGCCGCGGCAAAGGCTGCCAATAAAAACCAACAAACCGCCCCCGCTTCTCGTTTCAAAAGAAGCGGGGGCGGTGGTTTTTTGGGGCGTGGGCGTCTCTGTCCCGCTGACGCTCGCGCCCCTCTCAGTCAGTCGCTGCGCTCCTGACAGCTCCCCCTGTGCGCGCTGCCGGTGGGGAAGCCCCCTTCGCCTCACTTCGTTCGGCACCTCCCCCGCACGCGTGGGAGGCTATAAGGAATGGATTGAAATATAAATCCCTACATCTTAGGCTCTCACGCGTGCGGGGGAGCTGGCGCGGCCAAAGGCCGCGTCTGAGGGGGCTTGCCCGGCAGCGCCACAAACAACAATGTGGGGGTCAGCCTCCCGGCCGACCCCCACAGAGGGACCCTATCTTTCGTGACGCAAAGTTCTTTTGTTTTGGTGCGATCAACAACAGAAGGAATAGCGGTTACTTATCCCTTTTTGCTGTCACATCGGATGGGCTGTGCCTTTCAGGCGGTCTCTAGTCACCCTCTAGGCACCCTATAATCAAATACAGTATGGTGCGCTGTATTGGTTATAAGCAATTACTTGCTAGCGTCCACATTGGTCTGAGCGTAGCGAGCCAGCGTCTGGGTCACAGACACAGCAATGTAGTAAGCAGTCGCAGTTTCGCCTTCGTCGCTGGTGTTGACAGTAACGATGCTCACAGAACCAGTATAAGAAGCCTCATAAGAACCATCGGTCAGCTCAACAGTCTCAGGATACTTTTCATCCTCATTGTTGTATTTACCCTTCATGGTAGCGGCAACCTGCTCCAAAGCAGCCTTCTCAGTCAGACCATCTGCTTCAACAATCCACAGACCAGTCAGAGTCTTGGATTGGCCGCCGCTCTGAGCACCGTCTGTCGCACCGTTAAAGAAAATGTCGTGGCCGCCCGAAACCAGACCGGCATTCACATCAAGTTTCTTCTCCAGTTCCTCGTAGACGGAACCATCCTTGACCTCTGCAATTTCATACTTAGCATTCGCCACGTTCTCGTGAGCAGCCTTCTTAGCAGCCGCAGCCAGAGCGGCGTCAAAGTCAGTGTCGTTATCGAACTTAACCTTGTCCTGAGCATCGTTCATAACAGCAACAGCATTGCTCGCAACAGGCTTAACATCGGTATTCTCATCATCGGTGGTGGTGCCGGTCTTGCAGCCCGCCAGCATGCTGACTGCCATGATGCCGGCGAGCATCAGAGAAGCAATCTTCTTGAGTTTCATAAAT
>DWXX01000162.1 GCA_019118985.1 Candidatus Faecalibacterium faecipullorum
GGCCTCGGCCACACCGGCGGCACCATCGACAAGATGGAGAGCGTCCCCGGCACCCGCACCGCCCTCAGCCAGGAAGAGTTCTTTGCACAGGTCAACCGCACCGGCATCGCGGTGATCGGCCAAAGCGAGAACATCGCCGTCGCCGACAAGAAGATGTACGCGCTGCGGGACGTCACCGCCACCGTCAGCTGCATCCCGCTGATCGCCTCCAGCATCATGTCCAAGAAGCTGGCCTCGGGGTCGGACGCCATTTTGCTGGACGTCACCACCGGCACCGGCGCCTTTATGAAAACGGTGGAGGAGAGCATCCAGCTGGCCAGGCTGATGGTGTCCATCGGCGCCCACCACGGGCGGAAGGTGGCCGCCATGATCACCGACATGGACACCCCCCTCGGCCACAACATCGGCAACAGCCTCGAGGTGATCGAGAGCATGGAGGTGCTGAAGGGCCGCGGCCCCGCCGACCTGACCGAAGTCTGCCTGGCGCTGGCGGGCCAGATGCTGGTGCTGGCCGGCAAGGGCAGCCCCGCCGCCTGCCGCGCCATGGCCAAAGCGGCCATCGCCGACGGCAGCGCCTTTGCCAAGTGCAAAGAGATGTTCGCCGCGCAGGGCGGGGACGTCCGCGTTCTGGAGGACTACAGCCTCTTTGCGCAGCCGGCCGCCCGGTACGACCTGCTGGCCGACGCCGACGGCTATATCGCTGAAAACGACGCCGAAAAGATCGGCACCGCCAGCGTCCTGCTGGGGGCCGGGCGGGAGAAAAAGGGCGACGCCCTCGACTACGCCGCCGGCATCATCCTGCACAAAAAGCGGGGCGACCGCGTCCGCCGGGGCGACGTGCTGGCCACATTCTGCGGCGCGCCCGAACGCTTTGCCGCCGCCGAGGCCGCCTACCGCGCCGGCCTTGTCATCGGCCCTGACAAACCCAAAGACCTGCCGCTGATCTACGCCCTCGTCACCGAGGACGGGGTGGAGCGGTACTGACCATAACGCAAAGCCCCCGCCGGGCCCTGGAAAAAGGGCAGGCGGGGGCTTTCTGTTTCTGTATTTTGGGAGCGTCTCAGCCTTCCTCCTGGCGGAACCATGCGTAGATGGTCTGGGCCAGCTTGGGGCCGACGCCGGGGGTCTGGGCCAGGGCGTCGGGGTCGGCGGCGCGGACGGCGGCCACGCTGCCAAACCGAGCCATCAGGGCCTTGGCCAGCTTTTCGCCCACGCCGGGAACCCGGGTCAGGGTGGAGGAATAGCTCTTCTGGCGCATCTGCTGCTTGCGGTAGGCGTTGGCAAAGCGGTGGGTCTCGTCCTGGACGGCGGTGATGAAGGTGAAGGTCCCCCGGTGCATGCTGAGGGCGATCTCGCCGCCGTCGCTGTCCACGATGGCGCGGGTACGGTGGCGGTTGTCCTTGACCATGCCGTAGAGGGGCACGTCGGCCAGAAGGGTGCCGGCCAGGGCGGCTTTGGCGGCATTGACCTGGCCGCGGCCGCCGTCCATCAGCAGCAGGTCGGGCTTTTCGGCAAAGCCGCCCGTCTCGCCGGCGGCGGTGCGGGCGGCATACTCCCCGGCGCGGCGGGTGACCGTCTCGGCCAGGCTGGCATAGTCGTCGGTGCCGGCCACCGTTTTCATCTTGAAGCGGCGGTAATCGGCCCGGCTGGGCTTGCCGTCCCGAAAGACCACCATGCCGCAGACGCTGGTGCCGTCCCCCCAGTTGGAGATGTCGTAGCTCTCGATCCGGCGGGGGGCAGCGGCAAGGCCCAATACCTGGGCCAGCTCGTCCAGCAGCTTCTGCTCGCGGGCGGTGCGGCCCCGCTCCCGGGCCAGGCGCTCGACGGCGTTGGTGTGGGCCATATCGACCAGGCGGGCCTTGTCTCCCCGCTGCGGGACGTAGAGCTGCACCTCGCTGCCCCGCTTTTCCCCAAGGGCTCTCTGCAAAGCGTCGGCGTCGGGGGGCAGCTCGTCCACCGCGACGATCCTGGGGATCTCCTCGTCGTCGAGGTAGTAGCGGGCCAGAAACTCCTCCCGCACCCCCTCGAGGTCGGCCCGGTCGTGAAAGACGAACTCCCGCTTGTCGGTCAGGCGGCCATGACGGTACCGCAGCACCGCGGCGCAGACCGAGTCGGGGGTGCCCGCCAGGGCGACGACGTCCATCTCAAGGCTCTCGTCCACCACCACCTTCTGTCCTTCGGTCACCTTGGTGATGGCGGCGATCTGATCCCGCAGCAGGGCGGCGGTCTCGAACTCCAGCCGCTCGCTGGCTTCCTCCATCCGTTTGGTCAGGGTCTTGATGATGTCCTTTTTGCCGTAGCGGATGAGGTGGATCGCCCCCTTGACCGCGCGGTTGTACTCCTCGCAGCTGATGCGGCCGCTGCACACCCCCATGCACTTGCCGATGTGGGCGTTGAGGCAGGGCCGCCCCCTGCCGATGTCCTGGGGGAAGCGGCGGCTGCACCGCGGCAGCAGAAAGGCGTCCTGGGCGCTCTCGGCCATTTCGCGGGCGGCAAAGCTGGAGGTGTAGGGCCCGATGTACTCGGCGCCGTCCTCCTCTTTCTGCAGCACAAAGGTCAGGCGGGGCCATTCCTCTTTCGTCACCTTGATGTAGGAGTAGCCCTTGTCGTCCTTGAGCAGGATGTTGTATTTGGGGGTGTGGGC
>DWXX01000019.1 GCA_019118985.1 Candidatus Faecalibacterium faecipullorum
GTTGAGGTACTGGGCGATGTCCTCGGCCTTGCCGCCCTGCGCGCCGTACCCCGGGATGAGGAAGAAGCTGTCCTTGTAGCGGGCGCGGATCTCGGCGGCCTCCTCGATGTGGGTGCCGCCGATGACCAGCCCGATGGAGGAGTAGCCGTGCTCGCCCATATAGTCCTTGCCCAGCTCGTTCAGCTTGTCGCCCACCAGGTCGTAGACGTGGCGGCCGTCGGCCAGCTTTTCATACTCGAAGTCTTTGGCCCCGCCGTTGGAGGTGCGGCAGAGCACGAACATCCCCTTGCCGGCCTTCTCGGCGTAGGGCAGGTAGGGGCTGATGGAGTCAAGGCCCATGTAGGGGGCGAGGGTGACGAAGTCGGCTTCAAAGTCCCCGGTGAAGTGGCCGATGGCGTACATCTCGGCGGTCTTGGCGATGTCCCCCCGCTTGATGTCGGCGATGACCGGCGCGCCGGCGGCCCGCACCGCTTTGAGGGTCTCGGCGTAAGCCCGCAGGCCGTCCAGCCCCAGGGCCTCATAGTAGGCGATCTGCACCTTGTAGCAGCCCGCCGCCTCTTTGGTGGCCTCGATCAGGGCCTTGTTGAACCGGACGATATTCTCCCCTTTGGACAGGGTCTCGTCCACAAAATCGGCGGGCAGGTAGGAGAAGTCGGTGTCCAGCCCCACGCAGACCGGGCCGCGCGCCTCGACTGCCTCGTACAGCTTATCCATGTTGGTCGTCATCGCAATGTTTCCTTTCTTTCTCTCTATCTCAATCCTCGGCCCGGTAGGTGACCTTGCCGCCCTTGACGGTGGCGCAGACCCGGCCGTACAGCTCCGCCCCGTCGTAGGGGCTGTTCTTGGATTTGGAGTGCAGCCGCCCGCGGTCCACCGTCCAGGGGCGCTCGAGGTCCACAAGGACCAAGTCGGCGTCATACCCCGGGTCAAGACGGCCCTTGTTCAGCCCCAGGATCTGGGCCGGGCGCTCGCTCATCAGGATGCTCAGCAGCTCAAGGGGCAGCCCCTCGCCGCGGCAGAGCCTGGTGTAGCAGACCCCGAAGGCGGTCTCGCTGCCCACCATGCCGGCCGCGCCGGCCGCCTTGTCGGCGTCCGAGTGGGGGGCGTGGTCGGTGGCGATGGCGTCCACCGTCCCGTCCCGGATCCCCTCGATCAGGGCCGCCACGTCGTCGGCAGTGCGGATGGGCGGGTTGACCCGGTAATCGCAGCTCTCGTCGGTGAACCACAGATGGTGGGGGGTCACCTCGCAGCTGACCGGCGCGCCCCGCAGCTTGGCGATCCGCACCGCCTCCACCGCGCCCCGGGTGGAGACGTGGCAGACGTGCAGCCGGGTCTGGTAGTATTCGCTCAGCCAGCAGTTGCGCAGCGTCTCAAGATCCTCGGCCAGCCGGTAGTCCCAGGGGCTGATCTCCATGTCCTCGGCGTGGCTCATGATGGTGATCCCCTTCTGGTGGCAGATGGCGAAGGCCTGCGCCATGACGGCTGCGTCCTGCACCCCGCGGCCGTCCTCGCTGACAAAGCGGACCGACGCCGGCAGGGTCTTGAGGTGGTCGAGGGTGCGGCCGTCGAAGTTTTGGGTGATGGAGACGGTCTGGTTGGCGCCGCACAGCCCGGTGCGCTCAGCCTCGTCCTCCACCATGGCGGCCTGCGCCGCGGTGGAGCAGACCGGCTTTGTGTTGGGCATCAGGTTGACGAAGGTGTACCCCCCCGCCGCCGCCGCCAGACTGCCGGTGGCGATGTCCTCCTTGTATTCAAAGCCGGGGGTCCGCCAGTGGACGTGCAGGTCCACAAAGGCGGGCAGGACGGTCAGCCCCTGCGCGTCGAGGACCTCCTCGCCGGGGGCCGCCAGGGCGGCCAGACCCCGGCCCACCGCCTGGATCTTCCCGTCTGCGAGGTAGAGCTCGAGCTCCTCGCCGTGGACGCCGCGTGCATGTTGGATCAGCATGGCCGTTACCTCCTTGATGGCACCGCCCGCGCCGGACACGGGCAAAAAAAAACTTTTCCCAAAAGGGAAAAGCTCAGCTTTCAGAAATGGGGAAAAGGCCGGCTGCGTAAAACCCGGCTGCAAAGCACATCTCGAACTTTTTGTCGGCGCGGGCGGACGGCATGGCGCAGTTTCCCCTTTCGATCGAATCTTCTCGGGATGTATTTTATCATAGAAACGCAAAAAGTGTCAATGGCATATCCCATTTTTCTTTGTGAGAAGTCCTGCCGCCGTGCAGCGCGATTTTTAGTAAAGCTTACAAAAATTCCGCATTTGCCCCGCAGCCCGCCCGCCCCCGGGGCGAAATGCGCCCCGCGCGCTGTACTTTGCCCGCCGCCTGTGCTACAATAGGCGCAGGGAACGTATACAAAGCGAGAACAAAGGAGGTTGCGACCCATGGGGCTGCTTGAGGACGCCCGCAACATTCAGCGCAAGGACCCGGCCGCGCGCACTGTGCTGGAGGTCATTTTGCTGTATCCGGGCTTTCACATCCTGGTCTATCACCGTCTGGCCCACTGGCTGTACCAGCGGGGGCACTTTTTCCTGGCGCGGTGGGTCAGCCAGCGCGGCCGGCACAAGACCGGCATCGAGATCCACCCCGGCGCCACCATTGGCGAGCGGCTGTTCATCGACCACGGCATGGGCATCGTCTTTGGCGAGACCACCGAGATCGGCGACAACTGCACCATCTACCACGGCGTCACCCTGGGCGGCACCGGCAAGGACACCGGCAAGCGCCACCCCACCCTGGGCGACAACGTGCTGATCGGCGCGGGCACCAAGGTGCTCGGCCCGGTCTACATCGGGGACAACGCCCGGGTGGGCGCGGGCAGCGTGGTGCTGCGCAACCTGCCGGCCAACTGCACGGCGGTGGGCGTGCCCGCTGAGGTGGTGCGGATCAACAACAAAGCGGTCAACCCCGCCGACGACCTCGACCAGCAGGACCTGCCGGACATCGTCTCGCAGCGGATCACCGCCCTCGACCAGCGTGTCAGCCACCTGGAAAAAGCCGCCCAGGGCGACACGCCCCCCACCCACGACCAGCTCGCCGCCCGCTCCAGCCCCCTGCTGCGCCCCGACGGCGACCCCAACCGCCAGTAACCCAAACCCCCGCCCGGCCCACAAACGCCAGACGGGGGTTTGTTTCAGCTGTCAAGGCTGTATTTGCGGATGCGCTTTTCGGCCAGGTCGTAGACTTCCTCGTCGGCGCGGACGCCGACCACGATGACCAGCATCGCCGTCTCGGTGCGCTCCAGCTTATAGACCGCCCGCAGCCCGGCAGCCCGCAGCTTGATCTTCAGGCAGCCCGCCAGATTCCCGCTCAGCGGCTTGCCGTACCCGCCCTCGCTGGCAGGCAGCGGGTTCTGGCTTACCTTGACGATCGCTTTTTCAACCAGGCTCCACTGGCTTTTATCCAGCGATTGAATGTCCTTTTTTGCCTCCGGCAAGTACTTGATCACCCAGCTCATTCAATCTCCACGTCCTCCCAGCCTTCCAGGTCTTTTTCGGTAAGACCCAGCTCACGCATCATTTCTTCCTGCGAAACCAGCGTTTTGGGGTCATACCGGGCCAGACGTTCGGCGGCGATGGCCTCCAATTTGGCGTCGTTCACCTCATCCATCAGGCGGACATACTCCTCGGGCGACAGCAGGACGCACTCGGCCACGTTGTTTTTCATGACCACCTTGGCGCCGCTTTTCCGGACTTCCTCAAAGATCTTCCCCGCCTGCCCGCGGTTGAACAGCGAAATGGGGACGGTATTCTTGATCGCACTGATCACAGATGCCATACTATCAGCTCCTTCCTGTCTATAGTATACCATACAGCAGCCAGTTGTGCAACAGATTCATCAGCAAATCCACTGATATTCCACCAACAAACCCCCGCCCGGCGCACAAACGCCAGACGGGGGTTTTATCATGCGTTCAGAACAGGTTCAGGATAGCGCGCGCGGCGGGGTTTGCGATGTGTTTGGACAGGTCAGCATGGTCTGACCCATCGCCCGCGGATGTCTCATCTGCCGTGGCTCGTTTCAGCTCATATACGGTTTCGGTGCTGCCAAAATGCCCGTCCAGAATTGTTTTTAGATGGTTGTACACGTCAGTTTCATTCTCGTCCTCTTTTACTATGTAGTAAAAGGTCAAGCCGGAGAGAGGCGTGTTGTCAGATGTATAGAACGCATTGTCTCTAATTGTTTGCAGGCTGCTGCTTATGTAGACTTCTTGTAGACTGGTACAATTACTAAATACCGCCATCTCAATCGTTTGAACATTGCACACATTCACGCTTTTCAACGATTTGCAGTCTAAAAATGCGCCCGGTCCGATCGAGGTTGTTTTACTAAGATCAATTGTTGTAAGCTTCGTACACCCAACAAAAGCAGAGTGTCCTATCACGGTCGGCGTTCCGGTAACAGTTTCCAAAACATGGCAGGATCGAAAAGCCGAACCACCAATCGTTCCAGTCTCGCTGCCAAGGTAAACTTCTTTTAGTTTGTTTCTCCAAGAGCTGTTTTTTGCCGCAAGCGGGAATCTGCATCTGTTGCAGCTGCGTTGTTTTTATGCTATACTGAATAGACTCAAAAACCAGTTCGGAAAAGTATACTTTTCCGGACTGGCTTTTTTGTTTTGGGCAAAGCCGGCGGGCGGGGGCAGGATTTGTAAAGTTTGCATTAAAACACCCCCTTTCTTCTTGCATCGGCAGGGCATTTTGTTGTACTATTATAGTAGCTGATGTAAAATCGCATTCCTGTGTGAAAAAGCTCAAAGTTTTGAAGGAAAGGGCAGGTGGTTCTCGTGGATGAGCATTTTGTCAGCTTTGCCGATGTGTCCAAGTATTACCAGACCGGCGACGTCCGGGTGGCTGCGGCCGACCATATGACCTTCCATGTCAATAAAGGGGAGTTCTGCATCATCGTGGGGCCCTCCGGCGCGGGCAAGACCACCCTGCTGAACATGCTGGGCGGGATGGACCGCTGCGACGAGGGCCGCATCGTCCTGGATGGGGCGGAGGTCAGCCGCTTCGATGAAAAGGAGCTGACCGCCTACCGCCGGTACGACGTGGGGTTCGTCTTTCAGTTTTATAACCTGGTGCAGAACCTCACCGCGCTGGAAAATGTCGAGCTTGCCATCGAGATCTGCAAGCACCCCCTCGACCCCGCCGAGACGCTGCGCAGCGTCGGGCTGGGGCAGCGGCTGAACAACTTCCCGGCGCAGCTGTCGGGCGGCGAACAGCAGCGGGTGGCCATCGCCCGCGCCCTGGCCAAAAACCCCAAGATCCTGCTGTGCGACGAGCCCACCGGCGCTTTGGACTACAAGACCGGCAAGTCGGTGCTGGCCCTGCTGCAGGATACCTGCCGCAAGACCGGGCGCACCGTCATCGTCATCACCCACAATTCGGCCCTGACCGGCATGGCGGACCGCATCGTGCAGGTGCGCAGCGGGCAGATCATCTCGAACGAAGTCAACGAGCACCCTGTCCCGGTGGAAGAGATCGAGTGGTGAGCAGCAGTGAACAAGACCTATCGCAAAAACATGTGGCGGGAGCTTGCCGCCAACAAAAGCCGCTTTGCCTCGGTGTTCGGCATCGTGCTGCTGGGGGTCATGATGCTGTCGGGGCTGCTCAGCGTCGGCCCCGGCATGCGCCGCGCCGGGCAGCGGTGGTACAGCGGGCAGAACGTCTTTGACATCCGGGTGGTCTCCACCCTCGGCTTGAGCGGCGCGGACATCGACGCCATCGCCGCCGTCGAAGGGGTCGAGGCGGTCATGCCGGTCAAGTCGGTGGACTGCGAGGGCAGCTACCGCGGGGGCAGCACCCTGGCGGTGCGGCTGCAGCAGCTGCCGGTCTACCCGCAGCTGGCCGACAAGGCCAACATGAACCGCCTGGTGCTGGAATCGGGCCGCCTGCCCGAGACCCCCGCCGAGTGCGCCGTCCAGGTGCTGGACAGCGCCGCCGACAACATCCGCCTGGGGGACGTCATCACCCTGTCGGGCTACGCTGAGGGCGACCTTGCCGAGGGCGAGGTCACGGTGGTGGGCTTTGTCACCGACCCCCTCTACTTCTCCAACGAGACCGAGAGCACCACCGCCGGCAACGGCGCGCTGGGCCTTGCGGTCTACCTGCCCGACGGCAGCCTCGAGATGGACTACTACGCCTCCTGCTACATCAAGGCGGCCGGGGCGGGGCAGTACGACAACTATTCCGACGAATACCAGGCGGCGGTGGACGCCGTCAAGGCCCGTCTGGAGGGCATCGCCGCCGGGCAGGCTGTCCAGCGCCGGGACGAGCTGATCCAGTCGGCCCGCGACCAGCTGGACGAAGCCCGGGCCGAGTTCGAGCGGCAGGAGGCCGACGCCCGGGCCCAGCTGGCCGAAGCCGAGGCCCAGCTGAACGAGGCCAAGGCCGAGCTGGACGAGGGCGAGGCCGCATACGCCAGCGGCAAGGCCCAGCTGGACGAGCAGAAGGCCGCCCTGCCCGGCACCATGGCCAGCGGCGCAGACCAGCTGGTGGACGCCCAGCGGCAGGTGCTGGAGTTTGAGGCGCAGCTTGAGCAGATCAAGCAGCTGGTCACCCTCAAGGGGGTGGCCGACCCCATGCTGGGCTACGCCGAGGACATCCTGCACAACGCCGAGCAGGCCCTGGAAGAGGCCGAGCCCGACGACGTCAACTACGTCGAGCTGCGGGACATCCTCAACCGGGCGCAGGCCCTCTACGACTCCACCTACGACCAGCTGCAGAGCTACCAGGCCCAGCTGGACGAGGGCAAGCGGCAGATGTACGCCCAGGGGCTGATCTCCTCCCCCGACCTGACCAACGAGGAGCTGGTGGCCGAAGCCGAGGCCGCGCTGCGGGAGATGAAGCTGCAGGTGCTGTCCGGGCAGCTGGCCCTCAACACCGGCAACGCCGAGGCCTTCACCGCCTTTGACGCCGCCGAACAGCAGCTGGCCGACGCACGCGCCCAGCTGGACGACGGCTGGGCCCAGTACAACGAGGGCGCGGCCGAGTTCGCCCGGCAGAAGGCCGACGCCGAGGCGCAGCTGGCCGACGCGCGCCGTCAGCTGGCCGACGCCGAAGAACAGGTGGACGACATCACCGCCGGCGAGTGGTACGTCCTCGACCGGGGCAGCGTGGTCTCGATGGTGCTGTTCGAGCAGAACGCCGACCGCATCGAGTCGATCGCGCGGGTCTTCCCCGTCTTCTTCTTCCTGGTGGCGGCGCTGGTGGCCAGCACCACCATGACCCGCATGGTGGAAGAGAACCGCACCCAGATGGGCACATTCAAAGCCCTGGGCTACACCGACGGCGAGATCACCGCCAAGTACATGGTCTACGGCATCTCGGCCGGGCTGCTGGGCTGCATCGCCGGCATGGCGCTGGGGTTCTGCCTCATCCCGTGGATCATCTGGTGGGCCTATTCCACCGTCTTTGCGCTGCCCACCTTCCGGCTGGCGGTCTACCCTGCCCTCGCGGTGATGAGCGTGGTCATCAGCATCGGGGTGGTGGGGCTGACCACTTTGGCGGCCTGCCGGGTCTCCCTCAAGGAGAAGCCGGCCGCCCTGCTGCTGCCCCGCGCCCCCGCCGCCGGCAAGCGGATCTTCCTCGAGCGGGTGGGCCCGCTGTGGCGGCGGATGAGCTTTTCCCAAAAGACCACCGCCCGCAATATGTTCCGCTACAAAAAGCGCTTTTACATGACGGTGCTGGGCGTCGCCGGCTGCACCGCGCTGCTGTTGATCGGCTTCGGGCTGCAGGACTCCATCGTCGAGATCGTCGCCCGGCAGTACGGCAGCGTGCAGCAGGCCGACCTGGCCATCTCGCTGTCCAGCGATAAGGCGCTGGACGAGGGCTCCTCCCTGACCGAGACCCTCGCCGCGCGGGACGAGGTGGAGAGCTGGGGCGCCTTCTACACCCGGACGGTGTCGGTCTACGCCGACGCCGCCGGCGCCGGCGAGCTCAGTGTCACCCTGGTGGCCGCCGAAGAGCCGCAGAAGCTGACCGAATACTTCCGGCTGGAGAGCGCCCTCGGCCGCGAGCTGCCCTTCATCGACGGCAGCGTCGTTTTGACCCAGAAGACCGCCGAGCTGCTGGGCGCGTCCGCCGGGGACAGCATCTGGGTCCAGGGCACCGACGGCAGCCGGGTCCAGCTGACCCTGACCGGCGTGACCGAGAACTACCTCGGCGCCTACCTCTACGTCACCCAGAACACCCTCGCGCGGCTGGTGGCAGACAGCGCCCCCAACACCGTCTACGTCCGCACCAGCTGCGCCGACGACACCCAGCGCCAGACCCTGAGCACCGTCCTGCTGGGCTGCAACTATGTGTCCAGCACCGCCTTCACCGCCGACAGCGCCGCCATGTACGACAGCACCATCACCTGCATCAACTACGTGGTGGTCCTGATCATCGCCTGCGCGGCGGCATTGGCCGCGGTGGTGCTGTACAACCTGATCAGCGTCAACATCGGCGAGCGCAAGAAGGAGCTCGCCACCATCAAGGTCCTCGGCTTCTTCGACAAGGAGGTCTACCGCTACATCTTCCGCGAGATCGAGCTGCTCAGCGTCATCGGCGCGGCGGTGGGCCTTGCCATCGGGGTGCCGCTGCACCAGTTCGTCATACGCACCGTCGAGTCGGAGCAGATGATGTTCATCCGTATGCTGGAGCCCACCAGCTTCCTGTACAGCGTGGCGCTGACGCTGCTGTTCACCGTGGCGGTCTGCCGCGCGATGCGCCGCCAGGTGCGCAATATCAGCATGGTCGAGAGCATGAAAGCCCCCGAGTGACCCCCCGCACACACAAAACACCCCCGCCCTTTGTCCGCGCTGCAAGGCAGACAGGGGGCGGGGGTCGTTTTTGTATGGGGGCGGGGGTCAGTCTTTATTCACCTGCAGCTCCTGCTCGCAGTAGACGCAGCGGTACTTGCCGCCGGCGCCCAGCTCGAAGATCTGGTCGCACTCCTCCTCGACGGTGGAGATGCACCGCGGGTTGCGGCAGCGGACGATGTTGACCAGCCGGCGGGGGGGCTGGGGCTTTTCCTTCCGGACGGGCCTGCCGTCCTGGATGGTGGTGACCGTGATGTCCGGGTCGAGGTAGGCCAGCACGTCCAGCTTGAGCCAGGCGGCGTTCCCCTCCACCTTGATGATGTCCTTGCGGCCGGTGGGCGACTTGGACGAGCGGGCGTTCTGGATCAGCGCGACGCTCGAGGTGCGGTTGCCCTTGATGCCCAGCAGGTCCATCAGCCCGATGGCGGTGCCCGGCTTGATGTGGTCGATCACGATCCCGTTCTGGATCTCGTCAATGTTCAGCATCTTCACGCATCCTCCTTACGCATCATGCATTCCCCCGGGGGGCTTTGGGGTCGGGCAGGCCCAGCAGTGTCATGATGAGGGCCATCCGGACGTAGACGCCGTTCTGCACCTGCTCAAAGTAGGCGGCGCGGGGGTCGTCGTCGACGTCCAGGGCGATCTCGTTGACCCGGGGCAGCGGGTGCAACACCGCCATGTCGGGCTTGGCGAGGGCCATCTTCTCGCGGGTGAGGATGTAGCTGTTTTTCAGCCGGACGTAGTCCTCCTCGTTGAAGAACCGCTCGCGCTGCACGCGGGTCATGTAGAGGATGTCGAGGCCGGGCATCGATTCCTCCAGGCTGCGGGTCTCGGCGTAGGGGATGTCGCCGCCCTCCAGCACGTCGGTGATGATGTAGTCGGGCACCCGCAGCTCGGCCGGGCTGATGAGGACGAACCGCACCCCCTCGTACCGCACCATGGTCTTGATGAGGGAGTGGACCGTCCGCCCGAACTTGAGGTCGCCGCACAGGCCGATGGTCAGGCCGTTCAGCGTGCCCTTGCGGGTGCGGATGGTCATCAGGTCGGTCAGGGTCTGGGTGGGGTGCTGATGGCCGCCGTCCCCGGCGTTGATGACCGGGATGCGGGAATAGCGGCTGGCCCGCAGCGGCGCGCCCTCTTTGGGGTGGCGGATGGCGGCGATGTCGGCGTAGCAGGACACCACCCGGATGGTGTCGGCCACGCTCTCGCCCTTGGAGGCGCTGGACACATTCTCGCTCGGGAAGCCCAGCACCTGCCCGCCCAGGTTGAGCATGGCCGCCTCGAACGACAGGCGGGTGCGGGTGGAGGGCTCATAGAACAGAGTGGCCAGCTTTTTGCGGGCGGCCGCGTCCCGGTAGGCCGCCGGGTCCTCCCGGATGCGGCAGGCCAGGTCGAGCAGGGCGTCGGTCTCCGCCCGGGTAAAGTCAAGGGGGTCGATCAGATGGCGCATGGGGTGCCTCCTTCGATGGTCATTTCACAGCGCCGCTCGCCGGCGGGCGGGGGCGGATATTGCACTTCTCACAGAGATTCCCCGCCCGGCGGGCGGGGAATCCTGCGGTTCAAAGCAGTTTTCGCAAGATCGAAAAGTCAAAAAAGTTGGTGTAGTAGCTCAGCGCCCGCAGCACCGGCCGGCACAGCCGGGTGTAGCACACTTCATCCAGCAGCAGCATGGCCTCGCCCGCATCCAGCTGCATGGCGGTGCGGATGGCCTCGTCCGGGCAGGCGGCCTTGATGTGGGCCACCGTCGACGAGACCTGCTGCCCGCAGACTTTCTCCAGCACGTCGAAGATGGAGCCTGTCAGGTCGGCGCGGCGCTCGTCCTGCCCGCCCAGCAGCGCGCGGGGCAGGTAGTTGACCGAGTAGATGACCGGCTCGGCGTCGGCCAGCACCCGCTTGCGGATGCAGACCACCTCGGCCCCCGGCTCGATTGCAAGGCTGCGGGCCAGCTCCTCGCCGGCGCGGGTCACCTCCACCCGGATGCTGTCGGCGTGGGGGCAGCGCCCGAAGGAGCGGATGAGGGGGTAGTATTCCAGCTTCTGGTCCAGACGGCTGCGCAGGTCCAGCACGGCGTGGTTGACCACCGTGCCGATGCCCCGCACCCGCTCGACATAGCCCGACCGCTCCAGGGTGCTGAGGGCGTCCCGGACCACCGTCCGGCTGACCCCCAGCTCGGCGGCGAGGTCGAGCTCGGCCGGCAGGCGGTCAAGCCCGGCGTAGCGGCCGCTGCGCAGCTGCTCCAGCAGCTGGGTGACCACACGGTCGCTGATGACTGTGCCGCCCAGACGGCCGGCGGTATCCTGCGCAGTTTCCTTCATGGCGATGCCTCCCTTGCTTTGCTCTGCGGGGCGGGGACTTTAAGTCTGTGTCCAGTATACCACAAACCGACAGCTTTTGAAACGGCCCGGCGCAGAAATGGGGCGGGAAATTTCACTTCACCGCACCTTGGCGTAGAGGGCGATGATGTTCCCCACCACCTCGGCGGCCTTGTCCATCCGCTCGGCGGTGGTGCACTCGTATACGCCGTGGAAGTTGAACCCGCCGGTGCCGAGGTTGGGGCAGGGCAGGCCCTTCCAGCTGAGGGTGGCGCCGTCGGTGCCGCCCCGGACGGGCAGCTCTTCCGGCTCAAGGCCGGCCATCCGGATGGCGGTGCGGGCGGTCTCGACCAGGTGGAAGTGGGGGCGGATCTTCTCGATCATGTTGCGGTAGCTGTCCTTGATCTCGACGGCGACGGTCCCCGCGCCGTAGCGGCCGTTCATCCAGGCGGCGATCTGGCGAAGCATCTCCTTTTTGTATTCCAGGCAGGCGGCGTCGTGGTCCCGCAGGATGTAGCCCAGCTTTGCCTCGTTGACGTCGCCGTACATCTGGCACAGGTGGTAGAAGCCCTGCCGGCCCTCGGTGGTCTCGGGGCGGGCCATGCGCGGCAGGGCCAGGTGGTACTCCATCGCCAGGTTGGAGGCGTTGATCATGGTGTCCTTGGCGCTGCCCGGGTGGACCGACAGCCCCCGGATGGTGACGGTGGCCGCCGCGGCGTTGAAGTTCTCATACTCGATGCCGCCCACGTCGCCGCCGTCCACCGTGTAGGCGAAGTCGGCGCCGAACCGCTCGAGGTCGAACAGGTCGGCCCCCTCGCCGATCTCCTCGTCGGGGGTGAAGGCGATGGCCAGCCGCCCGTGGGGCAGCCCGTCCCGGATGACCGTCTCGACGGCGGTGAGGATCTCGGCGATGCCGGCCTTGTCGTCGGCGCCCAGCAGGGTGGTGCCGTCCGATGTGATCAGGGTCTCCCCCTTCATCGACGCCAGGAAGGGGAAGGCGCTGACCTTCATCACAGCGCCGCTGCCCGGCAGCTGCACGTCTTTGCCGTCGTAGTTCTCATGGATGACGGGGCGGACATTCTCGCCCGAGGCGTCGGGGGAGGTGTCCATGTGGGCGATCAGCCCCAGGCAGGGCAGCCCCTCGCAGCCGGGGGCGGCGGGCAGGCTGCCGTAGACATAGCAGTGCTCGTCCACCGCGGCGTCGGCGATGCCGAGGGCCTGCATCTCCTCCACAAGCAGATGGGCCAGGTCGAACTGGCGGGCGGTGGAGGGGTGGGCCCCCGACGCGGGGTCAGAGGTGGTGTAGACTTTGGCGTATTGCAGCAGGCGTTCGTATGCGCGCATCACAAAGCTCCTTTCCTATCGCATGCCGGGGCCGGCTGTCTGCCGGCGCGGCCGTAAAGTGTTCCTGCCCTTAGAATACTCCATTTCGCCGGGTTTGACAAGAGCGGGGCTGCCCGCGCCCTTTCATCTGGCAGGTGAGAAAAATTCACCGCCCGCCCCGGCCCGCCCCC
>DWXX01000163.1 GCA_019118985.1 Candidatus Faecalibacterium faecipullorum
GCCCGGAAGACGGTGCCGTCCAGCACGGCGCGGATGGTGCCGTTGGGGCTCTTCCACATCTCGTGCAGCTTGTACTCGTCCATCCGCTGGGCGTTGGGGGTGATGGTGGCGCACTTGACCGACACGCCGTACTTCTTGTTGGCCAGGGCGGCGTCCATGGTCACCTGGTCGCCGGTGGCGTCCCGGTTGGGCAGCCCCAGGTCATAGTACTCGGTCTTGAGGTCGACAAAGGGCAAGATCAGCTCCTCCTTGATGCTCCGCCACAGAATGCGGGTCATCTCGTCGCCGTCCATCTCCACCAGGGGGGTGGTCATCTTGATCTTTTCCATGGTACAATTCCCTTCCTCTCTGTTTTATCGCAGCCGTATCATACGGCGGGTTTACAGCGTATCACCGGTAGCTCGCGGCCAGCCGTTCCAGCGCGGGCAGGCTGCGGCGGACCTTCTCGGTCTCGATGCAGTAGGCCAGCCGGACATACCCCCCTACCCCGAAGGTGTCGCTGGGCACGAGCAGCAGGTCGTACCCCCGCGCCCGGCGGCAGAAGGCGTTCGCGTCCGCCTCCAGCGCCCTGGGGAAGATGTAGAAGGTGCCCCCCGGCCGCTCGACCTCAAAGCCGAGGGCCGTCAGCGCGTCGTAGAGGATGTCCATGTTGGTCTGGTAGACCGACAAATCGCTGGTGACGTCCAGGCAGCGGGCCGCCGCCTTCTGGATGATGCTGGGGGGGCAGTTGTGGCCGGTAAAGCGGGAGACCTGCGCCATCATGTCCACCAGGATGTCCTCCCCCTCGCAGCCGGGGGCCACCGCCACATAGCCCAGCCGCTCGCCGGGCAGGCTGAGGCTCTTGGAGAAGGAAAAGCAGGTCAGGGTGTGCCGGTAGAAGGCCGCCGGGTAGGGCGCGGCCCTGCCGTCAAAGACGATGTCCCGGTAGGGCTCGTCGCTGACCAAGAAGATGGTGTGCCCGTAGGCTCTGCTCTTCTCGGCCAGGATGGCGGCCAGCCGGGCCAGGGTGTCGGCCGCGTAGACCACCCCAGTGGGGTTGTTGGGTGTGTTGATGAGGACGGCCGCCACCGCCGGGGTCAGCATGGCCTCGAAGGCGTCGAGGTTGGGCTGGAAGGCGGGGGGCTGGGCCGGCACCACCTTGAGGCGGGCCCCCGTCCCCTCCACATAGGGCTCGTACTCGGGGAAGTAGGGCGCAAAGGTCAGCACCTCGTCCCCCGGGGCGGTCACCGCCCGCAGCGCGTGGGCGATGGCCCCGGCCGCCCCCGTCGCGGGGAAGATGTGTTTGGCCTCGTACGGCAGCCCGAAGGTCTTGTGCAGGTGGGCCGCCGCCGCGGCGCGGAAGCCCGGGTCCCCCTGGTTGGGGCAGTAGCCGTGCAGGGCCACCGGGTCCTCGTTTGCCAGCAGGTCCTGCATGGCGGCGGTGAAGGCCGGCGGGCAGGGCACGCTGGGGTTGCCCAGGGAGTAGTCGAACACGTTCTCATACCCGATCTCTGCGGCCCGTTTATGGCCGTAGGCGGCGGTCTCCCGGATGACGCTCTTGTGTTCCAGCATCCGGCGGTAGGTCTCGTTCAGCATCTCAGCTTCCCTCCTTCTGATGGGCCTCGCGGGGGGGCGGGGCCACATAGCTCTGTTCCACCTTAATCTTGCAGATGTAGCGCATATCCTGCCCGGCCACGAACTCTTCCAGCCGGGCGCGGACGGCCTGCTGGTCCCCCTTGTACCCCGCCGGGAAGACCAGGTCGAACAGCACGTTGGTGTGGGTGGGCCCCGGCACCAGCCGCAGGTCGTGGATGGACAGGGCCGGGTCGATGCGGGCGGTCTCCTGCATCAGGCGGGCCCGCAGCACCCCCACCCGGGCGTCGGATGTGACGATGGGGTCGTAGTGGATGGTCAAAAGCAGGTGCATCTCCTCCCGCACGTCCCGCTCGATGTTGTCGATCAGGTCGTGGGCTTCCAGCGGGTCGACCTCGGTGGGGAACTCGACGTGCAGCGAGGCGAACTGCCGCCCGGGGCCGTAGTCGTGGACCATCAGGTCGTGGACCCCCAGCACCCCGGGGTAGGACAGCACCTTCTTTTCCAGCGCGGCCACCAGCTCGGGGGCGGGGCTCTCGCCCAGCAGGGGGCTCAGGGTGTCCCGCACAAGGCCCACCCCCGACCACAGGATGAAGGCGGCCACCCCCACGCCCACGACGCCGTCGATGACGTCCAGCCCGGTGGCCCGGCAGAGCACCGCCGACACCAGCACCGCCCCGGTCGAGATGACGTCGTTGCGGCTGTCGGCCGCGGTGGCCAGCAGCGTCTCCGAGCCGATGGCGCCGCCCACCGCCCGGTTGAACCGGCTGAGCCACAGCTTGACTGCAATGGAGGCGCACAGCACCCCCACCGTCAGCAGGCTGAAGCCCACCGGCTCGGGGTGCAGCACCTTGAGGGCCGAGTCCTTCAAAAGGCTCAGCCCGATGGCCATGATCATGGTGCTGACCGCCAGGCCGGCCACATACTCATACCGGGCGTGGCCGTAGGGGTGCTCGGCGTCGGGCGCCTTGGCGGCCAGTTTGAACCCCACCAGGCTGACCACGCTGGAGGATGCGTCCGACAGGTTATTCACCGCGTCTGCAGTGATGGCGATGGAGCCGAAGAGGGTGCCCACCGTCACCTTGCCGGCGAACAGCAGCAGGTTGCACACCACCCCGACGATGCCGGCCAGCCGGCCGTAGCTCTGCCGGACGGCGGGGTCCTGGCATTTTTCATGATCTTTGACAAAGGTGCGGATCAGCAGCTGCGTCAATGGCACAGACTCCCTTCTGTAGTAAACTTACAAATCTATACTTCCCGTCGCAGCCCAAAGCCCTCAGCGGCGGCTGCGCCCCTCTAGTATAGCATGTTGCTTTACTGTTGGAAAGTGCTTTCGCCAAATTTTTGCCCCAAACCCGCAAAAAGCCGGGGGCAAACGCCCCCGGCGGGTGGGTATGGGCCGATCATCCACAGATCGGCACGCCCAGTTCATACAGTTCATGTGGCGCGATGTCCTGCCCGTTCACCCATTCAATGCCCCCGCCGCCGGGCAGCACCCGCACAGTGCGGAAATAAGCCCGGTCCTTGAGTTCATCATACCACGCGCCATGGATGTAGGGCCCGACGTCGAACAGCTTGACCTCCCCCGTCTCATAAAACAGGCGGAGCTTGCTTGGCTCGACCGGTTCCACCTTCAGCAGTTTGGGCTGCAGCATCATCCTCACCTCTCATTTCAGGGGGTCGATCCGGAAGAACTGTTCGCCATTGGACAGCAGCTTCCAGTTGGCCTCCAGCTCATCGCGATGGATCTCCATCCACGCTTCCAGCAGCTTCATTTTGGCGCGGGGCAGCCCGCCTTCCAGCACAGTGCCGTCCAGCGCCACCACCACCTCGTCGCCCGAATACTCCGCATGGATATGCGGCGCGTTGTGTTTGCCGCCCAGCTCCTTGCACATGCGGACGATGATCCCGAAAAACATGCTCAATACCGGCATCTCTGTCACGCCATCCCAAAAATATTCGTTGACTGGTCTTTTATCAGTTTTATTATAACAAAACCGCGTTCCTTCTGTCAAATCAAAAAGCCGGGGGCAAACGCCCCCGGCGGGTGGGTATGGGCTCAGCGGCTCATTCGCCCAGGTCGGCGCCGTTTGTGGCGATGACCTGCTTGTACCAGTAGAAGCTGTCCTTGCGGCTGCGGGCGAGGGTGCCGTTGCCGGCGTTGTCCTTGTCCACATAGATGAAGCCGTACCGCTTCTTCATCTCGCCGGTGGAGGCCGACACCAGGTCGATGGGCCCCCACATGGTGTAGCCCATCACCGGCAGGCCGTCCTCGTCCACCGCCTTGATCAGCTCCTTGATGTGGGCCCGCATATACTCGACGCGGTAGCTGTCGTGGACCGAGCCGTCCGGCTCCACCGTGTCGTTGGCGCCAAGGCCGTTCTCGACGATGAACAGCGGCTTCTGGTAGCGGTCGTACAGGCTGTTCATGGTGGTGCGCAGCCCCTCGGGGTCGATGGCCCAGCCCCAGTCGGACGTCTTGAGGTAGGGGTTCTTGACGCTGGCAAAGACGGCGTTGCCCTTCGCCCCTTCTTTGGCCAGCAGCTCCTTGTCGGTGGTGGTGCACCGGCTGGAGTAGTAGCTGAAGGAGATGAAGTCCACCGTGCCGGCCTTCATGTCGGCCTCGTCCTCGGCGGTGCAGTCGAGCCGGATGCCCGCGTGCTCCATCCGCTTTTTGGCCCAGACGGGGTAGGCGCCCCGGGCCTGCGCGTCGATGAAGAAGTAGTTGTCCCGGTCGGCCTCCAGCGCGGCGCGGACGTCGGCGGGGCTGCAGGTGCGGGGGTAGAACTGGCCGGCGGCCAGCATGCAGCCCACCATCGCCCCGGGCATCATCTCGTGGGCCAGGCGGACGGCCTTGGCGCTGGCCACGATCTCATAGTGGGCGGCGCGGTACTTGACCTCGGTGGGGTCCTCGCCCTCTTCAAACAGGATGCCCGCCCCCATGAAGGGCAGATGCAGCAGCATGTTGATCTCGTTGAAGGTCAGCCAGTACTTGACCTTGTCCTTGTACCGGGCGAAGATGGCGGCGCAGTACTTGAGGTAGGCGTCGATCATCCGCCGGTCCTTCCAGCCGCCGTACTTCTTGATGAGGGCGATGGGGGTGTCGAAGTGGCAGATGGTGACAAGCGGCTCGATGCCGTACTTGCGGCACTCGTCGAACAGGCTGTCGTAGAACGCGAGGCCCGCCTCGTTGGGGGTGTCGTCGTCGCCATTGGGCAGGATGCGGGTCCAGGCGATGGACAGCCGGTAGCACTTGAAGCCCATCTCGGCGAACAGCTTGATGTCCTCCTTGTAGTGGTGGTACATATCGATGGCCTGGTGGGCGGGGTAGGTGTGGTCGGCGTCGCAGTCCAGCATCTTCATCTCACCGCGCATCACCGGGAAGCGGTCGGGCCCGAAGGGGATGACGTCCACGGTGGACAGCCCGCGGCCCCCCTCGTTGTAGGCGCCCTCGCACTGGTTGGCCGCGGTCGCGCCGCCCCACAGGAAAGTTTCAGGCAGAGACATAGGGTGTATACCTCCTTGGTCTTTGTTGGTCGTTCGTTTTCAAAAAAGCCCCCGAAAGGCGCTGTGGTCTTTCAGGGGCGGTGCGGTCAGGTCGGCGCGCCCGCTCACGCCCTGGCGGCGGGCTCGTCCTCCTCCACGGGGGAGGCGGGTTTGCTCAGGTCGATGCTGCGGATCTTCTTGCGCAGCGGCAGGATGCTCTTGGGGTTGACCGACAGCTCGTCGATGCCCATCCGCAGGAAGGTCTCGACCAGCGACTCGTCGGCGCCCAGCTCGCCGCAGATGCCCACCCAGATGCCGTTGCGGTGGCCCGCGTCGATGGTCATCTTGATCTCCCGCAGCACGGCGGGGTGGTGGGGGTTGGCGAAGGGCTCCAGCTTTGCGTTCTGGCGGTCCAGCGCGCAGGTGTACTGGGTCAGGTCGTTGGTGCCGATGGAGAAGAAGTCGCACTCCTTGGCCAGGTCGTCGGCGATCAGGACGGCGGCGGGGGTCTCGATCATGGTGCCGACCTCCACCTCGCCCATCTTCTTGCCCTCGGCGGCCAGTTCCACCTTGCACTCGTCCAGGATGTTCTTGGCGTCGTGCAGCTCCCGCAGGCTGGTGATCATGGGGAACATGATGCCCATGTTGCCGTAGGCAGACGCCCGCAGCAGCGCCCGCAGCTGGGTCTTGAAGAAGTCCTTGCGGGTCAGGCAGATGCGGATGGCGCGGTAGCCCAGGGCGGGGTTCTCCTCATGGTCCAGCTTCATATAGTCGACCGTCTTGTCGGCGCCGATGTCGCAGGTGCGGATGATGACCTTCTTGGGCGCGAGGGTCTCGACCACCTGCTTGTACGCCTCGAACTGATACTCCTCGGTGGGGTAGTCCTTGCTGTTCAGGTAGACGAACTCAGAGCGGAACAGCCCGACGCCGCCGGCGTCGTTCTGCTGCACCGAGCCCACATCCCCGATGCCGCCGATGTTGGCGTAGACGTTGATGGTGGTGCCGTCCAGCGTGGTGTTGGGCTTGCCCTTGAGCTCCTGCAGCAGGGCCTGCTTTTTCTTATCCTCCTGCTGGCGCTTCTGCAGGCTCTTGAGCAGGTCGGGGGTGGGGTCGATATAGACGCAGGCGTTGTAGCCGTCGATGACCGCCATCTTGCCGTCCCAGTCGTCGGTGATCTCCTTGCACTGGATCAGCGCGGGGATGTTCATGCTGCGGGCCAGGATGGCGGTGTGGCTGTTGGTGCTGCCCTCCCGGGTGACAAAGCCGAGCAGCAGGCTTTTGTCCAGCCGGACGGTCTCAGAGGGGGCCAGGTCCTCGGCCACCAGGATGCAGGGGTCGGTGCCCTGCATGCTGTCCACGTCGGTGCCCTGCAGGATGTCCAGCATGGCCTGGGCGATGTCCATGACGTCGGCGCTGCGGGCCTGCAGATACGGGTCGTCCATGGCGGCAAAGACGGCCGCCTGGTTGGTGCCGGCGGTCTTGACCGCGTACTCGGCGCACATCTTCTGCTTGGTGATGATCTCCTTGATGGCGTCGACGAAGTCGTCGTCCTCCAGCATCATGGCGTGGATGTTGAACACCTCGGCGATCTCCTCGCCCGCTTCATCCAGGGCCTTCTCATAGAGGGCGGTCTGCTGGGCGATGGCCTTCTGCTGCGCGTCCTCAAAGCGCAGCAGCTCGGCGCCGGTGTCGGTCACCGGCTTGGTGGAGATGGTGGTGTCCTTCTTCTTGTAGATCTTGACCTTGCCGATGGCGATGCCGTTCAGAATGCTCTTACCGGTTCCTACCTGCATATCTCCTCATCCTTTCTTCTCCGGGCGGCGCACACGTTTTGCCCGGTCTCTGCCTTCTCTAACCTTCAAAAAAGCCCCCGCAGGTCTACCGCGAGGGCTTGTGTCGATGTGGATGCTCAGAGGTTCTCGGTCATGAACTTCTGGATGGCCTCAACAGCGGCGTCCTCATCGTCGCCCTCGACCTTGATGGTGACGGTGTCGCCCTGCTTGACGCCCATGCCCATCAGAGCCATCAGCTTGCGCATATCGCAGCTCTTGCCGTCCTTCTCAAGGGTGGCGGTGCTGGCATGGCCCTTGACCACCTTGACCAGCAGGCCGGCGGGGCGGGCATGGATGCCGCAGGCATCCTTGACAGTGTACTGGAATTCCTTCATAGATCATTTCTCCTTATAACGTAGACTTGCGGCAGCGCCTGCTGCCTTCCCAAACCATGTGCAGACAGGCATACACACGCTTCGATACAATTATTATAAACCCTGCCGGGGATTTTTGCACCCTTTCATTTTGCCAATTTTTTGTTCAATTTTTTGTACTGTTTGAACAGAATTTCCGCCGCATCATTCCACCGGATAGCCCCCCGCGTCGATGGGCAGCTCGATGTAGTAGCCGGCGGCGGCGCTCTCGTCCGCGGCGGCGGGCGCGTCTTCGGCCGGCTGGGCCGCGGCGGCCTGGTCGGCTGCGGCTTCGGCGGCAGTCTCGGCGGCCTGTTCAGCGGCGGCCGCCATGGCCGACTGCGCGTCCCGCAGGCCGGTCACAAAGCCGGAGGGCTTTGCCAGCAGGTAGGCGCCCACCGGCTTTTTCTTATGCACCAGCAGCACGCCGTAGCAGCTCTCCTCCCCATCCGACGCGGCGGGGATGAGGGCCTGCCACTTTTCCACCGTCTTGCCCTTGCAGCGGGCAAGGTCCAGCCCGCTCTGCTCCACCACCGTGTTGAAGGCCGTAAAGCTGTCGTCCCACTTGCGGGGGATCTTGACCTTGTCGGCGGTGATGGACGCGCCGTCCACCTCGATGCCCCAGCCGGCAAACCAGGTCTGGATGTCCTGGGCCGACTCGATCTTCTGGTCCTGCGGCGCGCCGGCGGCGGCGGGCACCGTGCGGGTGCTGATGTACCGCCCCAGCAGCGCGCTGCAGACCACCACCGCGCAGCACATGGCCCCCACCCCGATCTGGCGCAGCCGCGCCCGGTTCAATGTCACTACAAACATAGTTCCGCCTCCCCACCCTCTGCTCGTATTGTACGGGTACAGCCTATGCTTATGCGCCGGGGGAGCGCGGTATGCAAAAAGCCCCTCCGCCAAAGGGCGGAAGGGCCGCGCAATTTTTCGTTTCTGTCTCGCTTACGCCTCGCTGGAGATGTCGCTGCCGAAATATTTCTCCGAAATTTCGGCCAGGGTGCCGTCGGCGCGCAGCGCGTCGATGGCCTCGTTGACGGCGGCCAGCAGGGTGTCCGACCCGCCCCCCTTGCGCACCGGGATGCAGACGTGGGAGGCCTCGTCGGTCTCGTCCACCAGTTTGAAGGCCGCGTCGGGGTGGACGTTCAGGTAGTCGTAGAAGGACACGTCGGCGTTGAGGGTGGCGTCCACCCGGCCGGCCAGCAGCATCTGGATGGTCTCGTCCAGGGTGTCCACCCCCAGCACCTCGGCGCCGTAGCTCTCGGCCAGGGTCATGTAGGTGCTGGCGATGGAGTTGGCGGTGGTCTTGCCCGCAAGGTCCTCAAAGCAGGTGATGCTGTCGTCGTCGGCGCGGACGGCCAGGGCGGTGTGGATGTAGGCGTAGGGCTCGGAGAAGTCGTAGCTCTTGGCCCGCTCTTCGGTCACCTCGACGCCGTTGCAGACGATGTCGTAGCGGCCGGCTTCCAGCCCGGCGAACAGGCCGTCCCACTCGCCCTCGACATACGCGGGCTCAAGGCCCATGTACTGCGCGATGGCGCGGGAGACCTCGACGTCGTAGCCCACCAGGGTGTCGGTGTCGTCGTGGTAGCACCAGGGGGACCACGCCCCCTCCAGCGCGACGATCAGGGTGCCGCGGGCCTTGGCGGCCTCAAGGCGGTCGGCCGCCTCGCCGCTGCCGGCCGTGCTGCCGGCGCCCGCCGCGGACGAGGACGAGCCGCAGCCGCTCAGCGCGCCGGCGGCGGCCATCACCGCCAGCAGGGAGATAAAGTTCCTTCTTTTCATGTCTTGTTGCACCTCGTTTGTTCTGTGTGGATGCGGGCTCAGCGCCCGGCGATGCGGCGCAGGAAGGCGCGGGTGCGCTCCTGGCCGGGGCGTTCGAAAAAGTCGGCGGAGGGGGCGCTCTCCACCACCACGCCGTCCTCCATAAAGACGACATGGCTGGACACCTCCCGCGCAAAGGCCATCTCGTGGGTGACCACCAGCATGGTCATCCCCTCGGCGGCCAGCTGCCGCATGACGTCCAGCACCTCGCCGGTCAGCTCGGGGTCGAGGGCGCTGGTGGGCTCGTCAAAATAGATGATCTCGGGGCTTGTGGCCAGCGCCCGGGCAATGGCCACCCGCTGCTGCTGCCCGCCCGACAGCTGATGGGGGTACTGGCCGCAGCGGTCGGCCATCCCCACCTTTTCCAGCATCTGGACGGCGACGGCGTCGGCCTGGGCTTTGGGCATCCTGCGGGCGACCACCAGCCCCTCGGTGACGTTCTGCAGCACCGTCTTGTTGCGGAAGAGGTTGTAGCTCTGAAAGACGAAGGCGGTCTTGCGGCGGATGCGGGCCGCGTCGGCGCGGGTCATCCGCGCAAGGTCCAGCCGCTCGCCGTCGAAGGTCAGGCTGCCGCCGTCGGCCTTTTCGAGGAAGTTGATGCAGCGCAGCAGGGTGGTCTTGCCCGAGCCGGAGGGGCCCAGAATGGCCACCACCGAGCCCTTGTCCACCGACAGGCTGACCCCCTTGAGGACCTCCCGCGCGCCAAAGGATTTGTGGATGTCGTGTACTTCCAGCATGGGCACAGCTCTTCCCCCCTTTAATTGAAGCCGTGGGCGTTGAGGTATTTTTCGCCCTGTTTCTGCACCCAGGTCAGCACGGTGCAGAACATCAGGTAGATCACCGCCAGCTCGCAGTAGACCGGCAGGAACTGGTAGGTGTAGGACGCCACCCGCTGGGTGGCCATGAACATCTCAGCCACCGTGATGTTGGCGGCCAGGGAGGTGTCCTTGACCATCCCGATCAGCGAGTTGGACAGCGGCGGAAAGGCGGTGCGCAGCGCCTGCGGCAGGATGATCCGCCGCATGACCTGCCACCAGGACATCCCGACGCAGTAGCCGGCCTCCAGCTGGCCGGAGGGCACCGACTCCAGCGCGGCGCGGATGGTCTCGGCGCAGTAGGCCCCCTCGTTGATCGAGAAGGCGATGACCGCCGTGGGGAAGGCGTCCAGCACGATGCCCATGCTGGGCAGCCCGTAAAAGATGATGAACAGCTGCACCAGCAGCGGGGTGCCCCGCACCACCCAGATGTACACCCGGGCCAGCTGACGCAGCACCGGCACCCGGGCGAACTGCACCAGCGCCACCGCCGCCGCGATGACCAGCGCAAACGCGAAGGACAGCACCGTCAGCGGGATGGTGACAGCCAGCCCCGGCAGCAAAATGCGGGGGAAGGATTCGATCAGCACCTGTACGGTGCGGTTCTGCAACAAAGTTTCGATCATAGACGACCTGCCTTTACTCAGGATTTCCGGACGATCCGCAGCCTATCTACTATAGCACCAAACCGCCCGGAAGGCAAATGCTTCCGCCGTATATCCTACCATACTTCTGGGGCATAGCGCAAGCGGCGGTCACGGTTCACCCGTCTCGTCCGCCCCGGGGCCATCCTCCAGCAGGTCGGCGACCACCTGCCCCAGCTGCGATGCGTTCCGGGCGGTGATGACCGGCACGCCGGTCTGCGCCTCGATGGCACGGCGCGCGTCCCCGGCCACCTTGCCGCCGGCGCGGGCCACATCCATATGTTCTGCAAAGCTGTCCGGCCCGGTCTGGCGGGACAGCTCGGTGGTCGTCGCTTCCGCCAGCATATTCAGCACCAGCTCAAGGGTGGTCATGTTGTCGCGGAGGTTCTCTTTTTTCAGCCCTTTCAGCTTTTTGTACTGCCGGGTGGACATCCCCGACCAGGCGCGGGATATTTCGTCGGTGAGGATGGCGTATTCAGCCCCCTTGCGCACCCCGCGGGCGTCCCATTCGTCGGTCAGTTCTTTGCGCACCTGGATGGCCTGCAGCCGCTGGTTGACCCATGCGGGGCTGCAGCCCTTTTTCAGGTAGGTCTGCAGCGCGCGGTCGATGGTCTGCTCGGGGTCGATGGTCTCTTCGATGCGCTCGGCGCCCACCCGGGCCAGCCACAGCTTGAATGGCTCCGCCTTGGGGGACGGGATGGACTGGATGATGCGCAGCAGCTGTTCGGCGTTGGCTACGTCGGTCAGGCGCTTTTTCCCATCCGCTGCGGTCATTTTCAACTGCTTACAATCTGTAAGCAGTTGGTCTGCGCCCTCCTCTTTGAGCCGTTTTTTCAGAACGGCCCAATAGGTGCTTGCAGTGCGCGGTGTTTTCTGGTCGGTCAGCACCCCCACCACGTCGACGATGGAAAAATACCACTCTTCTTTTTCCTCGTCCCAGGCGGTGCGGATGCGCTGGTTTTCAAACAGCTGGATCTTGTCGTTGGTCTCCATGGCGGGCGCGCTCCTTTCTGACGCCGGCAGGCCCGGTCACCCCAAACAGTTCCCGCAGGGGGTGTAGCCGGCCTGGACGGCTTCCTCGTAGCTGGAGAAGAGGGTCTGGTTGGCCGCGTCGGGCAGGTTGGGGCAGCTGGGCAGGTGGAACTTCTTGGAGTTGACGTTGCCGATGTAGGCCTGGATGGTCTGCTGGCTGCTGCTCTGCTGGCCGCTGCCGTCCGAGGTGGTGGGGTTCTGCTGTTCGGGCGGGACGTACCGCTCGCTGGCGACGGCGTAGTCGGCGCCGTCGCTGGTGATGGTGATGGTCCCCGACAGGTCGGTGCGCCAGACGTCCACCCCGGCGTCCCGCAGCCGGCTGAGGGCGGCCTCATGCGGGTGGCCGTAGCTGTTGCCCTCCCCCACCGAGATCACCCCGATCTCGGGCAGGACGGCGTTCAGAAAGACATAGCCGGTGCTGGTCTCGCTGCCGTGGTGGCCCACCTGCAGCACGTCCACGTCCAGCGGCGCGCCCGAGGCCACCAGGTCGTCCTCGGCGTCCTGCTCCATGTCGCCGGTCAGCAGGAAGCTGGTCTCGCCGTAGTCGATCCGCAGCACGAGGGAGGTGTCGTTGGTGTCGTCGTAGCTGGCCACCGGGCCCAGCATCCGGATGACGGCGCTGCCCAGCTGCCAGACGCTGCCGGCGGCGGGCACCACGATGGCAAGGCCCTGCTGCTGGGTGTACTTGACGAAATCTTCAAAGCACTGGGTGTCGTTCTCGGTCACCGGGGCGTAGACCTGCCCCGCCGGGACGGCGGCCATCACCGCCGCAAGGCCCCCGACGTGGTCCTCGTGGGCGTGGCTGCAAAAGACGTATTCCAGCCGGTCCACCCCCCTGCTCTGCAGGTAGGAGACCACCAGGCTGCCGTCCTCGACGTTGCCGCCGTCGTAGAGCATATACTGCCCGTCGCAGCCGACCAGGACGCTGAGGGCCTGCCCCACGTCGATGAAGGTGACCGAAAAGCCGCCGCCCTCGGCGGGCGGGGCGGGCTGCGAGGCGGCGGGCGGGGCGTTCTGCGCCTGCTGCACCATGGCCAGCAGTTCTTCACAGCCGGCCAGGCTGAGGGTGAGGGCTGCGGCCAGGGCCAGGGCGGCCAGCCGGCCCAGCAGACGGGCGGCGCGGGGGCGTTTGTGCGGGCGATCCATCATTTCTTCTTGTTCCCCTTCTTGTGGTTCGGTTTGGTGCGGGGGGCAAAGCGCGCCCCCGGGTGGACGGTGTAGCTGCCGTCGGGGTGGATGGTGACGTCCCGGGCGGCGGCCGCCTTGCGGGCGGTGCGCTGCACGGCCCGGCGGCCCGCGGCGGGGACCAGCAGGGGGATCAGGTCCTCCCTGTGGGTCATCTTCAGGGCCTTGATCACCTTTTCGGCGTTGCGGGGCTCATAGTACTGCAGCAGGGCCCGCTGCAGCGCCTTGCCCTCGGCCGTCTTTTCCACAAAGACCGGCTTGAGGGTGTAGGGGTCCAGCCCGGTGTAGAACATACAGGTGCTGACGGTGCCGGGGGTAGGGTAGAAGTCCTGCACCTGCTCGGGCCGCATGTGGTTCTTGTAGAGGTACTCGGCCAGGTAGACCGCGTCCTTCAGGGTGCTGCCCGGGTGGCTGGACATCAGGTAGGGCACCAGGTACTGCTTTTTGCCGGCGCGGCGGCTCAGCTCGTAGAACTTGTCCTTGAATTTGTCGAACACCTCGATGGGCGGCTTGCCCATGTAGGCCAGGGTGTTGGGGGCGCAGTGCTCGGGCGCCACCTTGAGCTGGCCCGAGACGTGGTGCTCCACCAGCTCTTTGAAGAAGGTGTCGTCGGGGTCGGCCATCAGGTAGTCAAAGCGGATGCCGCTGCGGATGAACACCTTCTTGACCCCCGGCAAAGCCCGCACCCGGCGCAGGATATTGAGGTAATCCTTGTGGTCGACGATGAGGCGGGGGCAGGGCGAAGGGGCCAGGCAGTGCTTGCCGCCGGTGCACATCCCCTTGGTCATCTGCTGGCCGCAGGAGGGCAGGCGGAAGTTGGCGGTCGGCCCGCCGATGTCGTGGATGTAGCCCTTGAAGTCGGGCTCGTGGGTCATCCGCTCGGCCTCGGCGACGATGCTGTCGGCGCTGCGGCTGGTCACCCGGCGGCCCTGATGCAGCTGGATGGCGCAGAAGTTGCACCCGCCGAAGCACCCCCGGTTCTGGATGATGGAGAACTGCACCTCCCGGATGGCGGGCACCCCGCCCATCGGCTCGTAGACCGGGTGGTAGCGGCGGGTATAGGGCAGGGCGTAGACCTTGTCCAGCTCCCAGCGGACCAGGGGCTTGGCGGGCAGGTTCTGCACCAGGTACTTTTCGCTCTGCTTCTGGACGATGATCTGGCCGCTGACGCAGTCCTGGTTGTCCATCTGGATGCGGCAGGCTTTGGCGTAGGCCAGCTTGTCCGCGGCCACCTTTTTGTAGCCGGCGCACTCGACATAGCGGGCGGGCAGGTGGTCGAAGTCGGTCATGTAGCAGGTGCCGGGCAGATCGGTGATGGTGGAGATGTCCTCCCCGGCGGCCAGGCGGCGGGCGATGGCGGCGGTCTGCCGCTCCCCCATGCCGAAGCTGATCAGGTCGCAGCCGGCGTCCTCGGCGATGCTGGGCAGGACGGTGTCCAGCCAGTAGTCGTAATGGGCGAAGCGGCGCAGCGACGCCTCCAGCCCGCCCAGGATGACCGGCAGGTCGGGGTAAGCCTGCTTGGCCAGCCGGGTGTAGACGGTGGCGCTGCGGTCGGGGCGGGCGCCGGCCTTGCCCCCGGGGGAGTATTCGTCCTCGGCCCGGGGGTTCTTGGCCACCGAGTAGTGGCTGACCATGCTGTCCACATTGCCGCCCCCGATGAAGAAGCCGTACTTCGGCCTGCCGAACCGCTTGAAGTCCTCGCAGTCGGTGTAGCGGGGCTGGGCCAGCACCCCCACCTTATAGCCCTCGGCTTCCAGCAGGCGGCTGATGATGGCGGTGCCGAAGCTGGGGTGGTCGACGTAGGCGTCGCCGCCCACCACCACAAAGTCCAGCTGGTCCCACCCGCGGGCTTCCATATCGGCGCGGCAGATGGGCAGAAAGTCGGTGTTCGGGGTATAGTTGGTAGCGTTGTCGTTCATGGCTGTACCTCATGTATGGGCTGTCAGGGGGTGTCGTCGGGGGCGTTCATGCACATCTCCAGCCACTGCTGGCGGCTGATCAGGACGGCGCGGGGCTTGGCCCCCTCGTAGGGGCCGATGATCCCCTTCTGCTCCATCTCGTCCATGATGCGGGCGGCGCGGGCGTAGCCCAGCTTGCACCGCCGCTGCAACAGGCTGGTGGACGCCTGGCCCGCGTCGATGACCACCTCGACGGCGGCCTTGAGCATCGGGTCCTCTGCGCCGTCGGCGTCGTCGTCGGCGTCGGAGCGGCCGTTTTTGTCCTGGACGGCGTGCTCTTCCATGGCGCGGATCATGGCTTCGTCGTACTGCACCGTGCCCGACGCCTTGATGAAGGTCAGCACCCGGCTGATCTCCTCGTCGGTGACGTAGGTACCCTGGATGCGGATGGGCTTGGGCGCGCCCACCGGCATGAACAGCATATCGCCCATGCCCAGCAGCTTTTCGGCGCCGGCGCCGTCCAGGATGGTGCGGCTGTCCACCTGGCTGGAGACCGCAAAGGCGATGCGGCTGGGGATGTTGGCCTTGATCAGGCCGGTGATGACGTCCACGCTGGGCCGCTGGGTGGCCACGATCAGGTGCATGCCGGCGGCGCGGGCCTTCTGGGCGATGCGGCAGATGGAGTCCTCGACGTCCTTGCCCACCACCATCATCAGATCGGCCAGCTCGTCGATGACGATGGCGATGTAGGGCAGCTTTTCCAGCATGGGGTCGGACGCGGCCAGCTTGTTGAAGGTCTTGATGTCCCGGACGTTGTTGTCGGCGAAGAGGCGGTACCGCCGCTCCATCTCGGCCACCGCCGAGCTGAGGGCCCCGGCGGCCTTTTTGGGCTCGGTGACCACCGGCATCAGCAGGTGGGGGATGCCGTTGTACTCGGCCAGCTCGACCACCTTGGGGTCGATGAGGATCATCTTGACGTCCTCGGGCCCCGAGCGGAAGACCAGGCTCATGATGATGCTGTTGACGCAGACCGACTTGCCGCTGCCGGTGCTGCCGGCGATCAGCAGGTGGGGCATCTTGCACAAATCGGCCACCTGGGCCACGCCGGCGATGTCCTTGCCTAAAGCGAGGGTGAGGGGACTGGTCATCCGGCGGAAGCTCTGGCTCTCAAAGATGCTGCGGATGCTGACGGCCGAGCGCTTGCGGTTGGGCACCTCGATGCCCACCGCCGGCTTGCCGGGGATGGGCGCCTCCATCCGGATGTCGGCCACCGCCAGGTTGAGGGCCAGGTCGTCCGCCAGCGAGGTGATGCGGCTGATCTTGACGCCGGCCATCGGCTGCACCTCGTACCGGGTGACCGCCGGCCCGCGGGAGATGTCCAGCACCCGCGTCTTGACCCCGAAGCTCTCGAGGGTGTCCACCAGCTTCTGGGCATTGGCCTTGAGCTCGGCGGCGGCGCCCTCGTCGGCCTCCTCGGGGGATTTGTCGAACAGCTCGATGGGCGGGTAGTCGTAGGTATAGGGCGCGCCGGCCGGCTCGGCCTCGGCGGCGGCGGGGGCCGCTGCGGCGGCCTGCTCGGCGTCGGCCGGCTTTTCCATGGCCGCGGCGGCCAGAGCGTCGATGTCCCCGGCCGGGGCAGGGGTGTCCTCCTCGATGCGGATCCAGCCATCGTCCCCGTCGCGCGGCCTGTCGGGCTCAGGCGGCCGCACGGGCGTCTGCACAGCCGGCTGCGCCGCCGGGGCGGAGGCGCTGTCATTGTCCTGGTCGTAGAGGGGGGCGTGGGGCGCGGCCGGCGCGGCCTCGTCCCGTCGCAGCGGGTTGAGCCCGAAGGTGCCCCCCGGCCCGGTGATGATGGGCTCGATGGGCTCGCTGCCGCCGTCGGTGACGGCCGCCGGGTCGGGCCCAAGGTCGATGTCAAAGGGGGCGCGCGGGTGGCTGACCGCCGCCGACTGCAGCGGGGATTCGGGCCGCGCCGGCGCGGCGGTATCGCCGTTTTCATCCGGCAGGCGGCCGTGGCCGAACACCCGCGCCAGCCAGGCCGGCATCCCGAACCGCCGCCCGGCAGGGTCCTGCCCGTCCGGCAGGGGCAGGGGTTCATCTTCCGTCTCCTGCGCGCTTTGCATCTGCTGCATCCGGCGGGCTTCCTCTTCTTCCGCTTCGGCGACGGCGCGGGCCTCCTCTTCCTCAGCGGCGGCGCGCTCGGCCTCCCGCTCAGCCTGGCGCGCGGCGCGCAGGGCGAGATGCTCCTCCCGGGCGGCGCGGCCCTTCTCCTGGGCCGAGGCAGCGGCCCCGCTCACCCACTGCCACAGCTCGGCGGGGGTGACGTCAAAGACATAGCAGCTGGCGCAGGCGGCCAGCGCCACGATGATGAGGTTTGCCGCCGGGCGGCCGCAGAGCAGCAGCAGCGTGCCGCCCAGAAGCCCCCCCATCGACCCGCCGCCGAACCAGGCGCTGACCCCGTTCTGATAACAGGCCAGGCCCATCTCGGCAAAGGAGAGGTCGGCGGGTATGTCCGAAAAAGCCACCGCCGCCCCGCTGAGGAAGGCGAGCCCCAGCCCCAGCCGCCCGACGCAGGGGGCCACCGGCTCTTCCCGCGCGGCGAGCACCGCCATATAGCAGATCGCCGGCCCCAGCACAAAGCTGCCCGCCCCGAACACCCCGAACAGGATGTCGTGGGCGGCATGCCAGGCGGCCTGCCCTTCCACAAAAGCCAGCAGCAGCACCACCAGCCCCGCAAAGAGGGTGGCGCTGCTGACCAGCAGCCGGCGGCGATCCTCCTGCCGGGCGCGCCGTGCCCGGCCCCGGGGGGCCGGTTTCCGTTTCCGTTTTGCCATGCTGTGTCGTATACCTCGCACTTCTGTCATCTTGTCATAGGACTTACAGATAAGGATAACACATCCGCGCGTCAAATGCAACGCGCCGCCCCCGGGCAGCAAAAAGCCCGGGGCGTCGTGGCCCCGGGCTGCGTGGTGCCGGTGGTGGGGGTCGAACCCACACGTGTTTTTAGCACAAGGGATTTTGAGTCCCCCTCGTCTGCCATTCCGACACACCGGCTTATCTGCCATGTTATTATAGCGCATCCGGCGGCTAAAATCAAGCGGAAAGTTTCTGCCGCCCGGCCCGGCGCCGCGCGGGGCGCCGACTGCCTTTTCGCCCGGGGGATTGTTCGGGCCGCGGCGGCGGGGCGCGGGGCATCTTTTTTCAAAAAAGACTTTACAAATGATGCGCAACTTTGTATGATATACATAGCCCTTTTTCCCGCCCGCGGGCGTTGCGCGGCGGGTCTGCGATACAAAACAAGAAAGGTGGATGGATATGTCCGCAAAGAGAGCTGCCGCCCCTGTCGACGCGCCGGCGCCCGAAGCGCCCGACGCTGCAAGCGCCCCGGCCACGGCCCCCCGCCGCGCCGGCCGCAAATCCGCCAAGCCCGCCGCACGGCGGGGCCGCCCGCCGCTGTCCCCCGAGGTCTTTATCGAGGCGGGCGGGCGCCAGTACAACATCACCGACATCGTCGAGCGGGTCAAGGCCGACTACCGCGCCACCCACAAGGTGGGGGTGCAGTCCTGCAAGATCTACATCAAGCCCGAGGACGGCGCCGCCTACTATGTGGTCAACAAGGTCGAGGGCAAGCTCGACCTGTAAAGCCCCCCAACCCCCCAAACGCAGCAATGCCCCGGACGCCGGTTGAAAGCGTCCGGGGCATTGTTCTGTCGCGCCGGGGGGCGCGGGGTGCTTAGTAGTTCTTGACCTTCAGCTCAAAGTAGGCCTGGGGATGCGCGCAGACCGGGCACTTGAGGGGGGCGGACTTGCCGATGAAGGTGTAGCCGCAGTTGGAGCACTGCCAGACCTGCTGCTCCTCACGGGCAAAGACCTGGCTGTTGGCCAGATTCTCGGCCAGGGCGAGGTAACGCTCTTCATGCTCCTTCTCGATGCCGGCCACCATGGTGAACAGGGCGGCGATCTGGTTGAAGCCCTCCTCCTTGGCCTCGGCGGCCATGCGGGGGTACATCTCGGTCCACTCCTCGTGCTCGCCGCCGGCGGCCATCTTCAGGCAGGTGGCGGTGTCGGGGATCTCGCCGCCGTTCAGCAGCTTGAACCAGATCTTGGCGTGCTCTTTCTCATTGGCCGCGGTCTCCTCAAAGATCTTGGCCATCTGGACGTAGCCTTCCTTCTTGGCCTGGCTGGCAAAGTAGGTGTACTTGTTGCGGGCCTGGCTCTCGCCGGCAAACGCTTCCATCAAATTTTTCTCGGTCTTGCTGCCCTTCAGTTCCATGGTCATTCTCTCCTTTGCTGTATCATGTCGCATACGATGGTTTGCATGGGCGGGTATCTTGTTTTACGCTCTACAGCGCCCGCACAGCGGGCCTTGTAGGTTTATTATACTTCATCCCGGGCGTGTTTGCAAGGGGCTTTGGCAAGTTTTCAAGAATCATTCTCATTTCTGCCAGGAAGTGGCATATCACTCCCGCTGCTTGAGGGCGGCGGCCGCGATGCCGAGGGCGCTCCACGCCGCCTGGTACATCAGCACCACCAGAAGCGACAGGGTGCCGATGCTGCCCGAATAGCTCAGCAGCAGCCCGATGACGGCCGAGAAGCCGGCCGACACCATCTGGACGGCCACCCCGCTGCCCTCGGCGGCGCGGGCCCGCTGTGCCGCCCGCAGCCCGCCGGTCAGGCTGGCGAAGCCTTTCAGGTGCAGCATACAGCAGGGCCAGTCGCCCACGGCGCTGACGGCGGGGGCAAGGGCCGCGCACTGGTCTGCGCCCAGCACGGTGACCAGCCCGTCGGGCAGGTGGTAGGCCGCGGCGATCCGCTCGGCCGTCAGGGAGGGGTCCTGGCAGGTGACCAGCAGGCGGATGTTCTCCCGCTGCAGCACCGCCAGGCTGCGGGCGGCGTGCTTGCCGCCCAGGTACCGCAGCACGAACATGGCGTACATATTCCCCGACACCGCGAGGTAGAGCACCTGCAGTTCCCCATCGCGGGAGTGGCGGGCCTCATACGCCGGGTCGGGCAGGGCGATGCCCTCCTGCTCCATGTAGGCGCGGGTGCCGATCAGGATGCGGTCGCTGCCGCACCAGCCCGAAAAGCCCAGCCCCACATGGCGCTCAAAATCCTTGACCGGGGGCAGGATGTCGGTGCGGTCGGCGATGATGGTGCGGAACAGCCGGCTGAGGGTGTTGCACCCCTGGTTGAGGACGCTTGCGGTATAGAGGATGGCCCGGTCGATGCGGCCCCCCTTGAAGATGCGGATATCCTCCAGCTGGGCGCTCTCGGGGGTGAACAGTTCCCCTGCGTCCACCTGGATGGTGTCGATGCCGTTCAGCTCCTCGATGGCCGCCCACCCGGGGATGACCGCGCCGAGGGCCCCGGCCGTCCGCTGGGTGCGCAGGGCGGCCAGCCCGGCCACCAGGGTGGAGGAGAAGGGCGCCCCCAGGCAGAGCACCGACGCCAGCGCGGCGGCCGCGCCGGCGGGGCCCT
>DWXX01000164.1 GCA_019118985.1 Candidatus Faecalibacterium faecipullorum
CTGCTGCGCACCTCGGTCGCCACCCCGGGCAACGACCACCGCCTGGGCGCGAACGAAGCGCCCCCCGCCGTCATCTCCATCTTTGTGGGCGAAGAGCTGGAAGCCGTCATCGACGCCATCGCCTCCGACTCCCCCTACGCCGGGCCGGTGCGGATGAAGATGGACCTCGGGGTGGACGTCCTGCCCAGGTTCAGCAAGGACACCACCGACCGCAACCGCACCTCGCCCTTCGCCTTCACCGGCAACAAGTTCGAGTTCCGTATGCCGGGCTCCCACCAGAACCTGAGCGACGCCGACACCATCCTGAACACCGCCGTCGCCAAGGAGCTCAAGGGCTACGCCGACGAGCTGGAAAGCGCCGAAGACTTCACCGCCGCCGCCATCGCCCTGGTCAAGCGGACCATCCGCGACCACCGGCGGGTCATCTTCAACGGGGACGGCTACAGCCACGAGTGGGAGCTGGAAGCCGAGCGCCGCGGGCTGCCCAACAAAAAGTACGCCCCCGCCGCCCTGCCCGCCCTCATCGCCCCCAAGAACATCCAGCTGATGGAAGAGTTCGGCGTCATGACCCGCACCGAGATGTTCAGCCGGTACGAAGTCGAGATGGAGCACTACGCCAAGATCATCAACATCGAGGCGCTGACCATGCTGGAAATGGCCCGCCGCCAGCTGCTGCCCGCCATCAACAGCTACATGGGCGACCTCGCCCGCACCATCGCCGCCAAAAAGGCGGTCAGCGAGACTTTGAGCGCCAGGGCCGAGACCGCCATCCTCGAGCGGCTGGCCCGGGACGCCGACAAGATGTCGGACGCCATCGACCACCTGGCCGCCGCCGAGCGTACCGCCCAGGGCCTGACCGACATGACCGCCAAGGCCAACTCCTTCCACGACCGGGTGGTGCCCATCATGGCCGAGCTGCGCTCTGCCGCCGACGACGCCGAGACGGTCTGCGGCGACAAGTACTGGCCGCTGCCCACCTACAGCAAGATGCTCTACTACGTCGAGGACTGACCCCCCGCCCCAAAACAGCATACAACCGCCGCAGGCCCGTTCGTATGGCCTGCGGCGGTTTTTTCGTGCGGGTATCCGACCGTCACCGCCCCGCCATCCACCGGAGCCCGGCCGCCGTCCGCTGCGGCACGTCCCGGAAATGGCTGCCGGGGTTCAGCTGAAAGACCGTGTCGACCCCCTGCCCTGCATAGAAGGCCGCGATCTGCTCGGTATTCTGCCGGACGGTCCGCAGGAACGGGTTGCGGGTCCTGTCCTCCCGATCGCCCAGGGAAAAGTAGATGCAGTCGGGCCGGCGCAGCGGCGGATGGGCCGAGAGATACCCCCCGATGCCCGGGAACCACAGCGAGCCGGACACGCTCGCCGCGCGGGCAAAGACGTCGGTCCGGCAGAGGGCGTACACCGCGAACAGCCCGCCCAGCGAGTAGCCCGCGATGCCCCGCCACGCGGGGCTGCCCGGCACAAGCTGCTCCGCCGCCGGCATGATCCTGTGCAGCAGCACAGCGAGGTACTCGTCCGCCCCGCCGGTGCAGGGGGCGGCCTTTGCCGAGATGGGCGGGCAGTCCCATGGGGCCATGTCGCGGCTCCAGTCCAGCCCGCCCACCGCCACCAGAGAGAGGTCCGGGCAGCCGCCGGCACGCAGCTGCCGGCACACCGCCTCCCCTTCCTGCTCGCAGGTGTTCAGGTAGACCACCGGGCTGCCCGGCACCGCGCCCGGGAACACCTCCACCGTCCTGCCCTCGATCACAAACGCAGCCATTGCGCACACCCTCCTTTTACCGCCCCTGCTCCCCGCCGGCGGGGGCGCGGCGGCGGGTGGCGGTGTCCTCAAAGCAGAAAGAGGCCGGCTGGTGGCGGGACTGGGTGTACTCGAACAGCAGCCCGTCCCCGTCGAAGGTCAGGCTGGAGACCACCACCACGCTGCCGTAGCCGTCCAGGTCCAGCAGCTCTTCATCCCGGGCGGCGGCCCGCTCGACCGTCACCCGGCGCTTGGTGGTGGTGATCCGCATGTGCAGGGTCTTTTCGATGTATTCGTAGATGGACTGTGCGGCGATCTCGGCCGTCAGCCCCGGCACCATCGCCTGGGAGAAGTAGTTGACGTCCCGGATGAGGGCCTTGCCGTCGAGGTAGCGCACCCGCTCGATGGCCCACAGCGGCTCACCCACCATGAAGCCGCTCTGGGAGGCCAGACGCTCGTCGGTCTCGATGCCCTCGAACCGCACCACCCTGGTGACGGCGTGCAGGCCGTTGCGCTCGTTTGTCTCCTGAAAGCTCTCGATCACCCCGATCAGGAAGGCGGTCTTGCCCGCCGGGCGGTAGATCACCCGCACCCCCTTGCCCTGGATGGGCTGCAGGTAGCCCTGGTCGGTCAGCTCGGCCAGGGCGCGGCGCAGTGTGTTGCGGGCGCAGCCGTATTCGCCGATCAGCTCGCTCTCGGCCGGCAGCAGGGACTGGTAGGGGTAGTCCTGCGCTTCGATCTTCTGCTTGATGCTGCGGTATATGCCTTCGTACTTTGCCCTTGGCATGGTCGTTCGCCTCCACATGTTCAAATGTTTGAACCCAGTATACAGCAATCTCTCCCAAATTGCAAGGGGGCAGTTTGTGCCAGGTTCTGAAAATATCGTTTTGATATGCCGTTTTATCAAAATCCATTGACTTTGCCGCCGGCGGTGCTATACTGTCCACAGACCGAACGAGATATTTGAACATGTTCACAAGTTTGAACGTGTTCGCAGCATGTTGCCTACTTTGAGGAGGATGTTTCATGGGCAGATACCAGCAGGACGCCAAAGAGCTGCTCGCGGCAGTCGGCGGCAAAGAGAACATCGCAGCGGTCTCCCACTGCGTCACCCGGATGCGCTTTGTACTCAACGACCCGGCCAAAGCCGACGTGCCCCGCATCGAGAAGATCAAATCGGCCAAGGGTACCTTCACCCAGGCGGGGCAGTTCCAGGTCATCATCGGCAATACCGTCAGCGACTTTTACAACGACTTTGTGGCCGTGTCGGGGATCGAGGGCGTCTCCAAGGACGCCGTCAAGAGCGCGGCCAAGCAGAACCAGAACCCCGCCCAGAAGGTGATGAGCGCTCTGGCTGAGATCTTCGCGCCCCTCATCCCCATCATGATCACCGGCGGCCTGATTCTGGGCTTCCGCAACTGCATCGACAGCATGTACCTGCTGGAGAACGGCACCAAGACCCTCGTGCAGGTCAGCCAGTTCTGGAGCGGGGTGGACAGCTTCCTGTGGCTGATCGGCGAGGCCATCTTCCACATGCTGCCGGTCTGCATCTGCTGGTCGGTGACCAAAAAGATGGGCACCACCCAGAGCCTCGGCATCGTGCTGGGCCTGACGCTGGTGTCGGGGCAGCTGCTGAACGCCTACTCGGTGGCCACCGCCAACTCGGTGGGCGTGGGCGGGCTGCCCGGCATCCTGTCCATCCAGCCCGCGTCGATGCTCTCCTTCGCCCTCTGCATGGCCATCGCCATGGTCGTCCCCTTCGTGCTGACCGTCGCGATGGGCAAAAAGAAGGGCGTGCAGTGACGTTTCATCAAGCGACAGGCAGGTGAAAAACTATGACGAACTTTCAGGACAAGGTGGTCTATCAGATCTACCCCAAATCCTTTTACGACGCAAACGGCGACGGCCTGGGCGATCTGCCCGGCATCACCGCCAAACTGGACTACCTCCAAGACCTCGGGGTCGATTACCTCTGGCTGACCCCCTTCTTCCCCTCGCCGCAGCGGGACAACGGCTACGACGTGGCCGACTACCGGGCGGTGGACCCCCGCTTCGGCACCATGGCCGACCTCGAGACCCTCATCCGGGAGGCGGCGCGGCGCGGCATCGGCCTGATGCTGGACATGGTGTTCAACCACACCTCCACCGAGCACGCATGGTTCCGGCGGGCCCTCGCCGGGGAGAAAAAGTACCAGGATTACTACATCTTCAAGGACGGCAGCCCCGACAGCCCGCCCACCAACTGGGTGTCCAAGTTCGGCGGGCCGGCCTGGGAATATCTCCCCGCCCTCGGCAAGTGGTATCTGCACCTGTTCGACGTGACCCAGGCCGACCTCAACTGGGAGAACCCCGAGGTGCGGGCCGAGCTGGCCGACATCCTCCGCTTCTGGAAGGGCAAGGGGGTCAAGGGCTTCCGGTTCGACGTGGTCAACCTGATCTCCAAGCCCGAAGTGTTCGAGGACGACCACCAGGGCGACGGCCGCCGCTTTTACACCGACGGGCGGAAGGTCCACCGCTACCTGCGGGAGCTGGCAGCCGCCGGCGGCATCGAGGGGATGATCACGGTGGGGGAGATGTCCTCCACCACCCTTGAACACTGCATCGGCTACTCAAACCCCGCCAACCGCGAGCTGACCATGACCTTTAACTTCCACCACCTCAAGGTGGACTACAAGAACGGGGACAAGTGGGCCCTGATGCCCCCCGACCGGATGGCGCTGAAAGACCTCTTCGCCCGCTGGCAGGAGGGGATGGAAGCCGGCGGCGGCTGGAACGCCCTCTTCTGGTGCAACCACGACCAGCCCCGGGCGGTCAGCCGCTTCGGCGACGAGGGCAGGTACTGGGCCGAGAGCGCCAAAATGCTGGGCGCGGCCATCCACCTGATGCGGGGCACCCCCTACATCTACCAGGGGGAGGAGCTGGGGATGACCAACGCCCACTTCACCGCCATCGGGCAGTACCGGGACGTCGAGAGCCTGAACTACTACCGCATCCTGCGGGATAAGGGCGAGACCGAGGCCGAGGCCCTCGAGACCCTGGCCCAGCGCAGCCGGGACAACGGCCGCACCCCCATGCAGTGGGACGCGGGGCCGAACGCCGGCTTCACCGCCGGCACGCCCTGGATCGGGGCGGCGGGCAATTAC
>DWXX01000165.1 GCA_019118985.1 Candidatus Faecalibacterium faecipullorum
TTTTTGCTGGAAGCGCTGGTGTATGCGCTGGTGGGGGGATGCATGGGCCTGGTGCCTCGTCCAGGATGAGCACCGGCGGGTCGGCCACGGCGGCCCGGGCGATGGACAGCAGCTGCCGCTGCCCCTGGGAGAGGCTGGCCCCGTCGCCGGTGAGGACGGTGTCATACCCGTCGGGCAGCCGGCGGATGAAGCCGTCGGCGTTGGCGAGTTTCGCCGCCGCCACGCACTCCTCGTCGGTGGCGTCCAGCCGGCCGTAGCGGATGTTGTCCATCACGGTGCCGGTGAACAGGTGGGTGTCCTGCAGGACGATGCCCAGCGAGCGGCGCAGGTCGGCCTTTTTGATCTTGCGGATGTTGATGCCGTCGTAGCGGATCTTGCCGTCCTGGATGTCGTAAAAGCGGTTGATGAGGTTGGTGATGGTGGTCTTGCCCGCGCCGGTCGAGCCGACGAAGGCGATCTTCTGCCCGGGCAGACCGTAGAGGTTGATGTCGTGCAGGACGGTCTTTTCGGGGGTGTAGCCGAAGTCGACGTCAAAGAACCGGATGTCGCCGGCCAGTTTGGTGTAGGTCAGGGTGCCGTCGTGGTGGGGGTGCTTCCAGGCCCAGAGGCCGGTGCGCTCGTCGGTCTCGACCAGGTTGTTCTCCCGGTCGTATTTGGCGTTGACCAGGGTGACGTAGCCGTCGTCGGTCTCGCTGGGGGCGTCCATCATGGCGTAGATCCGCTCGGCGCCGGCCAGGGCCATGATGACGCTGTTGGCCTGCATCGACACCTGGGTGATGGGCATATTGAAGCTCTTGTTCAGCGCCAGGAAGGCCATGACGGTGCCGAGGGTGACCCCGCCGACCCCGCCCACCGCCAGCGCCGCGCCCAGCAGCGCGCACAGCGCGTAGCTGACGTTGCCCAGCTGGGCGTTGACCGGCATCATGATGTTGGCGAAGCCGTTGGCGCGGATGGAGCTGTCCTTCAGTTTGGCGTTCAGCTCCTTGAAGCCGTCCAGGGTCTTCTGCTCATGGGTAAAGACCTTGACCACCTTCTGGCCTTCCAGCATCTCCTCGATGTAGCCGTTGACGGCGCCGAGGTCCCGCTGCTGGGAGATGAAGTACTTGCCGCTCTGCGCGCTGATCTTTTTGGAGCACAGCAGCATCACCCCCACCATGCACAAGGTCAGGATGGTCATGGGGATGTCCAGCATGATCATGCTGACCAGCACCGAGATGATGGTGATGACGCTGGTGATCAGCTGGGGGATGCTCTGGCTGATCATCTGGCGCAGGGTGTCGACGTCGTTGGTGTAGACCGACATGATGTCGCCGTGGGGGTGGGTGTCAAAGTAGCGGATGGGCAGGCTCTCCATGTGGGAGAACAGCTCGGTGCGGATGTTCCGCATGGTGCCCTGGGTGACGTTGACCATGATGCGGGCGTTGGTCCACGCCGCCAGGATGCCCACCAGGTAGATGCAGCCGATCTTGACCAGCGCGCCCAGCAGCGGGCCGAAGTCGGGGCTGGGCTGGCCCAGCATGGGGGTGATGTAATCGTCCACCAGCGTCTGCAGGAAGAGGCTGGCCCGCACGTTGGCAAAGGCGCTGAGGAAGATGCAGACCAGCACCACCAGGCAGTGGGGGGCGTAGTGTTTGAACACCTCGCCCAGCACCCGGCGGATCAGTTTGCCGGGGTTCGCCACCTTGGGGCGGGGGCGCCCCATGCTGCCCCGGGGCCCGGGGCCGTGGACGGTGCGTACGTTCTGTGCGGCCATTACCCTTCACCTCCCTGTTTGTCGAAGTCGCCGCCGCCCTGGGTCTGGCTGGTGTAGACTTCCTGATAGATCTTGTTGGTGGCCAGCAGCTCCTCGTGGGTGCCCAGGCCGTCGATGCGGCCGTTGTCCAGCACCAGGATGCGGTCGGCGTCCTGCACCGAGGAGATGCGCTGCGCGATGATGATGCGGGTGGTGCCGGGCAGCTTCTCGCGGAAGGCTGCGCGGATCTTGGCGTCGGTGGCGGTGTCCACCGCGGAAGTCGAGTCGTCCAAGATCAGGATCTTGGGCTTGCGCAGCAGGGCGCGGGCGACGGTCAGCCGCTGCTTCTGCCCGCCCGACACGTTGGAGCCGCCCTGCTCGATCCAGGTGTTGTACTTGTCGGGGAAGCGCTCGATGAACTCGTCCGCGCAGGCCAGGCGGCAGGCCTCGACGCACTCTTCCTCGGTGGCGTTCTCGTCGCCCCAGCGCAGGTTATCGAGGATGGTGCCCGAGAACAGGACGTTCTTCTGCAGCACCATCGAGACTTCGCGGCGCAGCACGTCGAGGTTGTAGTCGCGGACGTCCACGCCGCCCACCCGGACGGCGCCCTCGGCGACGTCGTACAGCCGGGGGATCAGCTGCACCAGGCTGGACTTGGCCGAGCCGGTGCCGCCGATGATGCCCAGCGTCTCGCCCGGCTTGATGCGGAAGGTGATGTCGCTGAGCACCGGGCTGCCGGTGCCGTGCTTGTACTTGAAGGTGACATGGTCGAACTCGACGCTGCCGTCCTTGACGGTCTGGACGGGGTCTTTGGCGGGGGGCAGGTCGGTGGGTTCGTCCAGCACCTCGATGATGCGGCGGCAGGAGGCCACCGACATGCTGAGCATGACGAAGACCATCGACAGCATCATCAGGCTCATCAGGATGTTCATGGTGTAGCCGAACAGGGCGTTGAGCTGGCCGGTGGTGATGATGCCCCGCAGCACATAGTGGGCGCCGAACCAGGACAGGGCCAGGTTGCAGCCGTAGACCGCCACGAGCATCGAGGGGTTATTGAAGCTGAGGCGGCTCTCGGCCTTGACGAACTGGTCGTACAGGCCCTGGCAGGCTTTGGCGTATTTGTCGTCCTCGTGCTTTTCCCGCACGAAGCTCTTGACCACACGGATGGCGGCGATATTCTCCTGCACCGAGGCGTTGAGGTTGTCGTAGTTCTTAAAGACGCGGTCGAAGATCCTGGTGGTGGGGATCATGATGCAGCCCAGCACCAGCACCAGAAAGACCATCGCCACCAGGAAGATGCCGGTCAGGTGGGGGTTGATGATGACCGCCATGATGAGGGCGAACACCAGGTGGACCGGGGCGCGGATGCACATCCGCATCAGCATCTGGAAGGCGTTCTGCACGTTGGTGACGTCGGTGGTCATCCGGGTGACGAGGCCCGCGGTGGAGAACTTGTCGATGTTGGTGAAGGAATAGTGCTGGATCCGCTCAAACATGGCGTCGCGCAGGTTGCCGGCGTACCCGGCGGAAGCCCGCGCGGCAAAGCGGCCGGCCGACAGGCCCAGCAGCAGCGCGCAGGCCGCCACCAGAAAGGTGAGCAGGCCGTACTTGACGACGGCGTTCATATCGCCCTTTTCGATGCCCTGGTCGATGATGTAGGACATCAGCAAAGGCAGCAGAACGTCCATGATGGCCTCAAGCGCCGACAGGAGCGGCGTGATGATCGCGGCGCTTTTGTATGCGCCGAGATGGGAGGCCAGCTTTTTGATCATGGGACATACCTCCTCTGGACTTTTGTTCGTGGTCGAACGATTTTTGTTTTGCATCGAACATTGTATCGAAACTGGAACGGATTGTCAACCGCGGCGGGGCAGGTTTCAGAATCTGTTCACAGTTTGTTCAGGGGATGGGGCGCGGCCTCACTCAAGGCCGGCCCGCAGCTTGTTCAGAAGGCGGAGCAGCTCGGCGCTCTCCTCCTCGGTCAGAAGGCCCGAGACGTACTGGTCGGTCTGCCGCAGGCTGAGCATGATCTGCCGGTGGGCCCGCGCCCCCGCCTCGGTCAGGATCAGCCGCTTGAGCCGGGCGTCCTGGGGGACGCTCATCCGGCGGATGTAGCCCTTTTTCTCCATCAGCTGCAGGATGTTGGTGACGGTGGACCGTGTGATGGAAAAGGCGTGCTCGATGTCACGCTGAAAGACCTCGCGGTCCCGCTCGCGGTAGAGGTAGGCGAGGATCCACCCGTGCATGGCGGTGACGTCCTCGACGCCGTTCTGGCGGCTGTAGAGGTTGACCCGGCGGGAAATCAGGTTGTTGACCCGCCGCATCTGGGCCGGGATGACCTGGGGCAGGTCTTTGGCGGGCATCGAACCCTCGATGGGCAGAGGGGGGAGGGTGTCTGTGCACATGGTATGGTACTCCTTTGGCTGTTGGCAGCCGGACAGTTTCACGGTAAAACAATTTGATACGAAACTATTGTGACAGAAAACAACGGGTTTGTCAAGGCAAAAAGCGGTGACAGACCCGTCGCTTTGTTTATGTCAGCATGGCGGCGGCCGCGTCGGGCATGACCCAGCCGGGGTCGAGCATCTCGAACAGCCGCTCGGGCCGGTTGGTGACCACCGTGGTCGGGCGCATATCCAGGATGCTCTCAAGGTCCAGCACCTTGTCCACCGGCCAGGGGGCGGCCTCGATGCCCATGGCCTCGATCTTCTGCACCAGGGCCCTGTCGCGGAAGCAGGTGTGGTACTGGCAGCTGACCACCTCGGGGACGAAGTCCAGCGCCGCGATGTAGGAGGCCAGGTCGTGCTGCGAGGCCAGGCAGAGCAGGATCTCAAAGAGGTTCTCGCCCGGGTGGTCGGAGGTCAGGGCCCACAGCCGGTCCATCACCCAGCGGAGGGGGGAGGCGTTCTCGTCGTCGAGGTCCTGCGGGGCGGCCGCGGCCAGCTCCAGCATCCGGCGGACGGCTTCCTCTTCCCCCGGCAGGCCGGCGGGGCCGTTCTCAAGGCTGAGGGCGCCGTTTTCCAGCCCGAGGGCCTGCAGCAGGGCGGGGGGCGGGGCCAGGTAGTTGTCCACCGAGTTGAGGGTCAGCACCCCCACCCGCTGCGCAGGGGAGAGCTTTTTCACCCGGCTGAGGATGCCGTGGTTGAAAGAGGTGATGATGATCTTGTCGGCAAGGCCGGTGGACTCGACCTCCTCCAGGATGCGCTCGGCAAAGGCGTCCTGGTCGGTGGTGGCGTTGGCCCCGAGGGGGGACTTGAACTCCACCTGGATGGAGCTGACCGTGCTGCAGGCTTCCACCGCCTCGGCAAAGGTGGGTATCTTCTCGCCGGCCCAGCGGGGGTCCTTCCAGCTGCCGAAGTCGAGGGTGCGCAGCTGGTCGAGGGTACACCAGGGGATCACCTCCCGGGCGTTGGCGTGCAGGTCGGTGATGTACTCGTGGTGGACCACAAGATGCCCGTCGGCGGTGAAGAGGGTGTCGAACTCGATGCCGTCCACCCCCATGGCGGCGGCCAGCCGGAAGGCGGCCAGGGTATTCTCGGGGGCAAGGTGGGACGCCCCCCGGTGTGCTACGATGTTGGGCCGCACGGCTGTTCCCTCCCTTCGCGGCGGCGTTCGGCTTATCAGTATAGCCGGGGACGGGCCGGTTGGCAAGGGGTTTCGCAAAAAGTTTTCGGACTGTTCAGGATTCAGGGCCGCTTTCAAGCGCAGAGCGGCCCCCCGGGCATGGCGACGCCCCCCGGCTGAAAGGCCGAGGGGCGCTGCGCATAGCGATCAGGAGGTCAGAGCATATCTGAGAGAGTTACGGAAAATGGGGCGCGGCATCACTTGCCGGCGCGGCGGGCCTTCAGGGTTGCGACGTTGCCGTCGACCACCTTCTTGCTCAGGGGGTAGACGAACCACAGCACCAGAGCGATGACGGTGAAGCCGATGATGGGGGCCAGGCAGGCGATGTTGTAGATGCCGCCCAGGACGGCGGGGTCCTGCTGGGTGGCGGTGGAGTAGCCGATCATGCTCAGCAGCGCGCCGATCAGGCCGGCCGAGAACGCCTGGCCGAGCTTGCGGGCGAAGGAGTAGACCGAGTAGATGGTGCCGTCCTCGCGGACGCCGTTCTTGACCTCGCTGTCGTCGATGACGTCGGTGATCATGGCCCAGACGATGGTGTTGAACAGGCCCAGGCCGGCGTAAGCCACGGTGTAGAAGCCCAGGTAGACCCAGCCGCTCTCAGGATGGAGGATGAAGCAGACCAGGTAGACGGCGGCGCCGAAGAGGGAACCGGCGATGGCGGTCTCCTTCTTGCCGATCTTGGTGGCCAGCATGGTGGCCAGCGGGGCGACCACGAACAGGGACGCCACAGACGAGCACATGGCGACGGCCGACTGGGCGGCGGTGTTCTTGAAATAGTAGGGGAAGATGTAGGGGTTCATGCCGGTCATGGTCAGCATGGTCAGCAGCAGGCAGAGGGCGGCCAGGATGATGCCCAGCAGCGACCGGCTGGTGAAGATGCGCTTGACCAGGGCGACGGGCTCGAACTTTTCGGTCTTGGCGGGGATCTCAACGCGCTCGGTGGTCAGGTTGAAGCAGATGATGTAGCAGACGATGGCGCAGACGCTGAACAGGCCGGCCATGAACAGCATACGGCTGCCGCTGAGCTGCGGGGCGCCGTTGACCGTCTCATAGGCGAGCAGCGGGGTGGCGGTGCCGATGACCAGGTTTGCCAGGGTGGCGCCGATGCTGCGGAAGGTGGACAGCTGGGTGCGGTCGTTGGCCTCGGGCGAAATGGCGGAGGCCATCGAGCCGTAGGGGATGTTGATGGAGGTGTAGAAGATGGAGCCCCACAGGATGTAGGTGACGAACATCCACACCACCTTGAAGGCCATGGGCATGCCCGCGAACTCGGACTGGTAGATCAGGAAGGAGGCGATGGCCACCGGCCCGCACATCCGCTTGATCCAGGGGCGGAAGCGGCCGTCCTTGGTGGGTTTGGCGCGGTCGACGATCTGGCCCATGGCCACGTCGGTGAAGGCGTCCACAAAGCGGGCGATCATCATCAGCAGGCCGACGATGGCGGCCGGCACGCCCATGATGTCGGTGTAGAACACCATCATGAAGCTGGAGGAGAGCATGAAGGTGAAATCGTTGCCGAAGTCACCGAACATGTAGCCGAGCTTGTCCCGCATGCCGAAGGGACGCACGGCAGTTCCGGTGTTTGCCATAAGTGATTACTCCTTTTCTGGCTGGGGGCCGGCCGGCGGGGTACCGCCGCCCCGCGCTAGGGGGGCCGGCCCGGTGTGTGACGGTCACTTTGCACAGTTTGCACTGTACATCGTTTCGGGATATTGGTTACCGTGTACTGTAGTATATCACGGGCGGGCGTTCAAAGATTAGAAATATTTTGTGTTGTATCCCTACATTTTAATGGTCGCCCCATGGGAAAACGACGAAAATCAGCCCGCCCGATTGTGCATCCTGCCAGATGCGGCAGGGCGGCGATTGCTTTCCGCCGCGGGGAATGATACAATAGGCAAAAACCCCGCACAGCGCGGCCAACCAAAGGAGAAACGGCATGAAAGACACCATCTACCCCGGCTATACCCTTATAAAAAAGGAAGCGAGCGCCCTCTTCCACGGGACGGCCACCACCCTGACCCACGACGTCAGCGGGGCGACCGTCCTGCTGATCGAGAACGAGGACGAGAACAAGGCCTTCGGCATCGGGTTCGGCACCTTCCCCTGCGACGACTCGGGGGTGTTCCACATTTTGGAGCACTCGGTGCTGGCCGGGTCGGAGAAGTACCCCGTCACCTCCCCCTTCCTGCAGCTGGTCAAGAGCAGCATGGCCTCCTTCCTCAACGCCATGACCTTCCCCGATAAGACGGTCTACCCCTTCGCCACCCCCAACGAGGCCGACTTCCGCAATCTGATGGACGTCTACCTCAACGCCGTATTCAAGCCCCTTGCGGTGACCGAGCGCACCGTCTTTGAGCAGGAGGGCTGGCACCGGCAGGCGGACGGCAGCTTCAGCGGGGTGGTGTACAACGAGATGCAGGGGGCGCTGGCCGCCCCCGAGGCGCAGCTGGACGCCGCCATGGAGGCGGCCCTCTTCCCCGACAACGGCTACGGCTTTGTGTCGGGGGGCGACCCGGCGTCCATCCCCGGGCTGACCTATGAGCAGTATGTCAAGGTCTACCGCCGGCACTACCGCCCCGACAACTGCTGCATCACCCTCTACGGCAGGATGGACATGGCCGAAAAGCTGGCCTTTCTGGACAAAGCCTACCTGTCCTGTATGCCGAAGGGGGCGCCCCGGCCCCGCACCCCGCTGCAGTACCCGCAGGCGGGGGTCAAAAAGCGGGTGGCGTACGCCACCGGGACCCCCGAAAGCATCCCGGTGCAGTGCGCCCTGGGCTGGTACACCGGCCGCTTTGAGGAGATGGAAAAGCAGACCGCCGTCAGCATCCTGCTGGACGCGCTGCTGTCGACCAACCAGTCCCCCCTGAAAAAGTACCTGCTGGACCAGGACCTCGGGGCGGACATCGACGTCGGCTTCGACGGGTCGGTGCAGCAGCCGGTGCTGGAGCTGGTGCTGAAGGGCACCGACGAGGCCCGGGCCGCCCGCTTTGCCGATGCGGTGCGCTCGGGGGTGGACGGCATCCTGGCCGGCGGCATCCCCGAGGCGCTGCTGACCGCCTCCATCAACAGCCTGGAGTTCCAGGTGACCGAGCGGCCGGGCCGGACGCCCGACGGGGTGCTGGCCGCCATCGAGGCGGCCGCCGGCTGGCTGCACACCGGCGACCCCATGGCCGGCCTGCGGCCCGGGCCGGTCTTTGGCTTCCTGCGCAGCAAGCTGGGCACAGACTGGTACGACGGGCTGCTGCGGGAGCTCTTCGCCCCCGCGCCGGTGGAGGTGACCCTTGTGCCCGAGGCGCCCCGCCCCGCCGGCGCGGCCAGCGCCCGGCAGGAGGGCAAGCTCAGGCTGGACCACCCGCTGACGGTGGCCGACCTGGGGCAGCCGCCCCGCTTTGCCCCCGCACGGCGCGAGGAGCTGGCCGGCCTGACCCTGGTCAGCAGGCCGACGGCGGGCAGCTGCTACCTCAACTTCTACTACGACCTGGGGGCCCTGACCGCCGGGGAGATGGACTACGCCGCCCTGCTGCCGGCGGTGCTGGAAGAGCTGGATACCGCCCGCCACACCGCCCTCGAGCTGGCCACCCTGCGGAATACCTGGCTGGGGGAGAGCGTCCTGACCACCGACGTCTGGACCGGGCGGCAGGCGGACAAGCCCTGCATCGCCAAATTCGAGGCCCGGGCCAGCCTGCTGGAGCGCAGCCTGGACAAGGCGGTGGAGCTGATGGGCGAGCTGCTGTACGACACCCGTCTGGCCGGCCGGCAGGCCGAGACGGCCGTCCGGCAGGCGCTGGAGCAGCTCAAGCTGAACTACGAGCAGGACTTCATCCGCAGCGGGCACAACTATGCCATCCTGCGGGCGGGGCGGTGCTTCTCGGTGCAGGCGGCCCTGACCGAGCGGATGGGCGGGGTGAGCGGCTACCGCTTCCTCTGCGGGCTGCTGGAAGGGGGCGACTGGGCGGCCCTTGCGGCCCGGCTGGACGCCGTGCGGGAGAAGATCCTGCACCGCTGCGCCCTGACCGTCTGCTGCCACGGCAGCGACGCGGCCCGGGCGGCCCTGCGGGGGCTGCTGCCCGGCAGCCGTTTCGCCGGGGGGGCGTCCAGCCGCGGCCCGGCGCAGCCCTATCGTGAGCCGCTGGCCCGGCCGGCGCACGAGGCGTTCATCATCCAGGGCGGGGTGAACTACGACGTCCTGGCCTGGCCGGGGGACGGCGACGCCGCCCGCAAGGTGCTGGCCCAGGTGATGAGCTACGAGTACCTGTGGCAGGCCATCCGTGAAAAGGGCGGCGCCTACGGCGCGGGGATGCTCAGCCGGGCCGGGTTCGAGCTGATCTACACCTACCGCGACCCCCACGCCGCCGGCAGCTACCGGCGCTTTGCCGGGGGGCCGGCCGCCCTGGCCGCCCGGCAGTGGACCGACGAGGCCCTGAGCGAGTGCATCGTGGGGACGGTGGCGCAGGCCGACCCGCCCCGCAAGCCCCGCCAGCAGGCCCTTGAGGCCGACCGCCGGTGGTTCTGCGGGGTGACCGACCAGCTGGCCGCCGCCGACCGGGCCGCCCTGTGCGGCGTCACCGGCCCCTGGCTGAACGCCGAGGCGGCCGCCCTGGCCGATAAGATGGCCGGCGGGGTCCGCTGCGCCTTCGGCAGCCGCGAGGCCATCGGCCGGGCCAAAGACCTGTTCGACCATGTGGAGGTGCTGGGGTAAGAGATGCGCGGTTATTTTTCAAAGGGCGAAAAGTGCCTGTGGCTTCTGTCGGCGGCGTCCATCGTCGGTTCCTTCTGCCTGTTCGACCGGCAGAACTATATGACCCTCTGCGCCTCGCTGATCGGGGTGACCTCCCTGATCTTCAACGCCAAGGGCAACCCCTTCGGGCAGTTCCTGTCGGTGGTGTTCAGCCTGCTGTACGGGGCCATCTCCTTCACCTTCGCCTATTACGGCGAGATGATCACCTACCTCGGCATGACCATGCCGATGGCCCTCTTTTCCCTCGTGGCCTGGCTGAAACACCCCTACAACGGCAACAGGGCCGAGGTGCGGGTCAACGCCATCACCCGCAAAGAGGCGGCGTGGATGTGGGTCGGCGCGGCGGCGGTCACGGCGGCGTTCTACTGGGTCCTGCGCTGTTTCCACACCGCCAACCTTCTGCCCAGCACCGTCTCGGTGACCACCAGCTTCCTGGCGGTCTACCTGACCTTCCGGCGCAGCCCCTGGTTCGCGCTGGCCTACGCGGCGAACGACGTCGTCCTGATCGTCCTGTGGACCCTCGCGAGCGGGTACGACATCCGCTACCTGTCGGTGGTGGTCTGCTTTGCGGCCTTCCTGGCAAACGACATCTACGGCTTCGTCAGCTGGCAGAAGATGAAGCTCCGCCAGACCCAGACCGGCTGACCCGTGCCCCCGCCCTCCCGCTTTGGGAAGGGCGGGGGTTTTGCTGTGCGTAGTCCGGGTAGTTTCGGTACTTTGGGGAAAGGGGGTAGTTTGGGTAATTCGCCCGTTTTGAGGGGGTTTTACCGGAAATACCCATACTCTAAAAAGTACGCAAAGTACCGGAAGTACGCGCTGGGGGGGCAAGGACGTGGCCGCC